>DASQXE010000105.1:0-11328 GCA_035639875.1 Gaiellaceae bacterium | reverse complement strand
CGGCGTCGCGTCGTCCGGGAACGAGTGGGCCCAGGGCCCGATCAAGCCCTTTCGCGGTACCGAGAGCCCCGCCAGCAACCGCGGGACAGCGTTCGTGTAGCCGTCGACGAATCCGCCGACGGCGAAGACGGGGCATTCGATCGCCGCGTAGTCCTCGCAAACAGATCCGTCCTTCCAGTACTCGTCCCGCCGCTGATGCGCGAGCCAGTGCGCGACCCATGCGTTCGCCGCTTCCAACCGCGCAAGCCACACCTCGCGCCAGTCCTCCCGCAGGCGCGGGTCCGGCGGCCGCCCGCTCCAAGTGAGCATCGACGACGCCCAATGGAGCATGTCGAGAGCCAGAACGCACCCGCCGCGGTAGTGGACGTCGTCCGCGTACCGATCGTCGCTCGCGCACAGAGTCATGATCGTCTTGAGGGCCGGAGGTCGCCGCGCGGCGACCTGCAGAGCGTTGAACCCGCCCCACGAGATCCCCCACATGCCCACGGCGCCGGTGCACCACGGCTGCTCGGCGAGCCACCCGATGACCTCGAGGGCGTCGTCCTCCTCCTGACGCGTGTACTCGTCGAGGAGGAGCCCGTCCGATTCGCCGCTCCCGCGCATGTCCACGCGCACGGTGGCGTAACCGAATCCGGCCACGTACGGCTGCCTTTTCGCGTCGCGGATCGCGGTGCCGTCGTTCTTCCGGTACGGGAGGTACTCGAGAATCGCGGGCACGGGATCGGCCTCAGCGTCGTCCGGCAACCACATCCGCGCGGCGAGCCGCGTGCCGTCGCCGAGCGGAATCCAGGTGTGCTCGAACTCCCGCACTCGCCGCGGGAAGTCGGTCCGGCTGCGGTCCGTCACGTGGGGACTCGCTCGAGGACGAGCCGCTCGCGCTTGTACGGGAGCGGCACCGCGGGATCCTCGGAGTCGATCTCCCGCGCGAGGCGGTGCCCGTCGAAGATCGCTTCGGCGATGAGTCGCGGCGCGACGCAGTCGCCGATGCGATAGACGGCCTCGATCCCTTCGCGCCTCAGAGCGTCCTCATCTGCTTTCAGCTCGAGGTAGAGCTCCTCGTTCGAGATCCGCTGAGTGGCGAGAACGACGGCGTCGGCCGGAAGCTCGAACCACTCGCCCAGGTGATCCGTCCCTGTGACCCGTCCGGGCTCGATCTCGGTGATGAGCGCGCCGGCGCGCATGGCGACTCCCGCCTCGTGCAGGTGCGCGCGCAGCAGCGCACCCTCGAGCGTCTCGTCCGAAAGGGGCGAGACGACCTCGTGGCAGGTGACCAGCTCGGCGTCAAACCCGTCCAGAGCGAGCTTCTCCGCCACGCCGGGGGCCACGAAGTATCCCTCGGCGTCGAAGACGACGACACGCTTTCCAGGCGGTTTTTTCCCCTCCACCATCACCTGCTCCGGCGTGAGCACATGGGGGAGCGACGCGTCGGCGCCCGGAATTGGGTCGTGCGTGATGTAGTTGACGCCGTCCGTTGCCCACGCTGCGCCGGTCGCGACGACGACGATCTCGGCGCCGTACTCGCCCACGGCCGCCGCGTCGAGACGGGTCCCCGTGATCACCTCGACGTTGCCGAGCTTCTGCAGCTGCACCGCCCGCCAGTTGAGGACGCGGCCCCATTCACCGAGGCCCGGCAGCCGCGGGATCCACCGCATGATCCCGCCGATTTCGCTCTCTGCCTCCACCAGATGAACGCGACGGAACCCGCGCTTTCCGAGGACGATTGCGCACTCGAGGCCGGCCGGCCCCGCCCCCACGACGAGGACGTCGCGGTCCGCGTTCTCGGCGCGGTCGAACCGCTCCGGATGCCAGCCGCGCCGATACTCCTCGCCGGCGGTCGCGTTCTGCGTGCAGCGGATCTGGTTGCCGTGCTCGGCGCCCGCCGCGCAGATGTTGCAGCCGATGCACTCGCGGATCTCGCCGTAGCGGCCCTCCTCGATTTTCTTGGGGAGGAACGGATCGGAGATGGACGGACGCGCGGCGCCGATCAGATCCCAGACGCCGCTCTGCACGATCTCGGCCATCCGGTCGGGATTGGTCAACCGCCCGACGCCGACGATCGGCTTGGCCGTGACTTCGCGGACCCGCCCGGTCCATTCGAGCTGGTACCCCTCGGGGAAGAACCGCGATGCGCCCGAATCCTTCGACCACTCGGTGATCGAGCCCACGTTGACATCCCACAGGTCGACGAGCCCGTCCGCGAGCGAGACGAAGCCGAGGCCCTCGTCGAGCTCGACCCCGGCCGGGCCGAGCGCCTCGACGCAGAGCCGCACAGCGATGGCGCAGTCGTCCCCAATCTCTTCGCGCACGAGCTCGAGCGTCTCGAGCCAGAAGCGGGCACGGTTTTCGAGCGAGCCGCCGTATTCGTCCTGCCGGCGGTTGTAGAACGGCGACAGGAACTGAAGCGGCAGGTAGCTGTGTCCGCCATACACATAGACGATGTCGAAGCCGGCCTCGCGCGAGCGCCTCGCGGCCGCCGTCCAGTCGGCCTGCACCCGCCGGATGTCCTCCTTCTCCATACGCTTCGGAACGACAAATGGGTCGTAGTCGCTCGCGAGCTGGGACGGCGCCACCGCAGCCACGCGGGCGTCGCGGGCGCGAGCATGCCCGCCTCCATGGGTGAGCTCGATCCCCGCGAGCGCTCCATGGGAGTGCGCGTCGTCGCACATCACGGCGAGATTGCGCAGGTCGTCGTCGTCCCACATGCGCGTCGAGAAGACGGGCCAGAAGTCGGAATCGACGCTGACGAGCGCCTCCTCCGTGCAGACGGCGGCCCAGCCGCCCTCGGCCTTCATGCCGCGGAAACGGGCTTGCGAAGCCGGCTTCTCGCTCCCGAAGCCGGTGCAGTGGGGCACCGCGTAGAAGCGGTTCCGGAGTGTCTTCGGGCCGATGCGAACGGGCTCGAAGAGGACGTCATGGCGGGGATCGCGCGGCATTGGCCGGGATAGGATCGCGCCTATGGCCCAGGCGGTCAAAACACGCACGGGCGGGAGGCTCGTCGCCGAGACGCTCGAGGCGCTCGGCGCCGAGGTCGCATTCGGGGTGCCGGGCGTCCATGCGCTGGCTATCTGGGACGGCCTCCGCGACAGCTCGATCCGCACGCTCGGACTGCGCACCGAGCTGAACGCGGGCTTCGCCGCCGACGGCTACGCGCGCGTGAGCGGGCGGCCCGCGGTCCTGCTGCTCTCGACCGGTCCGGGCGCGCTCGTCTCTCTTGCCGCACTGATGGAGGCCGCCACCGCGTACGTCCCCGTCGTCGCGATCGCGAGCCAGATCCCTCGCGACCTCATCGGCCAGAGACGCGGATACCTCCACGAGCTCGCTGACCAGGCGGCCTCGTTCGCACCGATCGTGAAGTCGGCGGCGCGTGCACGATCCCACGAGGAGATCCCGGCGCTCCTCGCCGAGGCGTGGATCGAGGCCCTCACGCCGCCCACCGGACCCGTCTTCGTCGAGGTGCCGGTCGACCTCCTCCAGGGCGAGACCAGGACCGCGACATCTCCCACGGCGGATGTCGCCGTAGACAAGGTCGGCGCGACGCCCGAGCAGATCGCCGAAGCGGTGCGCCTCCTCGATGAGGCCGAACGGCCGGTGCTCTGGGCGGGTGGCGGCCTCCTCCGCTCAAGCGCCTGGGAAGAACTCGCCGAGCTCGCGCGGCGGCTCGACGCCCCGGTGGCGACGACATACATGGGGAAAGGCGCGTTTCCGGCGGACGACCCGCTGTCGGTCGGCTCCGGCTGCGACGAAGGCGCCTTCAAGGAGCTCCTCGAAGAGGCCGACGTCGTCTTGGCGGTCGGCACGGAGCTCGGCGCCGAGACGACCGCTCAATATCGCCTGACCTTCTCTGGCCCCGTGATCCAGATAGACGCAGCGCCTGAACGCTTCGGCCCGACGTATCCCGTTCACGGCCTGACCGGCGACGCCCGCTGGTTGCTCGACGAGCTGCTGCGGCGCGTGGGCCCGAGAAGGCGTGATGGCGCCGCCCGGGCGGCCGCCGCTCGCGAGCGCATCGCCGCCGGCCTTGCCGAGCAGGATCGGGAGTTCGAGCGCGGCGTGCTCGAGACCATCCGTGCGGCCGTCCCCCGCGATGCGATCACCACGTGGGACATGACCATCCTCGCTTACTGGGCCGCCTCCCACTTCCCAGTGTTCGAGCCGCGCACGTTCCTATACCCCCTCGGGTCGGGGACGCTCGGCTATGCCTGGCCGGCAGCGCTTGGCGCCTCGCTCGCTGCGCGGGACACGCCGGTGCTCGCCGTCGTCGGTGACGGAGGCTTCCTGTACGGGATCCAGGAGCTGGCTGCCGCGAGCCAATATGCGCTGAACGTCGCTCTCCTCGTCGTCGACGACGGCGGCTACGGGATCTTGCGCGAGTACCAGCGCGCCTCCTTCGGCGAGACGACGGCCGTAGATCTCGAGGAGCCCGACTTCGTCGCCCTTGCTCGGTCCTTCGGCGTCCGCGCGGAGCAAACGACCGCTGACGAGCTCGGCGCGGCGCTCGAGCGAGCGCTTGCGCAGGACGGTCCGTCGCTGATCCACCTTCCCGCGCTCCTGCGGATGTGGACGCCGACCGCGTGACGGACTGGAGCAGTTTCGTCCGGCCGTCGCTCGTCGGGCTCGACCCTTACCGACCGGGGCCGAGTCTCGTAGAGCTCAAGGAGCGGTACGGCCTCGACGAGATCGCGAAGCTGAACTGGAACGAGGGCCTGCAGGGCCCCTTTCCGGGGGTCCGCGAGGCGGTGAGGGGCGAACTCGAGCGGGCTTGGATGTATCCCGAGCACGCCTACACGGAGTTTCGGGAAGCCGTCGCCGCCTGGCTCGGCATCCGGTCCGAGATGATCGTGCCCGGTCACGGGATCCAGGCGCTGGTCGGCACCGTGGCACATGCGTTTCTCGCCGAGGGGGATGCGGTGGTCGTGCCCACGCCCACGTACGGCCTCTACGCGCAGGTCTCGGCAGCCGCGGGTGCGACCGTCGAACACGTCCCGGGGAAGGATCACCGCCACGACCCACACGCTCTCGCGGAGGCAGCACGTCGGGTCGAGGCGCGACTCGTCTGGCTCTGCGATCCAAACAATCCGACCGGCTCGCTCGTCGGAAAGGACGAATGGGATGCGCTTCTCGAGCGATTGCCGGAGCGGTGCGCGATCGTCGTCGACGAGGCCTATGTCGACTATGTGCGCCCTGACCGCCGCCTGCGACGGGAAGACGACGTCGCGTCCGGTCGCCCGGTCGTCCTTCTGCGCACGTTCTCGAAGATCTTCGGCCTGGCCGGGCTTCGCCTCGGCTACGCCGTGGCCCACGAATCGCTCGCGCCGTACCTGGACGTCGTCCAGGAGCCCTTCAACGTCAACCGGGCTGCCCTCGCAGCCGGCTGTGCGAGCCTTCGCCACACCGAGCTCATCGAGGAGCGGCGGCGCGAGAACGAAGAGACGCGCGAGCGGTTGGCGGAGCTGCTGCGCGCGCAGGGCGCCGAGCCCTTCCCCTCCGAGGCCAATTTCCTGCTCGTACGCGTCGGCGTCGACGACATCGAGCTGGCGCAGGCACTTCTTCGGGCAGGGCTGCTCGTTCGGCCCGGCCAGGACTTCGGCATGCCCGGCTACATCCGCGTGACGATCGGCGCTTTGCCGCTGATGGAGCGCCTCGCGGAGGAAGTCGGGCGCAACCTTGCGCTTGAAGGGACGCGCCATGCGTGAAAGGCTGCGCGTCCCCAGCGGCACTCGCGAAGGCAGTTCCTAGCAAGGAGGCTAGACATGGCGCGGGATCGTGAGGAGTGGGCGAGCGAACTGAACCGGCGTGAGTTTCTGCGGCGCGCAGCCGGAACGGGGGTGGTCCTCTCAGGAGCCGGCAGCCTTCTGGCCGCCTGCAGCTCCTCCACGACCGCGACCCCTGCGACAGGCACGCAGGGAGAGCCGGTCGGGCCGGGCGGCCTGCCGCTCGCGCGCCCTGACCGGAAGGTCACGCTGCCGCTCTGGGAGGATCCAATCGAGTCCGGGCTGGAGCCCGAGACGGGCGGGACCTTCACGATCTTCAACTACCCGGCTTACTTCTACAAGAAGCTCCTGAAGGACTTCGGCAAGAAGTACAACGTGGACGTCCAGTACACGGCGTTCGACAACATCTCCTCGGGGATCCGCCGGCTGGCGTCCGGAGCCGTAACCCCAGACGTCATGGAGATGACGCCGGACAACCTCGACCTGGCAGTGGCCGGCAAGCTGATCAAGCCGCTCAATCTCGACTACATCCCGAACCTGAAGAAGAACGTCTGGCCCGAGCTCGTCAGCCCGTTCTACGACGGCGGCTCCCACTACACGGTGCCGTATACGTGCTATGCGACCGGGATCGCGTGGCGCACCGACAAGGTGACCCAGGACATCGCAGCCATGCCCCAGCCCTGGGACATCTTCTGGGAAGCGCAGGCATACAAGGGCAAGGTCGCTCTCCTGAGCGAGCCGCGCGAGACGATCGCGATGGCCCTCCTGCGCAAGGGGCACCTCGACATCAACACCGAAGACCCGAAGCTCATCAACCAGGCGGTTGCCGACCTGAAGCAGCTCAACGACATCTGCAACATCAAGGTCGACGACGTCCAGTTCCAGTCGATTCCGGAAGGCACGAGCTGGCTGCACCAGGCGTGGTCTGGCGACATGATCGCCGCATACATCTACTACCTGCCGAAGGGCACGCCGGCAACGGCGCTCGGCTACTGGAAGGCGGAGAAGGGCAAGGTTCCGATTCAGAACGACTGCTTCTCCATCTGCAAGACGACGAAGAAGCCCGTCCTGTCGCATCTCTTCCTCAACTTCCTGCTCGACAACGGCGTCGCCTACTCGAACTTCGTCGACTTCAACGGCTACCAGCCGCCGCTGAACGAGATCGACCCGAGCACGCTCGTCTCGAAGGGGGTGGTGCCGGAGAACCTCGCGAACAGCGTGCTGACGAACGACGACTTCGGACCCGACTCCCTCCAGGAGATGACTCTGACCCAGCGAGGCCAGCAACTGTGGGAGGACGGGTATTCCGAGTTCCAAGCGGGAACCTAGCTTCCCCGCCGGGCGGGGGGCCTAAGGCGAAGCCGTGTACAAGCGGTGGCTCTGGCCGGGGTTTTCCCTCCCGGGAATCTTCTGGCTGATCCTCCTCTTCGTCGTGCCGTTCTACGCGGTCGTGGCCGTCGCGTTCGGAACGGTCGACCCCATCCTCCAGCAGCCTGTCGCCATCTGGAACCCGGCGCAGTGGAACACCGGCTGGATCATCGAGGTCTTGCACCGGTTCGCCCCTGGAGGCACGTTCTTCGGCGTTGCGGTCCGGACGCTCGAGTACGTCGGCATCTCGCTCGCCCTCTGCCTGCTGATCGGCTATCCGGTCGCGTACTACGTCGCCCGCCATGCGGGCCGCATGAAGGGCGTCCTGCTGATTCTGATCGTCCTGCCGCTCTGGATCAGCTACCTCATGCGGATGCTTGCCTGGGTGAACTTGCTCTCGCCCGACGGGTACGTGAATCGCTTCCTCATGTACACGCACGTGCTGAGCCAGCCTCGCGACTGGCTCGGAGGACGTCCGTCGACCGTCATCCTCGCACTCGTGTACGGCTACATCCCCTATCTGATCCTGCCGCTCTTCGCGGCGCTCGACCGGATCGACCGGAGTCACCTCGAAGCCGCACGCGACCTCGGAGCCAGCCCGTGGGCCGCATTCCGCCACGTCACCTTGCCGCTGTCGAGGACCGGCATTCTCGGCGGCGCGGTCCTGATCACCTTGCCGATGTTCGGCGACTACTACACGCCGAACATCGTCTCGGGCGCGAACCAGACATCGATGATCGGCAACCAGATCGACCTCTATTTCCACGGCGGTCCGCAGCCCACAATCGGAGCCGCGATCACCGTCCTACTAGCTGGCTTCCTGACGGTCCTGATGGCGTACTACCTGTGGACGATCCATCGCGCCTCGCAGGAGATCTCGCCGACATGACGACTATCGCGGAAGAACGGGCGGCGGGGTTCACCGGCTGGGGCCGCGTCTCCGGCTGGCTCCGGAATCCGTGGGGCCGGCCGCGCTTTCTCGTCCTCTTCGCGTGGGTTTACATCGTGTGGTCGATCGTCCCGGTGCTGATCGCGGTGCAGTTTTCGTTCAATGCGACTCGTTCCCGGACGGTTTGGCAGGGATTCTCGGCGAGGTGGTACTGGGGCGACCCGGTCGACTCGGTCTGGCACGACCCGACGCTCAGCCACGCACTCATCCAAAGCCTCAAGCTCGCGAGCGCGGACGTCGTCGTCGCCACCCCGATCGGCGTGCTCCTCGCGCTCGGACTGGCGCGCTGGAACGGGCCCGGATCGCGTCCCTCGAACTTCCTCATGCTCTTTCCGCTCGTGACGCCCGAGATCGTTATGGGCGTCTCGCTCCTGCTCGTCTTCACGCACGTGTTCACGTTCATCCACACGGGCACGATCGCCCAGATCCTGGGTCACGTCACGTTCTCGATCTCCTATGTCGTCGTGATCATCCGCGGCCGCCTGTTCTCGATCGGGCGTCAGTACGAGGAAGCTGCTGCCGACCTCGGCGCCTCGCCGACTGCCGCGCTGACCCGAGTCCTCCTGCCGCTCCTGACCCCGGCGATCATCGCCTCGGCCGCCGTCGTCTTCGCCATCTCGATCGACGACTTCGTCATCAGCCAATGGCTCTCGAGCGGCGGCGGGACAGACACCGTTCCGATCCTGATCTACGGCGCTACGCGGGCCGCACCTCTTCCTTCGACGAACGCGATCGCCACCGTGATGATGGTGATCACGCTGCTCTCGGTCACCTTCGGCTTCCTCGCGTGGCGCTATTTCACCCGTGGGGAGCGACAGGCTCGAGCGGCGGAAGACTTCGGCGGCTTCACTATCTGAGGCGGCGACGGCGATATGGCGCGCGGGGAGATCCAGCTAATCGAGTTGAGCAAGCAGTTCGGCGAGCTCACGGCAGTCGACCGGATCGAGCTGAGCGTCCGGGGTGGCGAGTTCTTCTCGCTGCTCGGCCCGTCCGGCTGCGGCAAGACGACGACTTTGCGCATGATCGCGGGCTTCGAGCAACCCACATCGGGCCAGATCCTCTTGGACGAAAGAGACGTCGCCTACACGCCGCCGCACAAGAGGAACGTCAACACGGTCTTCCAGAACTACGCTCTCTTCCCCCACCTGAACGTCTTCGACAACGTCGCGTTCGGCCTCCGACGCGCCAAACGCCCCAAGGGCGAGGTGAGAGAGAGGGTGGCGCGCGCCCTCGAGCTCGTCCAGCTCGCCGGCTACGAGCGACGCAAGTCGTCACAGCTCTCCGGCGGCCAGCAGCAGCGCATCGCGCTCGCACGGGCGCTCGTCCTGAACCCTGCCGTTCTGCTCCTCGACGAGCCGCTCGGCGCCCTGGACGCCAAGCTCCGCAAGACGCTCCAAATCGAGCTCAAGGCGCTCCAGCAGGAGGTCGGCATCACCTTCCTCTACGTCACGCACGATCAGGAGGAGGCGCTGACGATGTCGGACCGCCTGGCCGTCATGAATGCGGGGCGGGTCGAGCAGGTGGGGGCACCCCAGAACGTCTACGAGGAGCCGGAAACCATCTTCGTGGCCGACTTCTTGGGCGTTTCGAACCTCATGGATGCCACGGCGCAGGGTGCGCATGACGGTCATTGCCGGGTTGCGGTCGAGCAGTACGAGTTCGAGGCGCACGCGGGCGAGAGCAACCTCAGGGGCCCGGCGAAGATCGTCATTCGGCCGGAACGCATCGAGCTCGAGCCGCACGGATCGCCGGCCGGTCCCAACCGCCTTCCCGGCATGGTCGAGCGGCTTGTCTACGTCGGCTCGGCCGTTCAGGTGATAGTCCGCGCAGCGACGGGCGAGGCTCTGCAGGCGCTCGTGCAGAACACGGGCAAGGGCCTCCCATACGAGCAGGGAACGCCCGTGCAGGTGCACCTTCCAGCCGAAGCGCTGCGGGTGCTCCCCGCAGCCGAGCCCCCACAGGACGAGGCGTCGGGCGAAGAGTAGGCGTGCACCGAAAGCGCATCGAGATTCGCTGGCGTGACCTCGACGCCATGAACCACGTGAACAACGCCGTCTACCTCACGTATCTCGAGGAGGCCAGGGACGAGTGGCTCGAGCGGATGCTGGGCCGGGACGGCGCCGCATGGAGCTACGTCGTCGCGCGGATCGCGATCGACTTCCGCCGCCAGCTGTCGCAGACGGACGACGAGGTCGTCGCTAGTTGCGGCCTAGCGCGGCTCGGAACCTCGAGCGTGACGACGAGGGAAGAGCTCCGGACGGGAAGCGGCGACATCGCCGCCGAGGCCGAGGCAGTGTTGGTCGCGATCGACGAGGATTCGGGCAAACCGCGGCCGCTTTCGGAGCCCGAACGCGCCGCTCTCGCCAAGGAGGGCTAACCGTGGTCGTTCCGGAACTCCCCGCGGACATCCGCGAGCTCAAGGCTCGCGCCGCACGCTTTGTCGAGGAGGAGCTCTACCCCGCAGAGGAGCGCATCGCCGAGCGCGGGTCGATCGATCACGACGACGTCAAAGCGCTGAAGAAAAAGGCTCGGGAGCAGGGCTTTTCCAACTACAACGTGCCCGAGGAACACGGAGGCCCAGACCTGCCGATGCTGGCGCAGGTGGCGATCGAGGAGGAAGGCGGCAAGGTCACGAACGGCCTCGGCTTCATCGTCTGCGAGCGCGCGCCTCGCGAGCTGCTCGAGCTTGCGAACGACGAGCAGCTGGACCGATACGTGGTGCCCGTCCTACGCCATGAGCTGATGGAGGCATGGGCGATCACCGAGCCCGGCGCGGGCTCCGACGTGAACGCGATCGAGGCGAGCGCGGCCCGCGACGGCGACGACTGGGTCCTGAACGGCGAGAAATGGTTCGTCACCGGCGGCGACGAGGCGGATTTCTTGATCGTCCTCGCGTGGGCAGAAGGCGAACAGACCCTCTTCCTGGTCGACAAGGACACCCCCGGCGTGCGCCTGGTTCGGACGCCACGGTTCATGCACGACCCCTACCTTTACGCGCATCCGGAGTTCCGCTTCGAGGACTGCCGCGTGGCGGAAGCCAATCGAATCGTCGGCGGCGGCGGCGAGGGAGCGAAGAAGTGGTTCACGGTCGAAAGATTGATGATTGCAGCACGTTGTTGCGGCGCCGCGGAGCGTTTGCTCGACCTGTCAAGGGGGTTCGCGGCCAGGCGGGAAGCCTTTGGAACCAGTATTTCCCAATTTCAGGGGGTACAATTTCCGCTGGCGGACTCGCTCACCGAGCTCGCAGCGGCGCGGCTACTCACATATCACGCCGCACACGAGTTCGACGTCAGCCCGGAC
>DASQXE010000104.1:0-6057 GCA_035639875.1 Gaiellaceae bacterium | reverse complement strand
CCTCCTCAACGGCACCGTCCCGCGCGCGCTCGACGAGGCGGTGGCGATTGCCCGTCTGACCGCGTCGGTCCTGGAGGGCATCGAGCTGCGGCCGGAGCGCTTCGAGCAAATCGCGCGCGAGAGCTTTGTCACCGCCGCCGACGTCGCCGACGTCCTTGCCCTGACGGGAGAGATCGACTACCGCAGCGCGCACAAGGTCGTCGGGCGCGCCGTTCGCGACCTCGTCGAAACCGGCGAGCCGCCGTCGCAGCTGACGCCGCACCGCCTTGCCGCGGCGGCCGAGGCCACAATCGGCAGGCCGGTCGAGCTCGACGAGGCGACGCTTCGTGATGCGCTCGACCCCGCGGCGGGCGTCGCCGCTCGCCGGCAGACGGGCTCGTCGTCCGAGGCCGCGATGGCCGAGATGCTGGACGGGATCGACGCGACCCTCGTCGCGCACGAGAGCTGGAGCGAGACGGCACGGGAGCGCGAGGCTGCCGCCGAGGCGGCGCTGCTCGCGCGGGCACGCGAGCTCGCCTGAGCCCGCTACGCGCGGAACCTCTCGATTCCGGGCGCCGCGACTCGCTCGCGGACAACGTCGCCCTAATCGAGGGATGAGACCGCCGGAAGGTAGTGCGGTCCGCAACTGTCGGGCCGCACTTTGTGTGGGACAACCGCCTTGCGACGGTGCGCGCCGCTTGTGCGTCAACGAGACACGGGCCGCGGACGGGCGACATTCACGGATGCCCGCAATCGGGGCACGGATGTCCGCTCGGACGGCTTGGCGTAGGCCTCGACAAAGCCTTGCCGCCAGCTCGGGTAGCGCGGCGTCCAGCCGAGCTCGCGCTTGGCTTTCGCGTTAGAGACGCCTCGCGCCTCGGTGGACATCACGACCACCGCCTCGCCCGCGAGCAGCCGCGCCACCCAATTGGGGAGGTGCAGGGCGGCTTGGCGCCAACAGCGTTGGCGAGCACGGGCAGCCACTCGCACACCGCAGCGGGATCGTCGTCGACGATGTTGTAGATCGCCGGCCCCTCGTGTTCGAGCGCGAGCACCGTTGCCGCGGCGGCGTCCTCGAGGTGGATCCAGGAGCTCATGCCGCCGCCGTCGCCGGCCTGATCGACTGCCCGCCGCCGACGTCGTCTACGGCGACAGTGGCGGTGTAAGCCCGTCCTGGCCGCGGCCGATCGTGGGACGCGAGCGCGTGCGCCGGCTCCTCGTCGGCCTCGGTCGCCACTTCCGCGAGCGTGGCGGCTCGATGCGCCGGACCGAGATCAATGGCCAGCCCGGCGTCATGTTCCTTCCGACAAAAGGAGAACCGGCATGGGCAGGATCGTCGTCACCGAATACATCTCCGTCGACCGGGTCGTGGAGGCACCAAGCGGAACCCGAGCCGTTCGAGCGGGTCGGCTGGACGGACGACTTCTCACGCGGGCCCGCGGGCGACACGTTCAAGATCGAGGAGACGATGGCCTCGGACGCACAGCTGCTCGGCCGCGTCACCTACGACACTTTCGCCGCGGTCTGGCCGCACATCGAGGGCGAGTTCGCGGACAAGTTCAACACGATGCCCAAGTACGTCGTCTCCTCCACGCTCGAAAACCCCGAGTGGAAGAACACGACGGTCCTCCGCGGCGACGCGGTCGAGGAAGTCGGGAAGCTCAAGCAGCGCTACGAGCGCGACATCGTCGTTCACGGCAGCCCGCAGCTAGCGCAGACGCTGATCGAGCACGACCTCGTGGACGAGCTCTGCCTGATGGTCTACCCGGTCATCGTCGGCGCCGGCAAACGTCTCTTCGCTGAGACGACTCACAAGAAGAACCTCCGCCTCGTCGAGACGAAAACGTTCAACGACGGGATCCACGTCCTTATCTATCGCCCGCCGAACCGTTAGAAGCGACGTCCGTGAGTACGGAGCGGGCATCGCCAGAGGAACCGTCCATCGCTTCAATGTAGGCATGGAGCATCAAGACGCCCGCTTACTCGTCGAGAGCGAAGTCGTACGCGTCTTCGACGTGACCTGTTGGGCACCCCGGTCCGGATATGGAGCGATGGAATTCAACACGATCGCGCAGATTGGTCTGCCCCGGCGAGGCGTCTTCGTCATCGAGCGCCAGCGCCAGCGGGTGGTCATCGACACGAACACCGCGCTCCTCCTCGGGCCGAACGACGAGTACCGCGTTAGTCATCCGACCAGCGACGGCGACGACGGCACCGTGCTCGTGTTCGCGCCGCAACTGCTCGAGGAATCGCTTGGCGGGCTCGGAGGACGCGTGGCTCAGCTGCGGCCACGCCACCAACTTGCCGCGTCCCTCGTTACCGGTGCCCTCGCCGACTCAGGGCTCGATCAGCTCGAGGCCGAGGAGGCGACGCTTCTGCTCCTCGCATTCCTGGCACCGGCGTTCGCAGATCGCGCCGCGGGGGAGGGTGATCCGCGGCTCGGACCGGCTCAACGGTTGCGAATCGAACAGGCGCGGACGTTGTTGGCGAGTTCTCCAGCAAAGCGGTGGGATCTCACGGGTCTCGCGCAGGCGCTTGGCTGCTCGCCATTCCACCTCGCGCGCCAGTTTCGCGCTGCGACCGGAGAGACGATCTCCCGCTACGTCCTGCGGCTACGCTTGGCTCTCGCCCTCGAGCGCCTGGCCGAAGGTGAGCGCGATCTCGCGGCTCTGGCCGTTGACCTTGGATTCTCGCATCACAGCCACTTCAGCGCCCGCTTCCGCACGGCGTTCGGCATCACGCCGAAGGATGCGCGGGAGATCCTGACCAATCGCAGGCTGAATGAGTTGCGGGCGTTAGCCGCCGTAACCTAGTGGCGCCGCCCCGCGTCTTCCTGGTGGGTCGCGGCGCTCGTTCTGGTACCGCTCGCTACGGGCGGCGGTGGAGGATGATCTCCTCGTCGCGGATCCAAGTCTCGCCTTCGTCCTTCGAGACGTAGCCCTGCCACCGCACGCGCGCGTCGCTGAAATCGGAAAACGTCCAGCGCAAGAGGTTGTTTTCCGGGCTCCGGCCCTCTTGCCAGATCTCGTTGCTGTGCTCACGTGCGATCAGGTTGACGGTGGCGCCATAGATCGGAAAGGTTGCGGTGACACGCCAGCCGTCGATCTTCGGGTCGTAGACCCGAATGGCGAGGTCGTATGCCTTCGACGGTTCGCGCGGTTCACTTCCTCCGCGCGGCGGGCTGATGAGGACGTCCGCAATCGCCCGCCCATCGAGGGCCCAGCCGAAGTGCCACTCGCCGGTGCTCTCCTTGATGACGTTGCCCTCCTCATCGAAAAACCGGCCGGCGATGTCCCAGCTGCCGACGAGCCGGCCAAAGAGCATCAGCTTGTCCGCGTAATCGGGAAACGGCCCGTCGGCCTGCAGTGCCTCGATCATGGCCGCCGAGGCGGCGCGGGGCTCGGAGGTCGTACTCATGCGACGAAGCTAACGCACGCATGAGCTCATGCACTGTCACGATCTTGCAATTAAGTAAGTGCGCGCGGCGCGCGGTCTGAGTGGGAGGAGGAGACACATGACGAACACAGTTGCGCTGTTCGCGGCGTCGACGGTTGCACTGGTGGGTTCGACCGGAGCCATTCCGAGCCACAGCGACCTCGGAAGACGGCCGGTGCGGCAGATCCGCCACCTGTCGCTCGAGTTCGTCGGACAGTTTCAGAACTCGCCCCCGGGCGTGACGCCTGCGACCCACGTCCATTACGGCTATCTCTCGTACATCCGCGGCCTCTCGGTCTTCAGGGGCGCGCCCACAAACGAAACAACGGCGCGCTTCACCTTCTCTGCCGATGCGGCGACTCTGCGAGTGATCCCCAACGGTCCGCTGCGCGTCATCACGCGGGTCGGCAAGCTGACGATCTACCGCGACCCGTCGACGAACGGGGACTTCGCCAGACCAGCGTCCTTCCGAGACGGGAGACCTGTGCTCGTCGCCCGGTTCAGGCAGGAGGTCGTCAACAACACAGTGACGGGCTCGTTCACGACGTTCCATCAGAACACGATCCTCTCGACGAGGCCGTTTCCCGCCGGTGGCGGCAAGGTTCAGCTCGGACGGGTCCGGGAGACCTTCCGGACCTTCTTCAGCGGCCACGGCAACATGCCGGGTCCGCCGTCCGGCTTCTTCGGCGGCTACGCCGTGAGTGGGTGAGGACAAAGGGGTGGCCGCCGTTACGGCCACCCCTTTCGCTCACTGGCTGACCGTGAACTGGTAGCAGCCGCTTTCGAGCACGCCCGACGGCGATGTCGGCGTCTCCGCGACGCGGAAGTGGATGTCGAACTCCGTGCCGATCAACGTGGCCGGGAGAAGCCGGGAGAGCTCGGCTCGACCGGTGCCCTCGTCGTCCGTGCTGATCGTTCCGAGCGTCAGCCAACCCTGTGACATGCAGACGCCGTCAGGCGGGTCGACCGCACGCTGGAAGTAGTACGTCCGGTCGGGAGCGAGGTCCCGCACCCGGATGTCCAGATAGATCCTCGTTTCCGCGTCGTTCGGTTGGCGGAACTTCACGAGGCCGAAGCCCTTCTCCGGGCCGATCGCCGTCGGTCGCAGCACTGCCTCGAGGTTGAAGTTCGGGGTCTCGGGACCCCACGGCGGGCCGGCATCCGCCTGTGCGGCGGTGGTGGCGGCGGCTGTCAGCGTCGCGAACAGCGCGAGGAGCTTGAGCAGACGCATGATTCCTCCTTTCCTAGCCAGGGAGCGAGCGTGATGGAGGGCGGTTACCGGCCGGTTACGATCGAAAGGGCGTGGAGTTCCGAATCCTCGGACCGCTCGAGGTCTGGCAGGACGGCCGGCCGGTCCACATCCGGGGCGCGAAGGAACGGGCTCTGCTGGCATTTCTCTTGCTGCACGCGGGCGAGCCCGTTTCCGTCGACCGTTTGATCGACGAGCTGTGGGACGACTCACCGCCGCCGACGGCGAGGAAATCGGTCCAGGTTCGCGTGGCGGGATTGCGCCGGGCACTTGGTGGCGGCGTGCTGCTCACGCGCGGCGAGGCGTACCTGATCTGGTTGGAGCCGAATCAGCTCGATCTGCATCGCTTCGAGCAACTGCTCTCCGACGGGAGTCATGCGCTCGCGGCCGGCGATTCCTCCACCGCAGTCACGACGTTGGACGAGGCACTTGCGCTGTGGCGCGGGCCGGCGTTGACCGACTTCGCCTACGAGTCGTTCGCGCAGCCCGCCATCGCGCGTCTGGAGGAATTGCGCGTACATGCGCACGAGCTGCGTCTCGAGGCGCAGCTCGATCTCGGTCTCCACGCTCGAGTCATCGCCGAGCTCGAGCACCTCGTTGCTGCCTACCCTCTTCGCGAACGGCTACGCCGTCTGCTGATGCTCGCGCTCTATCGCGAGGGCCGCCAGGCGGAGGCCCTTGACGTCTATCGGCGCACGAGAGAGGAATTCACCGAAGCGCTCGGCATCGAGCCCGGTCCGACGCTTCAGAAGCTTCAGCAAGCGATTCTTCGCCAGGACGAGTCGCTGGACGGGCCGCTCGCGGCGCCCGAGCGTTCGATTCTCGTCGCGCCGCAGGACGCGCGCCGACTTGCGGAGCTCCTCGCAGTCGCGGAGCCGCTGGCGAGACGTCCGAGACGCGAGCTGATCCTCGCGCGGCTGGTCGCGAACCGCCCGGATCTCGTCGTAACTGCCGGTCTGATGAACGAACACCGCAACGCCCTTCTTGCCCGCAGTGTCTCTGCGCGGGCGATCACGTTCACTTCTTCCGCAGTGGGCGACGACCTCGTCCGAATCGCCTCGGAACAGGACGTCGATCTGCTCCTCGTCGACGGCTTTCCCAATCTCGACGACCCGGTGGTCGAGACGGTGCTCGTGCGCGCGCCGTGTGATGTCGCCGTCCACGTCGGCCGTGGCGAGCCGCTGCGTGAAGGACCCGTCCTCGTTCTCTTCGCGGGCGGCGACCACGACTGGACTGCCGTCGAGGTGGGCGCCTGGATCGCGGGCGCTCACGGTGTGCCGCTGAGGCTCGCGGGTCCGGCCGAAGGCGTCGAAAGAGACGCCAGTCGTGCGCTCGCCAGTGCATCGCTCGCCGTGCAGCGCGTGCTCGGGATCGCGGCCGAGCCGGTGCTCCTC
>DASQXE010000103.1:0-7511 GCA_035639875.1 Gaiellaceae bacterium | reverse complement strand
GCGGTCCTGCCGCAAGAGCTGCTCTAGGTCTTCGGGATGCTCGAACCGGAAGCGCTTGACGGACGCCCCGCGCGCGGCCGCGAACTGGCAGCCGTCGTAGATCGTCTTGTGGGCGCGGTTGTCGACGAAGATCGTGCCGTCGCCCGCGAGCACCGGGATCACGGACAGATGGATCAGCGTGATCGTCGGGATGACGAGCGCGTCCTCGCAGCCGAGGAGCTCGATCAGCCGCTCCTCGATCTGCGGGTAGAGCACCGGGCTCCCGAGCATCCTCGACCAGCTCGGATGTGTGCCCCACTTGTCGAGGTACTCGGGAACGCTCTCGATGATCTCGCGGTCGAGATCGAAGCCGAGGTAGTTACAAGAGGCGAAATCGGCGAGCCAGCGGTCGCCGATCCGGATCATGCGTCCGTCGATCTCATCGATGACGGCGTCCGTCATCGGATTCGAGCGCTCGAGCTCGGCGAGCTCACTGCAAGCCGCGAGCCAGCGGTCGATCCAGCGCGGCGATGCCGACTGGGACCGGGGCCGCTCCGGGCGATACACGCTCATGCGCCACGTATCGACCCTTTTTGCCTGCTGCTTTAGGACATCTGCGGCGTGAAAAGGAGTCGCGAACCGGCCGATCGGTAGCATCGGCCGCGATCGACAAGGACGGGGGAAGATGCACAAGGTCATCCGAGACGGTGAGATCCAGCGGAGCCCCGGCGGGACGCTGAGGTTCGAAGGCGACGACGCCGGCTCCGGCGTGTCGTTCTTCCTCGTCGACAACCGGCCCGGTAAGGGGCCGGACCTGCACAAGCATCCCTATTCGGAGACCTGGATCGTGCGGAGCGGCCGGGCGCGGTTCACCGCGGACGGCGAAGAGATCGAGGCGGGACCCGGCGACATCGTCGTCGCGGGTCCGGAAACGCCGCACAAGTTCAAGAACATCGGCACGGAGCGGCTGGACCTCGTCTGCATCCACGCCTCGCCCCGGATGATTCAGGTCGACCTCGAGTAGCTAGCCCTCTCGAAGGCGCGCTTTCGCCGGTCAAATACGCATCCGCGTTCGGTTACACGCTGACGCCGCGCGTCATTCTGAACGCGAATGCGTGCGAGCTCGACCCCGTGTAACTGGACGCGCGTTCAGCGCGTTGGCTCGGGCTCACTCGCTTGGCTCCTTGCGAGCGACGCCCCAGAGGCCTAGCTAGAGCGTTCCGGTTTCGCCAATCCTCAATTAGCGCTGGACGAGATCGGGGTCGCGCGAGAGCCACACCTTCCACGGACGGATCCTGTCGATGACGAGGATCGTGTCCGCCCAGGGATCGGTGCCGAACCGCTCGCGGATCTCGTCCTCGTCCTCGGCCTCGACGATGACCATGGTGTTGTCGTTCTCGCCTTCGCCCGTCGGGCCGCCGAGCACGATGAAGCCCTCATCGACGAGGGCATCCATGAATGCCGCGTGCTCGTCCCAGCCTGCCTGCTCCCGCCGTCCCCGGCTGTAATCCCAGTCAGGCCCTACGGCGTTCTCGACCAGAAAGAAGCGTGCCATGACCGGTGCAACGGGCGCTGCCCGCGAGCTATTTCCGGCCGCAACCGTCAGGAGGGCTTGACGAAATATCAGCTTGCCGAGCGACATTCCGCCACTCCTTCCCGTGAATTCGCGGGGAAGCCGATGGGGCTCCCCCGCGAATTGTTGGTCTAGGCGGCGAGGTCGAACGCCGGCTCGACTTCTTCCTGCGGCTGCTCCAACTCGTCGCGCCTGATCAACGTGAGCGCCGCGAGGACGCCGAGACCCGCGATGATCACGCCTGCGAGGAACGCAGCCGAGAAGCCGTGCACGAGCGCGTCTGGGAGTGCGCTCCCCGTTGCGATCGCGTCGCTCGTTTGCGACGTGGCGATCGTCGACAGCGCCGCGATGCCGAGCGCCCCGCCGATCTGCTGCGACGTGTTGATGAGACCGGAAGCCAGGCCTGCCTCGGCGGCCTGAACCCCGGCCAGGGCGGCGATCGAGATCGGTACGAACGAGAAGCCGATCCCGATGCCGATCAGCAGGAAGCCGGGCAGGAGGTCACTGAGATACGACCCACTGACGGAGACCTGCGTGAAGTAGACGAGCCCACCGGTGAGCAACGCCATTCCGGCCACGAGCACAGGCTTTACCCCGATTCTCGTCACAAGCTGCGCAGCGACCGCGGACCAGACGATGGCGGTGCCGGCGACGGCGAGATAGGCGAGGCCCGTCTTCATCGCGGAGTAGCCGAGGACCTGCTGCATGTACAGGGTCAGCATCAGGAACATGGCGAACATCGCGGTGCCCATGATGAAACCGGCCACGTTCGCGCCGCTGACGGTGCGGATCTGGAAGATCCCGAAGCGCATCAGTGGCTCGGGGTGCCTGAGCTCCCAGGCGATGAAGGTGCTCAGCAAGGCGAGGGCCGCGCCGAAGAACCCGAGCGTCCGGCCTGCGAGCCAGCCGTCCTGGCCGGCCTGCGTTATCGCGTAGACGAGCGAAGACAGACCCGCCGTGACCAGCACGGCACCCGGGAGGTCGAAGGTCTTGACGCGCGCGTCGCGACTCTCCTGGAGGAGAAGGGGCGCGAGTACGAAGCCGATGACGCCGACCGGCACGTTGACGAAGAAGATCCATTCCCAGCTGAGCGCGTCGGTCAGGATGCCGCCGAGGAGTACGCCTGCAGCGGCTCCGAACCCACCGACGGCTCCCCACACGCCGAGAGCGATGTTGCGCTCGCGTCCTTCGACGAACGTCGTCGAGAGGATCGACAATGCGGCGGGGGTGATGATGGCGGCGCCGAGCCCCTGGAACGCGCGTGCCGTGATGAGTGACGTCTCGGACCACGCGAGGCCGGAGAAGAGAGATGCGATCGTGAACACGGTGACGCCGCCGAGGAAGAGGCGACGGCGCCCGAGAAGATCGGCAGAGCGCCCGCCCAGGAGCAAGAAGCCTCCGAAGACGAGTGCATACGCGCTGATCACCCACTGCAGGTTCTCCTGGGAGAACCCGAGGTCGACCTTGATTGAGGGCAACGCGACGTTCACGATCGCGATGTCCAGGACGACCATGAACTGGACGACGCTCAGCAGTGCAAGCGCCAGCCATTTCCGCTGCTCGGAAGTCACCATGTCGTCAATTTCCTTTCACTGTGGTAGGCAAGGCTTGCAAGTTATCAGATAAAGCTTGCAGTTTACAAGTCTACTCTTCACAACAGCAAGCGGTCCCGCTAGAATCGATCACATGCGGAAGCGCTACGAGCAGTACTGTCCGGTCGCTCACGCGCTCGACCTCGTTGGCGAGCGATGGGCCCTGCTAGTCGTGCGCGAGCTCATGCACGGCCCCAAGCGCTATACGGATCTCGCCGACGCGCTGCCCGGCATCGGGACGAACATCCTTGCTTCGCGCCTGCGCGATCTCGAGGCAGGCGGCGTCGTCAGCAAGCGCACGCTGCCGCCGCCGGCTGCGTCTCGGGTGTACGAGCTCACCGAATACGGGCGCGAGCTTCGGCCCGTGCTACGCGAACTCGCCCTCTGGGGCGCTCGCTCGCTCGGTCCGCCGACCGAAGAGGACGAGCTCTTCGAAGGATGGCTCGCCAACGCGGTGGACATCGTGCTCGCGCCGTTTGCGCCGCCCGGCCGCTTCGAGTTTCACGTGGACGGCGAGATCGCCTCGCTCGTCGACGGCGAGGTCATCGACGGGTCCATCGAAAATCCCGACGTCCTCGTCGAGGGCGATCCCCAGGCGATCTACCACATGTTCGTCGACCGCCGGCTGGATCTCGTCAAGGTCGAGGGAAACCGCCGCTTGCTCGAGAAACTGATCGACGTCGCACCCGCGCCGCTCGAGACGCCCGCACCCGCGTAACCTGCGCCTTCGTGCGCTGCCGCGACTGGGAGCAGGAAGGGGCCCTTCGCTGCCTCCTGAACAACCTCGACCCCGAGGTCGCCGAGGACGCGGAGGCGCTCGTCGTGTACGGAGGGCGAGGCCGTGCCGCGCGCAGCCACGAGGCGCTCGCCGGGATCGTTTCCGCGCTCGAGCGGCTCGGCTCCGACGAGACGCTCCTCGTGCAATCCGGGAAGGCCGTCGGGGTCTTCCGCACGCATCCCGAGGCTCCGCGGGTCCTCATCTCGACGGCGATGCTCGTCCCGGCCTGGTCGGACGAGGAGAACTTCCGGCGCCTCGAGGACGACGGTCTGACCATGTTCGGCCAGATGACCGCCGCGGGTTGGTTCTACATCGGCACGCAGGGGATTCTCGGCTTCACCTACGAGACGTTCCGCGCCGTCGCCGAGGCCCATTTCGGCGGTTCGCTCGACGGTCGGCGCGTGCTCACCGCCGGGCTGGGCGGGATGGGAGGCGCGCAAGGGTTCGGCGTCGTGCGCAACGGCGGCCGGGCGCTGATCGTGGAGGTCGATCCTGCGCGCGCCGAACGGAGGCACAAGGGCGGCTGGGTCGATCTGGTCGCCGCCTACGAGGAGGCCCTCGCGGCTCATCTCGCTCCGAACGGTCCGGGTACTGTTGCCGTCGTGGGCAACGCAGCCGAGGTCGTTCCTCGCCTGTTCGCAGAAGGAATCGAGTTCGACGTCGTCACCGATCAGACGGCCGCGCACGATCCGCTGCGGGGATACGTCCCGCGCGGTTACACGGCCGGGGAGGCGGCTGCGGCCGATCTCGACGAGGCGGACTTTCGTGCCGCGGTCTTCGACTCGCTCGCCGCGCACGTCGAAGCGCTGCTCGGGTACCGCGAGCGCGGCGCCGTCGTCTTCGAGTACGGGAACGGGATACGGGCGCAGGCGGCGGCCCACGGTGTCGAAGGCGCGACGTCCATCCCGGGCTTCGTGTCTGCGTATGTGCGGCCGATCCTTGCCCGCGGCGTGGGTCCCTTCCGCTGGATCTGCCTCAGCGGCGACCGTGAAGACCTCCGGCGCAGCGAGCACGTGCTCATGGACGTGATCGCCACGGATTCGCTCAGAAGCTGGATCCAGCTCGCGCGCGAGCGCGTCCCGCTCCAGGGCCTACCCGCTCGCATCTGCTGGCTCGGGCTCGGCGAGCGCGACCGCGTCGCGGTGGCGATGAACGAGCTCGTCCGCTCGGGCGAGTGCGGGCCGCTCGCGATCGGGCGGGACCACATGGATCCTGCATCGGTCGCATCCCCGACGCGGGAAACCGAGGGCATGGTCGACGGTAGCGATGCGATCGCCGACTGGCCGATTCTGTCGGCGTTGCTGAACGCCGCGCAGGGGGCAAGCTGGGTCGCCGTCGGAAACGGCGGCGGTGTCGGCATCGGCAAATCCATCCACTCGGGGATGGTCGTCGTGGCCGACGGGAGCGAGCTCGCGGAACGAAAGATCCGCCGCGTCTTCTGGACCGATCCGGCGCTCGGCGTCGCCCGCTACGCCGACGCCGGGTACCCCGAGGCGCTAAACGTCCTCGCGGAGGGCCGGCAACCCGCTTAGCACCCGGTTCCGCCGCTCCCGCAGCGTCTCGGGCGGCGTGTCGCCGCGCAGGCCCTGGCCACTCTCCCGCGCTCTCGCGATCGACGGCGACGGTTCGGTCGTGTTGGAGAGCTCCGGCCAGAGGTTCTCGGCGACGGCGGCGTGCACGTCGAGCCCCGCAAGGTCCATCGTCTCGAACGGCCCGATCGCCGCCCAGCGGGCGCCAAGGCCGTACGTGACCGCCCGGTCGACGTCCGCGAACGAGCACACTCCGTCGTCCACGAGCGCGTAGGCCTCGCGCAGGAGCGCGTACTGGAGGCGGTTCACGACGAATCCCGGCACGTCCCGGCGCACGAGCACAGGTACCTTGCCGAGCTCGTCCATCCACGTTGCCAGCGTCCTGATCGACGCCGGAGCGGTTTCGTCGGCGCCGACGACCTCGACGACCTCGACGAGCTCCGGAGGGTTGAGGAAATGCAGACCGGCGAACCGGTCCCGATGCGTGAGCGCACTCGCGACTTCCGATAGCCGAAGCGAGGACGTGTTCGTCGTGAGGATCGCCTGCGGCGCCGCCAGCTCTTCCGCGCGCGCGAGGACCGCCCGTTTCGGCTCTGCCTCCTCGACGATCGTCTCGACAACGAGCTCCGCTCCCTCGAGCGCGTCGTCCAGCGACGTCGTCGCGAGGACCGATGCCTCGCCGAGCCGCTCCCGCGCCGCGTCGAGGCTCTCCTCGCGGCGCGCGTTCAGGCGGACGGCTGCGCCCGCGTCCGCGAACACGCGGGCGATTCCGGCGCCCATCGTGCCCGCGCCGATGACAGCGACTTCGCGCGGAAGCGACACGCTGGCAGGCTAGACCGCCGTGGCCCGACGCGTGCGCTTCACGAACCTCGACCAGCTTTGGTGGCCGGACCTGGGCCTGAGGAAAGCGGACGTCGTCGCCTACTACGAGCGCGTCGCGAATGCCCTTCTCCCGCATCTGAGAGACCGGCCGTTCACGATGAAGCGCCACTACAACGGGCCGCGGTCGCCCTTTGAATGGGTGAAGGACGCTCCGCCCGAGATGCCGGACTGGATTCGAACATCGTCCCAGCCCGCGAAGTCGCGGGGCGGTGCAATCGTCCGCTATCCGCTGGTCAACGACGAGTCGTCCCTGCTCTGGATGATCGAGTTCGGCTGCATCGACCTGCACGTCTGGACGTCACGCCGCGATCGTCCGGACCGACCCGATCAGGCGCTCTTCGACCTCGATCCGGCAGGAGTGGGGTTCACGGACGTTGTCAACTCCGCCCTGCTTCTCCGCGACGGCCTCGCCGCGCTCGGCCTCGAGTCGTTCGTGAAGACGACGGGCGGCGACGGGCTCCACGTGCAGGTGCCGCTCGAGCGGCGGTACTCCTATCCGCGGGTGCGCGGCTTCTGCGAGATGGTCGCCGGGGCACTCCGGCGAGCGGGGGAAGGCCTCGTTACGACGGAGCGGTCGGCGGCGCGCCGCCGCGGTGTCTTCGTCGACACGAAGATGAACGGTCACGGGCAGCAGGTCGTCTGCGTCTACTCGGTCCGCCCGCTGCCGGGCGCGCCCGTCGCAACGCCGCTTGCCTGGGACGAGGCGACCGACGATCTGGATCCGCAGGCCTTCACGATGGACGTCGTCGCGGAGCGGGTCGAACGACGAGGCGACTTGTTCGACCCGCTCCTACGAACGCGTCAGCGGCTGCCTTCGACCGCTCGCTAACCCTTGATCGCCATCCCACTCGGCGAGAGCACCCACCAGAGTCCGCCGAACGTGTCCAGCCCCTGGCCGGTGACGTCGCCGGGCTTCATGTCGCCGGAGTAGTAGTAGAGCGGGTGGCCGTCGTAGGTCACCTGGGTGGATCCGTCGCTTCGCTTCGTCGTTCCGAGCTTCGCGGCGGCGACTCCGGCGCCGGCCTTCGCGGCTCCCTTCGTCGTGACCGGCGGCCAGAACTGCGCGCAAGCCGCGGTGCACGTGCTCATCGTCCCCTTGTCCTTCTCGAACAGGTAGATGGTCATGCCCTTCCCGCCGACAAGGATCCGACCGAGCGACGTGTTCTTCAGCGCGATCG
>DASQXE010000102.1:0-2076 GCA_035639875.1 Gaiellaceae bacterium | reverse complement strand
TCGGCCACCTCTCCGGCTTCATGGCTCAGACGGGACGTCTGGTCGTCTGCGGCGACGCAGGCGAGGCACTCGGCGACTCCATCTACGAGGCCCGCCTCTACGTCCGAGGCGAGGTCGCGGGCTTGGGTGCGGATTGCGTCGAGAAGGAGCTCGGGGCCGAGCACCGCGCCGAGTTGTCAGATCTCCTCGCGCAGGCGGGCATCGAGGACGTCGACCCCTCGGAGTTCCGGCGCTACGGCTCCGCGCGCCGTCTCTACAACTTCCACGTCGACAACGCCGCCGCCTACTGATGGCCACCCTGGACCGCCATCACCCGTGGGAGCTGCGCGAGTCGTACCTCTTCGACCGCCACGTCATCGCCGAGATCCAGCGCGCGGCCCGGGAAGGGATCTACGACATTCGCGGCTTCGGCGCCAAGCGCCGCCTGCCCCACTTCGACGACCTGCTTTTCCTCGGCGCGAGCATCTCGCGCTACCCGCTCGAGGGCTACCGCGAGCGCTGCGACACCGACGTCACCCTCGGGACGCGCTTCGCCAAGAAGCCGCTCGAGCTGAAGATCCCCGTGACCATCGCCGGGATGAGCTTCGGGGCGCTCTCGGCGCCCGCGAAGGAGGCGCTCGGCCGTGGCGCGAGTGAGGTGGGGACCTCGACGACGACGGGCGACGGCGGCATGACGCCCGAGGAGCGCGAGCACTCGAAGATCCTCGTCTACCAGCTCCTCCCCTCCCGCTACGGGATGAACCCGGACGACGTGCGCAAGGCGGACGCGATCGAGGTCGTCGTCGGGCAGGGCGCAAAGCCGGGCGGCGGCGGCATGCTCCTCGGCCACAAGATCTCCGACCGAGTGGCGGAGATGCGCGATCTCCCGACCGGAATCGATCAGCGGAGCGCCTGCCGGCACCCCGACTGGACCGGGCCCGACGATCTCGAGATCAAGATCGGCGAGCTCCGCGAGATCACGGATTGGGAGAAGCCGATCTTCGTGAAGATCGGTGCGACGCGGACGTACTACGACGTGCAGCTGGCGGTCAAAGCCGGCGCTGACGTGATCGTCCTCGACGGGATGCAGGGCGGCACCGCCGCCACGCAGGACGTCTTCATCGAGCATGTGGGCATCCCGACGCTTCCAGCCGTGCGCCTCGCGGTCGACGCCCTCCAGGAGCTCGACATGCATCGCAAGGTGCAGCTCATCGTGTCGGGAGGGATTAGAACGGGAGCGGACGTGGCCAAGGCGCTCGCCCTCGGCGCCGACGCTGCTTCGATCGGCACCGCCGCCCTCATCGCGATGGGCGACAACAGCCCCGAACTCGACGACGAGTACCGCAAGATCGGCAGCGCGGCGGGGTTCTACGACGACTACCAAGCGGGGCGGGACCCCGCCGGCATTTCGACGCAGGAGGACGAGCTCGCCGCCCGCTTCGATCCCGAGCTGGGCGGGCGCCGGATCGCGAACTACCTTCGCGTGCTGACGCTCGAGACGCAAACGCTCGCGCGCGCGTGCGGGAAGTCGCACGTGCACAACCTCGAGCCCGAGGACCTCGTCGCGCTCACGGTCGAGGCCGCCGCGATGGCGCGCGTTCCGCTCGCAGGGACGGACTGGATCCCGGGCAGTTAGCCTTTCGCGCGGTGTCGTTTCTGCTCCCCTGTCCGAACTGCGGCCCGCGTGACGTGAACGAGTTCTCCTGCGCCGGCGAGGTGACGGTGCGGCCGCAGGGCGCACCGTCGTTGCGCGACCTGGCCTCCTACGTCTATTTCAGGCGTAACGTCGCCGGCGTCCAGCGGGAGTGGTGGTACCACCGGCTCGGCTGCGAGGTCTGGTTCCAGGCCGAGCGGGATACGCGCACGAACGAAGTGCTCAGCGTCGAGATCCCCGCGACGGCACCGCGCGAGGGAATGGTTGCGCACGAAGTGACGGAAACCCCGGACATGCCCGCCGTATGAGGCTGCCGCCTCAGGCCAACGAACGCATCGACCGTTCCGAGGAGGTGACCTTCACCGTCCGAGGAAAACCCGTGAGCGCTTTCCGCGGAGATTCATTCGGGTCAGCGCTTTTCGCCTCCGGCCAGCGCGTCTTCT
>DASQXE010000101.1:0-6574 GCA_035639875.1 Gaiellaceae bacterium | reverse complement strand
GCATTTCCTCCGCGGATCGCCGCGACGATCTTGTCGTCGCTGATCCCTCCGACGACCTTCACGTGGATCTTCGGATGGGTCTTCTCGAAATCGGCGACGACGTCCTTCATGACGCCGAGCTCGCGCTCCGTGAAGCCGGTCCAGAACGTGATGTTGGCCGGGCCCGACGATCCACTCGAGCCTCCTCCGCCTCCACAGGCGCCGGCCACCAGCGCCAAGAGCAGTACGACCATTGCCGACACCACACGTCTCATCGAGCCCTCCTCAGGAGTGAATAGACGATATCTCCGCCCTCGTCGGGACCTTCTGCGAGTTAGTTAGGTTTCCGAACGTAATTCTCCATCGAAGCGGCGAGAAAAGTCAAGTCGCTAGGAATTTCAGGGACGAAGAGTTAGGGTTCTTGACGAAGATGGAGACCTGGACGCGAACGCGCGCTACCCCTCCGCTACTCAAGCGCTTGAACGAGCAGACGGTGCTCGAGACGATCCGCGCCGGTGCGCCGATCTCGCGCGCGGAAATCTCGCGCCGCGCAGGGATCTCCAAGCCGACCGTCTCGCTCGCGCTCCAGTCGCTCCTCGAGGCGGGTCTCGTGCGCGAGGCCGAGTCGGCCCCGAGCGGTCCCAACTACGGAGCGCTCTACTTCGAGCCCGTTCCGGAGGCCGCGCTCGTGCTCGGCATCGACCTCGGAGCACGGTTCGTGCGCGGCGCCGTCTCCGATCTCGCGGGGAGCATTCGTGCCCGCCAAGACGTCGAGCTCGACGGCGTCGACGCCGAGCGCGCGCTCGCGGTGATCGGCAGTCTCCGTGATTCCCTCGTCGACGCGACAGGCTTGGACGGCGACCTCGTGGACGGCGTTGTCGTCGGCGTGCCGGGGGTCGTCGAGGCCGCCACCGGGCGATTGGCGCTCGCGCTGAACGTGCCGGGCCTCGAAGACCGGGCGTTCGGGGAAGAGGTCGGTGAGCGCCTCGGCCTTCCCGTCGTGCTCGAGAACGACATCAACCTGGCCGCCCTCGGTGAGCAGTGGCAAGGAGTCGCCGAGGGCGTCGACGACTTCGTCTTCCTCTCCATCGGCACGGGAATGGGGGCGGGGCTGGTCCTCCGCGGCGAGCTCCATCGGGGCCATCACGGCGCCGCCGGCGAGGTCGATTACGCGCTCGCGGGAGCAGGAGTGGATGCCGATCCGTCAGGCGCAGCGCTGAGCGCGCTGACCGAGCGCCTTGCCGCCACCGGCGAGCACGCCACTTCCCTGCGTCCGCCCTACGACGGCCGCGCCGTCTTCGCGGGGGCGCGCGGAGGAGACAAGCTCGCGCGGGCCGTCGTCGGCGAAGTGGCCCGCCGGATCGCGTTGCACGTGGCGTCGATCTCTGCCGTCGCCGACGTCGGCCTCGTCGTCCTCGGCGGTGGGCTCGGCACGAACGGCGACCTCCTGCTCGGGCCCGTCCGCACGCATCTGGCCGAATGGCTCCCGTATCCGCCTCGCGTGGAGGTCTCGAGCCTCGGCGAGGCAGCCGTGCTCACGGGTGCGCTCGCCGTCGGCGTGCGGTCCGCGCTCGACCACGTGTTCACGAGGCGCAGCCCCGCTCGAGCATAGGACTTTTCGGGGTTTAGGCTAAGGGCCTGAAAGTGCCCCGCCCGCACGCGGGCCACCGCGCGCGCTCACCTTTGGTTCGCTGCTGACGGAAGCTAGGTAGTCGGCGCCCAGGGAGCCAGAGGCGGCATGAAAAGCCCACGGTCGTCGTCCCAGTCGCGGTCGCGCCAGCGCGGGAGCGTGCCGTGGCGCCAGTGCGGGAACCTGCCGTTGACGAGGTCGTCAAGGTGCGACTTGAAGCGGCTCAGAAACTCGTCGGCCTGCGCTTTCGTCAGCTCGTCGTCCTGGACGAGCTGGTCGAGGTTCTTCTGCAGCGCGGCGGTCATGGCCTGCTTCAAGCCGTCGATCGACTTGCCGCGCGCCTTCGCGACATCGGCGAGCGATTGGCCGTTGGCGAGCTTCGCGCCCAGCTGGGCCTCGGTGAGCCCGAGGTAGTCCGCCGCCGCAGAGAGCTTCTCGCCGAAGAAGTGCGGACCACCGTGGAAATGGCCGAAGCCGGGGCCGAAGAAGAACGGGCTGAAGAACGGCGGATAGTCGCCCGAGTTGATGCGGGCCTTGAGCTCGTCCGCCTGGGCCTGCGTGATCCGGCCGGCCTTCAGCGCGGCGTCTACCTGGTCGAGCGCCGCGGCCTTCGTCGCGTCCTGGAGCTTCTGCGAGGAAATCCCGAGATGCTTCGCCACCGCGTCGAAGAAGGACTTGGGCGTCGGCCCGGAGCCCTGCGACGCCGCGATGGCAGCGCCGCCCCCCACCAGGACGGCGAGAGCGGCGGCTGCCATCAAGAGAGCTTTTCGAGTCCGGAAACGGTTCATATCCGCATCGAACCCGATCGTTCTAAGAGGCACCTAAGAACGGCCTAAGAATTCGGGCGGCTCCCCAGCTTCACCTGAATCCTGTGGCTTGCTCCGCCGCGCGTGTACGTGACGGAGATCGTGTCACCCGGCTTCTCGGCGTTGATCGCGCTCGTGAGTGCGTCCGCGGAATCGATGCGGTTGCCGTCTACCGCGGTGATGACGTCACCGACGCGCAGGCCGGCCGAAGCGGCCGCCGTTCCGCTGCGAACCTGCGCGACCCGGGCAGCTCCGCTGTCGGTCGTCTCGACCGCGACACCGAGGTAGGCGTGCTCCGCCTTGCCGGAGGAGATGAGCTGCGAAACGATCGCCTTCACGGTGTTGGCCGGGATCGCGAAGCCCACCCCGTCGCTCGCGCCCGAGTCGCTCTCGATCTGAGCGTTGACGCCGATCACCTGAGCGCGGCCGTTGAGGAGCGGGCCGCCGGAGTTGCCGTGATTGATCGCCGCGTCCGTCTGGATCGCGTCGTCGATCGTGAAGTTGTTCGGGGACGTGATCTGGCGGTGCAAGGCGCTCACGATTCCGCTCGTAGCCGAATCCTCGAGGCCGTACGGGCTTCCGATTGCGACGACGGGGTCGCCGACGGCGGCCGCGCTGGAATCGCCCAGCGTGAGCGGCTCGAGCAGCGACGCGGGTGCGTCGACCCTGATGACCGCCAGGTCGGTCGAGGCGTCGCTGCCGACGAGCTCCGCCTTGTACGTCCTGCCGTTCCAGAAGCGGACCGAGATCGAGCTCGCTCCATCGACGACGTGCTGGTTCGTGATGATGTGGCCCTGGTCGTCGTAGACGAAGCCCGAGCCTTGCGCCTCGCCCCTCTGGTTGCCGAACGGCGTCGCCTGGGTGGTGGAGACGGTGATCTCGACGACCCCCTTGTAGGCGCGCTGGTAGATCTCACGGGCCGAGAAGGACGAGGTCGTATTAGCGGCCGGCTCCGAGCTCGTGACGGTGACCTGACGGACGACGGTGTTCGTGCCATCCGGCGAGAGGCCGGCATAGGTGGCGGCGCCGCCGGCACCGGCGGCGGCCAATGCGAGGAGCGCTGCGGCTCCAGTAAGTGTGTGACGGCGGTTCATTTCTCGCTTCCTTTCACTCGACCCCGCCACTCTTGCCGCCGGGCCTAAGAGGCACCTGAAACGCACCTAAGAAGTGCCTAAGAGCGGGAGTTCTTAGCTTCCTCTCAGGGAGAACGCGCACAATGGAGGCATGAAGATCCTGGTCGTCGACGACGAACGCGCGGTACGCGATTCGCTCCGCCGCGCTCTCGAGCTCGAGGGCTACGAGGTCGAGCTGGCCGTCGACGGCGAGGAGGCGCTGTACCGCCTCGGCTCGAACGGCGATCCCGACGGGATGATCCTCGACGTGCTCATGCCGGGGGTGGACGGGCTCGAGGTCTGTCGCCGTCTCCGCCGTGCAGGCAATCGCATTCCCGTACTGATGCTGACCGCGCGAGAGGAGGTCGAGAACCGCGTTGCCGGGCTCGACGCGGGCGCCGACGACTACGTCACGAAGCCCTTCGCGCTGGAGGAGCTGCTCGCGCGCATGCGCGCGCTCCTACGACGAACTCCGGGCGGCTCCGGCGAGCTCCTCCGCTTCGCCGACCTCGAGCTCGACCCAGGGACGCGCGAGGTCCGCCGCGCGGGCGAGCCGATCGAGCTCACCCGGACGGAGTTCTCCCTGCTCGAGCTCTTCATGCTGAATCCGCGCCAGGTGCTGACGCGCTCGATCATCTTCGAGCGCGTTTGGGGATACGACTTCGGCTTCTCGTCGAACTCGCTGGACGTCTACATCGGATATCTCCGGCGCAAGACGGAGGCAGGCGGGCGGCCGCGCCTCATCCAAACCGTGCGAGGCGTCGGCTACGCGCTGCGAGAGAAGTGAGCTTCCGCGCACGGCTGACCGTTGTCGCCGCGGCCGCAGTCGCGCTCGTCGTCGTGCTCGCGTCCGCAGTTGTCTACGTCGTGGTTCGCAACCAGCTGCGCGGCACCGTCGATTCCGCGCTCAGGGATCGCGCGGCCGACGTCGCTCACGAGCCGATTCGCGCATTCCGGGTCGGCGGGCAGGACTTCCTCGGGCCGGGCCCTGGTCTCGGAGGCGCGCCGGGATACTTCCAGCTCGTCGAAGCGAATGGGACGACTGTCCGGCCGCCGGGTGAGGACGTGGAGCTGCCCATCTCGGACGACGTCCTGGATGTGGCGCGCGGCGGCAAGGGAACTTTCCTCTCCGATACACACGTCTCCGGCGTCCACGTCCGCGTCATCACCTTCCCGTTCGCGCAAGGGTTCGCGGTGCAGATCGCGCGGCCGCTGACCGAGGTCGACCACTCGCTCGCGCGGATCCGTTTCTTCCTCATCCTCATTGCACTCGGCGGAATCGCGGTGGCCGCGGCGGTCGGCCTCGCCGTGACGCGCGCTGCGCTGGCTCCGGTAAGGCGGCTGACCGAGGCGAGCGAGCGCGTGACGGAGACGGGCGACCTCTCGGAGCGGATCGACGCGAGCGGGCGCGACGAGCTCAGCCGCCTGGCGACGAGCTTCAACACCATGCTCGGCGCCCTTCAGGAGTCCACCCGCGCCCAGCGCCAGCTCGTAGCGGACGCCTCGCACGAGCTGCGCACGCCGCTCACGAGCCTGCGCACCAACATCGAGGTCCTGGCCAGCGGCCGGCAGCTGCCCGTGGGAGAGCGAAAACGGCTCTTGGACGACGTCGTGGACGAGCTCGGCGAGATGACCTCTCTGATCTCCGAGCTGATCGCGCTCGCGCGCGCGGAGCAACTCGCCGCCGAGCCCGAGGACGTTCGTCTCGATCTCGTCGCCGCCGATGCCGTCGAGCGAGCGCAGCGCAGCCGCCCCGACCTCGCGTTCAAGACCGAGCTCGAGGAGTCGCTCGTCTACGGCGATCCGCAGACGATCGAGCGCGCGGTGGCCAACCTCCTCGACAACGCCGCCAAGTGGAGCCCCGACGGCGCCGAGGTCGAGGTCGGGGTCCGCCAGGGTACGGTCACGGTCCGCGACCACGGGCCCGGAATCGATCCCGAGGACCTCCCGTACGTCTTCGACCGCTTCTACCGGGCGCGGTCGGCGCGCGGCATGCCGGGGTCCGGCCTCGGCCTGGCGATCGTCCGCCAGGTCGCGGAGGCGCACGGCGGTGAGGTCAAAGCGGAAGCCGCCGACGGCGGGGGCACGCTGATGTCGCTTCGCCTGAACGGCCGCCCTCCTCTCGAGACGTAGGCCCAGACCTCGACACAGCCGAGTGCGAGCGCGATCGGAACGGTCGCCGGGAGCGCGTCGGTGACGAGGAAAAAGACGGACGAGGTCATCGCGAACAGCGCGAGGAGCAGTGCAGCGCTTCCCCGGCGGCGGCCTTCGTAGGCCAGAACCGCACCGAGTCCGGCGGCCACGAAGAAGTCGGCGTACTCCATCGACGCCGAGCCGAGCACGACGCGCTGAAATTGGAGGTGCGGGCCGACCACGGGCGTCGCCAGCACGATCGGTCGGCTCGCCTCCTCGAGCCGATGCGCGAGGGCGACCGAGAGATCCACCGCACCCCAGACTCCGATCCCGATTTTTGCGACCGCACTCGGAAGGATCCCGACGATCACGACGGCGAGCGCGACGGACGAGAGTGCGACGAGCACGAGGCCCGCCGCCTCGCCGCTCTTCCCGTGCGGGCCGGCCCACGCCACGGCCACGAGCGCAGGCACCAACAGGGCAAGCACCGGGTGGTGGATGCGCGTCGCCCACGCGATGCCGGCGGCGGCGAGCAGCGGGACCGCGACGAGCGCCAGCGTCGAAAGGCTGCTCGCGGTCGCCGAGGCCACGGACGGAATGAACGTCACGCCCGTAAGGACCGCGACAGGGCCCACGATGAGCAGCCAGTGGCGGCGTTGCGCGGCGAGCCACGGTGCCCACGATGCACGCGGAAGGAAGACCACGAGGGCCTGCACGAGGCCGAGACCCGAATACCACGCGTAATTGGAAGCGGTCACAACCGCTTCGTACACGATCGGCCGTTAAGCGTCCATTAAGAGCCTCCTGCGAGCGCATCCGAGCCGGTCTGCGGCCGCCTATTCAAGGGCGGACAAGCAATCAGGAGGATTCATGAAACTCACTACTCCAATCACGCTTGGGGCCGCCCTCTTGGC
>DASQXE010000100.1:0-16242 GCA_035639875.1 Gaiellaceae bacterium | reverse complement strand
TTCGCGGAGCGGCTGCTCGACGGCGTCGTGCTCTCGGTATGGATCCTCCTCGGCGCGCTCATGATCGGCGAGGGCGGCCCGATTCTCCTCACGGGCATCGGTCTCTCGGCCGGGTCCGCGGTCGGCGTCCTCCTCGTGGGGCTGGCGGCGCGGGACAGCGAACGCACCGAAGGCTTCATCTGGCGCGCGACGAGATGGCTCCCGCCGCGCTGGCACACGCGGGCGGCGCGCGCCGCGGCCCACTTCGTCGAAGGCCTGGGCGCATTTCGCGGGCGCAAACGCGTGTTCTTGGTCTTCGCGACCTCCGCCGGGATGTGGCTCGCCGACGTGGCCATGTACTACATCGTCGGCCAGGCGTTCGACATCGAAATCGGTGTTGGCGGTTTCTTCCTGCTGGAGGGCGTCGGCAACCTCGCGCTCGCGGTACCGGCCACCGCCGCGGGCATCGGCACGTTCGACTACCTGACTCTCGTCGCCGCCAAGGGAATCGATATCCCCACGGACACGGCGACGGCTTACGTCATCACGATGCACGCGCTCACGGTCTTGCCGATCACAATCATCGGCGCCGTCCTCATCCGGCCTGCGTTTCCGCGGCTCTTCCGGCGCGCCGCGCGCGAGCACGAGCCGGCCAAGGAGACCGCGTAAGGACTAGGGGATGGTCGCCCACATGGGACCGGTTTCTATCCCATGACAACGCCGGATGCGGTTCGCCGCCGCGCTTCCCCACGCTCTGGCTCTCGCAGGGACCTCGCACCGTCCCATTTCCGTAGACTCGGCAATGCCCAACTCGACTGTCCTTGGGCCGAACGTGGATGCTTTGGTCGAGGACGCGCGACGACGGCAACGCGAGCGGCGCTTGATCGCCGCCATCGCGATCGTCGCCGCCGTCGTAGGGGCTTGGTTGGTCTGGCATTTCGCCTCCGCTGCAGGAAGTGGTTGGACGGCGCACGCCGGATCAATCACCCCGCTTCCTTTGCCTGACACAGGTCCTACGGGTCCCCGCAGCGTCACGGACGGGGTGCTTCGCGTTCCGGTGCCTTACGGCGGAACCGGGTCGATCAACCCAGGTTTCCAAGAGAGCCGCCCCGTCGCCTGGATACTCGTTGGCAACTTCCGCTTCCCAGCGGACTGGGGAGCAAAGCATCGAGAGGGTACGCCGACCGTCCCCAGCGATGCCATCCTCGTCACGGTCGGCGACTTCATACCCGATGCGTACTCGTCTGACTGGCCCTCAGTTCGAAGGCTTCATCTCCCGTCTTCACCCAGGGCAAGTCAGGTCGTCTCGTGGAACGTCCGCTTTGCAGGCAGGGCGCTTCGCCTCAGCGTGCACTTCGGGTCAGTGCCCGATCAAGGGCGTCGCGCGCTTGCAAACGCGCTCCTCGCTGGCATCCGTCGCGTATAGCGGTTACTGCCGCCGCTGGCATCCTCATGTCGGCATCCGGCTACGGCCACGCTCTATTTCGCAGTGAATACGCCGAAGTCCCCTAGGCGCGTGCGCTCGCGTACTCCCGCGCGAGGAACGGAAGCTCGTCGCGCCGCTCTTCGGCGGCGGCGTGGGCCTCGGCCAGGCGCTTCCGGCGTCGCGTCGGGTCGCGCAAATCGGGATCGAACGGGCGCTTCTCTGCCACTGCCCGCTCGATCGCGTCCCTGAGCGCTCGCTCGGTGGGATCGTTGCCCGCCAAGAGCTCGTGGGCGACGAACTGACCGAACGTCAGGGGCGTCTGCCGCTTAAGTAGCGCGAGCGTGGCTTCCTCGACGTCGCCGCTGGGGGGCTCGACCCGCGGTCCCACGGCGACGAAAACGCGTGTCCGTCCTCGCCCGAGCGGGTCGTAGGCGAGCCCGATCGGCAGAAACCATGCGGGTCGCGACCGGCGCACGAGGGCGGCGAGACCACGACGAAGCGGCCCGATCTCCCCGTCCGGAGACGGGCGTCCCTCGGGAAAGACGACGAGCGTTCCGCCACCACGGACGAGGTCGACGAGCTCGCGGAAATCGGCTGCCGCCCTGGCGGCCTTCCGGCCCCAAAACTCCTGCAGGGGGGGCGCGTCGTCGCGACTGACCGCGGTCCAGAGGAGGTCGACGAAGTCGACGCGGAGGACCTCGTCGCCGCGTGTAGGTTCGGGCAACCGTCGCTCCCGGGCGCGGTCGTGGAGAGCCGCGAGTAGGTCGTCCGGCAGCATCTCGGCGAGCGGCGCCTGTGGCAGGGCTCGCACCAGCTCGCCCGCGCGCGCGACGCTCGCGCTCGAGATCGGATGCACCTGGACGCGCGGAAGGAACCTGCCGACACCGATCGGATGCAATAGGCGCCGCGCCCGGGGCGAGAGGCCCGGCGGAAAGCCGGCGAAAAACCCCGGCAGGAACATGTCGTCGCGCGCCGAGAAGCTCATACGCTCGGTCCGGTGGCGCCAGAGGCGTGCCCCGAAGTAGAGCGGCGGGCAAATCACCGGGACGTCGCTCTCGCGCCGGTGCGCGGAGACGATCAGCGTGCGCGGTGCGAGGCGAAACCGCCGCGGGCCGAGCACTCGCACGCGGAAAGCGGCGTTCGTGTATGCCCACATCCCGAACGCGACGGCGTCGTAGACCGGCCCCACGCCGGTAGCATGGCCGGATGGCCAGGCTGGCGCCTGGAGATCCCGCTCCCCCGTTCGATTTGGCCGATGTCGGAGGGAAGAAGCACGCGCTCGCAGATTTCGAGGGCCGCCCGGTCGCAGTGATCTTCTCGTGCGTTCACTGTCCGTACGTGGTCGCGTGGGAGGAGCGGATCAACGACGTCGCGCGCGACTACGCCGACCGCGCCGGGCTCGTCGCGATCAACTCCAACGCCGGCTACCTCGGCGACTCGGTCGAGGACATGCGGCAGCGATCAGCGGAAAGGGGCTTCGTCTTTCCGTTCCTTTACGACGAGACGCAAGAAGTCGCCTCCGCGTACGGAGCCTCGCGGACACCCGAGGTCTTTCTCTTTGACGCCGACCACCGGCTCGCCTACCACGGAACCCCAGATTCGGACCATCACGATCCCGCGGGCGCCGAGCCGTACCTGCGCAGCGCACTCGACGCCGTGCTCGATGGCGGAGCTGTGGAACCGGCCGAAGTGCCGCCGGTCGGCTGCACGATCAAGTGGCGCTCTTGATCTCGCGCTGCGCGAGCTCCAGCGCCTCCTCGCGAGTGGAGACCGTTCCCGCGGCACGCTCCTCGGCGACGAGATCCAGCAGGCGACCGACCTCAGGGCCCGGGCGGACCCCCAGGGCGAGGATGTCCTCCCCGCGCAGCAGCGGCTCGCTCGGGTCGGACGCCCGGGCCACGCGCACCGCCTCGTAGAGATCGGTCGCGCCCAGGAACGCGAGCGCCGTGAGGGCCCACGGCTCGGTGGACCGCCGAAAGCGGTGAATTTCGCGTGGGGTGTCGTCGGCAGGTCGCTCCGCCGCCAGCAAGGTGCGCGCGAAGCGCCGGAGCTCGTTCGAGATGGGAAGCTGGAAGAGCGCGTCGCCGAAGACGGTGACGAGGAGAAAGCCGGGCGAATCGACGACGTCGACCTGGTCGAGACGCTCGAGCGACCCCCCGAGCGGGGCGAGCAAGCCGAGCTCGTCCGCCCGCCGAAACCCTTCCGGCGTCAGCCGCTCGAGTTCGCCGAGCGTGCGCTCGCCCGCCGGCTCCGTGACCAGGACCGCGCGTTCGCGCACGAGGCTCTCCGTTTTCTCGTCGAGCGCGAAACCCAGCTCGTCCTCGAGCCTGACGGCTCGGAGGAGGCGCAGGGGATCGTCCGCGAAGACGCTGTCGGACACCGCCCGAAGGCGCCGGACCTCGACGTCTGCGAGCCCTCCGAGCGGGTCGAGCCGCTCGCCGCCGGTGACCGGCTCGGCGATCGCGTTGATCGTGAAGTCCCGCGTCCGGAGGTCGTCCTCGATCGCGCCACGGAGGGGCGTGAAATCGACCGTCGTTCCGTCGCGGAAGGCCACGCGCCACGCGCCGTGCCGCTCCGAGAGCGGAAACAAGGCACCCTTGCTCAGTCCTGCGTAGATCCGCGCGGCCACCTCGGGGTCGTGCGTGGCGACGTCGACGTCGACGAGGGGCCGGCCGAGCAGCTCGTCGCGAACAGCGCCGCCGACCACGTACGCCTCGACTCCCGCCACCGCGGTGCGGATGCGCTCATCCATCGACGACCGTTCTCTCGGCGCGCAGCGGGGCGGATCTAATTCCGCTGACGATCTCGTAGTTGATCGTTCCCAGCCGGCGCGCGTGCTCCTCAGCGAGGACGCCGTCGCCGATGAGCGTCACCGGAGCCCCTGCCTCCTCGTCCCCGAGCTCCACCGCGAATGCGTCCATCGAGATCGTTCCGACAACGGGACGGCGAGTGCCCGCCACTAGCACCTCGGTGCCGGTCAGGCCGCGCCGAAAGCCGTCTGCGTAGCCCACCGGCACGATCCCGATCCGAGTCGGCCGCTCCGCGAGGAACCGGCGCCCGTAGCCGACACTTTCGCCCCGGTCAAGGTCCTTGGTCACGGCGACGTAGCTGCGCCACGAGAGCACCGGTTGAAGATCGTGCCGTCTCGGGTCGTCGCCGAAGGGGGACAGTCCATAGAGCGCGATCCCGCAGCGGACGGCGTCGAAGCGCGCCTCGGGGAACGCAAGGGTCGCGGCGCTGTTCGCCAGGTGCGCCCGGAGACCGTCGAACTCGCGCACGAGCGCGGAGAACCGCGCGATTTGCTCGCGAGCGAACGCTTGGTCGGGCTCGTCCGCCGTCGCCAGGTGGCTCATCAGGCCGACAACGCGCTCGCGTGGGGCCGAGCGGGCCTCGTCCGGCGTCATCCCCCATCGTCCCATGCCGGTGTCGACCTTGAGATGGACCGTCACGCCTTCCGGAATCACGGGCGACGAGACGGCGATCTCGAGGCGCGCACCGCGGGCGATCTCGTCCTCTCCGGCGGCCAGAGGGCCCATGACCAGGATGCGCGCGTCGGGAAATGCGGAGCGCAACGCCTCCCCTTCGTGCGCAGTCACGACACAAAGGGCGGTCGCACCGGCGTCGAGAGCCACGCGGGCGCAATCGCCCATCCCGTGGCCGTAGGCGTCAGCCTTGACGACCGCCCAGAGCTCGGCGGGGGCAGCCGCCTCGCGCAGCCGGGTCACGTTTCGGCGGAAAGCGCCGAGGTCGATGGTGATCTCCGAGCGGCGGCTCACGAGAGCGCCGGCGAGAGCGCCTCGACGACGTCGCTGGCAATCAGTCCGGCGCTACCGTGGCGCTCCGCGGCAATGTCGGCCGCGATTCCCTGCGTGGCGGCCGCCGCCGCAGCGGCCTCGCCCCCGTCCATTCCCTTGGAGAGGAAGGCAGCGACGATCCCCGTCAGGACGTCGCCGGAGCCAGCCGTGGCAAGTCCCGGATTGCCGAGATCGGCAACGAGCGCACCGCGCCCGGGAGCGGCGACGATCGTGTCCGCACCCTTGAGGAGAAGGACGGCCCCGACCTCGTCTGCTCCCGCTTGAGCAGCATGCAAGCGGCGCGCACGTACCCAGTCCGATTTGCGCCCCAGAAGGCGGGCAAGTTCGCCCTCGTGCGGTGTGAGAACCGTGGGCGCATCGCGGGCGAAGATCCAGTCGAGGTGGTCGACAGCGGCCCAGAGGCCGTCCGCGTCGAGGACAAGCGGCTTGTCCAGCCGGTCGAGGAGATAGCCCGTCAGCGCGCGCACGCCGCCTGTACGGCCGAGACCGGGCCCAAGGGCCACGGCCGAGGCACGCTCGGCCGCCTCGAGAATCGAATCGGCCGCGTCCATCGTCATCACTCCGTCCTCGTCGGGACAGGCGCGCGTCATCACTTCGAGCAGGCGCTGCTCGAAGACGGTGTTGAGCGACGCGGGCACGCAGGCCGTGCAGATTCCGGCTCCCGCGCGGAGAGAAGCCTCCGCGGCGAGCGACGGGGCGCCGGTCTTTCCCGTCGAGCCGCCGACGACGAGCACCGAGCCGGCCGAGTACTTGTTGTCGGTTTCGCGGCGTCGAGGGACGAGGCCGAGAATCTCCGGCAACACGCGGTGGTGCCGAGTTTGCAAGCCGCCGAGACCAATGTTGGCCACCTCGACCTCCCCCGCGTGGAAGCGCCCGGGCGCGACCACGAGGCCCACCTTGCGCGCGTGGAAGGTAACCGTGAGCTCGGCAGAGACCGCCGGCCCGGCGACTTCGCCCGTCGAGGCGTCCACGCCGCTCGGGACGTCGACGGCGACGATCGGGACGCCGAGCGAATTGATCTCCTCGATCCGCGCCGCCGCGTCTTGCCGGGGCTTTCCCGAGAACCCGGTGCCGAAAAGCGCATCGACGGCCACGTCGCCGGCGGTGCCTTCGTCGGTGAACGAGACGCCAGCCTCGCGGGCCCGTCTCAGGTTCTCAGCCGCATCGCCCTTTGCCTTCGCCTCGTCCGCCACCAGCCTGACCTCGACGCCGCGACCGGTCTCGTGCAGCTTGCGTGCCACGACGAAGCCGTCGCCGCCGTTCGAGCCCGCTCCGCACCAGATCGACACCATGCGCGCGTCTGGGTAGCGGCGCGCGAGCGCCTCGGCTGTCGCCGACCCCGCCCGCTCCATCAGTTCGAGGCTCGGTCCGGCGTACGCCTCCTCGGCCGCCCGCATTTCCTCGGCTGTGTAGAGACCTTCAGACCACATCGGCGACGCAGACGGCGGCGGCAATTCCCTTCGAGTGCGTCATGGAGAGGTCGAGCGGCCCCGCGCCGATCCGCTCGGCCCATTCGCTGACCCGGCCGGACAGATGGACGTCGGGCTTCGGCCGCCCGATGATCTCGACCTCCTTCCACGCAAAGGCACGCGCGACGCCGAAGCCGAGGGCCTTCCCGACGGCCTCTTTGCCGGCGAAGCGAGCGGCGTAGTGCTGGGCCGGATTGGGCCTCGAGTCGCAGTACGCCCGCTCGGCTTCGGTGAAGCAACGGTCGCGAAAGGCGTCGTAGCGGGCGAGTGCGTGCTCGACGCGTCCGATCTCGATCACGTCCAGCCCGACCCTCATGCGGCGAGGTATGCGGGAAGATCGGCGATCGAGTCGATCACGCCGTCCGGCTGCGGATCAGCCTCGCGGAGCGCAGCCGGCCTGAACTTGCCCGTGCGGACGAGCACGCCGCGCATGCCGAGGCGCTTGGCGCCCCCGATGTCGGCTTCGACGTCGTCGCCGACCATGACAGCCTCCCCCGGGGCAGCGTCGAGCTCAGCCAGTGCGGCCTCGAAGTAGGCGGCCGTGGGCTTCCCCACGATCTGGGCCTGGATCTGGGCCGCGTACTCGAGTCCCGCAACGAAGCCGCCGGCATCGAGCAGCGGCCCTCTCGAGGTCTGCCACCACCTGTTCTTGTGCAGGCAGACGAGGCGCGCCCCCTCGCGCAGCTCCGCGAAGGCGCGGTTCAACTCTTCGTAGGAGAAGACCTCCCCGGTCTCGGCCGTCTCGTCGGCCCCGCCGACGAGCACGACCTCGGCGCCCTCGTCCACGAGCGTCATGTGTTCTGCCAGATCGTCCTTGATCGCCGCCATCGTCACCGGGAGAACGCGGAGACCTTCCAGGAGTCGGCCCGCGGCGAGCGGCGTCGTCGCGAGCTCCTCGTCCTCGAGCTCGATGCCGATGGCGCGCAGCTCGTCCGCGAGCTGCGCGCGGGCGCGCGTCGTGTTGTTCGTGACGAAGCGCAGTCGGTGTCCCTTGTCGCGGAGTGCGCGGACGGCGTCGGCGGCGCCCGGAATCGCCTCGCCGGAGACGTGGAGCACCCCGTCGATGTCGAGCAAAATGGCCGTCATCGGCAGCCGCGAGTCTATTCAGGTGACGGCGAAGGTGGCCATTCCCCTCGATGAGATCGAGCTTCGCTACTCACGCTCGAGCGGGCCGGGCGGCCAACATGCGCAGAAGACGGAGACGAGGGCGGAGGCCGTGTTCGACGTCGATGCGTCCGCCGCGCTCACGGACGCGCAGAAGCGGCGGTTGCGGGCGCGTGCGGGGCGGGTCGTGCGCACCGTGGCTCAGGACGAGCGCAGCCGGTTTCGGAACCGTGAGCTGGCGCTCGAGCGGCTTGCCGAGGCGATCCGGGCCGGCCTGCGAGTGCAGCGGAAGCGACGCCCGACGAGGCCGACGACAGCCGCGCGGGAGCGACGGCTGACGGAGAAGAAGCGCCGCGGTGAGGTGAAGCGGCTGAGGCGACCACCCGGGGAGGCTTAGCGCGGCGCCGCGCGTCGTTCGGCACGCTTTTCCCACATCCGCCGCGCCACGTCTGTGAGTTTCCGAATTTAGCTACCCGGACGGAGAAGCGCGGCGAAGTCGCTTGAGCATACGAGACAACTGCGAGCGCGTCATTTGTCGACGCGTTAGCGTTGGAGGGAGGCTCGCGGCGGCCCCGGGAAGCGTCCTATTCCACCGTGACCGTTTTGGCCAGGTTGCGCGGCTGGTCGATGTTCAACCCGAGCAGCCGCGCGATCCGGTAGGCGAGCAGCTGAAGCGGCAGGACGGCCAACGGCGCCTGTAAGAACGGATGCGTGCGGGGCACGAAGACGACATCGTCCGCGTGGTGTTGGATGTCCTCGTTGCCATCGGTCGCGATAGCGATGACCTCGGCCCCGCGGGCGCGCACCTCCTGGATGTTGGAGACCACCTTGTCGTAAACATGCGAATCGGTGGCGACGCAGACGACCGGCGTCTCCGGATCGAGAAGCGCGATCGGCCCGTGTTTCATCTCCCCTGCCGAATAGGCCTCCGTCGGTATGTAGGAGATCTCCTTCAGCTTCAGCGCGCCCTCGAGGCACACCGGCAAGCCGATGTGGCGGCCGAGATAGAGGAAGAAGGGCTTGCGATAGTGGCGCCGGGCGATCTCCTCGATTGGATGATCGGCGTCGAGATACGCGGACAGCTTGGCGGGGAGCGCCTCGACCTCCGCGAGCAGCGACGCAATCTCCTCCACGGGCAGGGTCTTTCGCACCTGCGCCAACCGAAGAGCAAGGAGGTAAAGCAAGGTAACCTGCGCGGTGAAGGTCTTGGTAGCGGCAACGCTCATCTCGATGCCGGCGCGCGTGTAGAGAACCGTCTCGACCTCTTGGGTGATCTGCGTGCCCATCATGTTCGTGATCGCGACCGTGCGTGCACCGCTTTCCCGCGCCAGCCGGATGGCGTGGATCGTGTCGCGCGTCTCCCCTGACTGCGAAATGCCGACCACGAGCGTGTCCCGCGTCAGCACGGGATTGCGATAGCGCCATTCGCTCGCGATGTCGGGCTCGCAGGGCAGGCGGGCCCACTCTTCGATGACGTACCGTCCGACGACTCCCGCGTGGTAGGCCGTCCCCGTTGCCAGGATGACCATGCGCCGGAGGTTTTGCATCTCGACCTCGGTCAGGCCTAGGTCCTCGAGCACGAGCCGGCCGCCGCGGATACGGTCCCCGATCGTGTCGGCCACCGCCTGCGGCTGCTCGTAGATCTCCTTGAGCATGAATGTCTCGTACCCGTGCTTCTCGGCCGCCTCGTCGTCCCAGTCGACCTCGAACTCCTCGCGCTCACGCGGCCCGTTCTCGACCGAGGTGAACCTGGCGCCGTTCTTCGTGATCGCCACGACTTCTCCGTCCTCGATCAGCTGAACGCGGCGGGTCTCGCGGAGGAAGGCAGCGATCGAGGAGGCGAGGAACATCTCTCCCTCGCCGATGCCGACGACGAGCGGACACTGAAGGCGAGCACCGACGAGCATCTCCGGGTGGTTCCGGTGGATGACCACGAAGGCAAAGTGGCCTTCGAGCTCCGCGTAAGCCTTGCGCACGCCCTCGACCAGATCGCCTCTGTAGTGCCGTTCGATCAAATGGGCCACGACCTCGGCGTCGGTCTCCGACGAGAAGGCGTGCTCGTCGGCGGCGAGCGACTCCTTGAGCTCGCGGAAGTTCTCGACGATGCCGTTCAGGACTACGGCGATTTCGTCGGCCAAGCAGCCCGTCAACGGATGCGCGTTCTCGTAGGAGACCTTGCCGTGCGTCGCCCAGCGCGTGTGCCCCACGCCGGTGGTCGAATCCGAGCTGTCGAGCCCCGTCTCGGCCTTGAGCTGGTCGAGGTTCCCGACCGCACGGACGTATTCGAGACCCTCGTCCTCGAGCAGCGCGAGGCCCGCGGAGTCGTAGCCGCGGTACTCGAGGCGCTCGAGACCCTGAAGCAGGAGATCCTTAGCGGGTCTGGAGCCTACGTATCCGATGATCCCGCACACGGCCAGCTCCTTTTGCGCTGGACAGGGTCACGAAAAACATAAAACCCCGGCTAGGAACCGAGCTCTCGCGAGACGAGAGCCGCGATCCTACCACAGAGGTCGGCGGCCTCTTCCTCGGTTTCCGCCTCGGCGAGGACGCGCACCACGGGCTCGGTTCCGGACGGTCGAACGACCACACGGCCATCTCGAGCAAGCTCATCTATCCGCCTTCGGAGATCAGCCGGGATCTCCTTCGATCGCACTGCGACATCGGTCTTGGCCTGGGGCAACTTCGGCATCTGGGCGCCGAGCTCGGCGAGCGTGCCTCCGCTTTCGACGACCGCCCGGCAGAGGAGTAGCGCCCCGACGAGACCGTCGCCGGTCGGATGACCCTCGAGGTAGAGGATGTGGCCCGATTGCTCGCCGCCGAGCACCCCTCTCTCACGGCGCAGCGCCTCCAGCACGTAGCGGTCACCGACATCGGTGGTTAGGACCCTGATTCCGCGCTGTTCCATCAGGCGGTGGAAGCCGAGGTTCGTCATTTGCGTAACCGCGACGAGGTCGACGCCGAGGTGAAGAGCAAGCACGGCGATGATCTGGTCGCCATCCACGTCGTTGCCCGCGCCATCCACTGCCAGCACGCGATCGCCGTCTCCGTCGAACGCGATTCCGAGGTCGAACTCGCCGCCGCACACCGTCTCCCGCAGCAAGGAAAGGTCGGTGGCTCCGCACCCCACGTTGATGTTCGTGCCGTCCGGGTTGTTGCCTATGATGGCAACGTGGGCATCGAGACGACGAAAAGCGGCAGGCGCGATCGCATACAGGGCGCCGTTGGCGCAATCGAGCACGACCCGAAGTCCCTCCAGACGGGCGCCGAAGCGACTCGTAACGAGGGCGAGGTAACGCTCGCCCGCGTCATCTTCGTCACGCACGCGGCCGCCGTCGGTCGCGGGTGCGTCGAGCAGCTGTTCGATCGCCTCTTCTTCCTCGTCCGTCAGCTTGCGTCCGCGTTGCGCGAAGAACTTCACGCCGTTGTACTCGGGCGGGTTGTGCGACGCCGAGATGACCGAGCCGTGGGCATCCCCGGCCAGCAATGCAACCGCAGGAGTCGGAAGCACGCCCGCCCGAACCACGTCACACCCCGCCTCCACAAGGCCCCGCGTGAGCGCCTCCTCGAGGCGGACGCCGGATGCCCTCGTGTCGCGCCCGACCAAGACCTCGCGCGCGCCCCACCGGCCGAATGCACGCCCTAGGCGCTCGACGAGCCCGTCGGTCAGATCCGCGCCGACGACGCCTCTGACGCCGTCCGTGCCGAAGTAGCGTCTCAGCGCTTGGAGAACTGCGGCGCCTTGCGCGCCTTGTGCAGGCCGGCCTTCTTGCGCTCCACGATCCGCGCGTCGCGCGTGAGGAACCCCTCGCGCTTGAGGACCGTGCGCAGCTCAGGATCAGCCTCGACGAGGGCACGCGCGATCCCGTGCCGCAGGGCTCCAGCCTGCCCGGTCGGCCCTCCGCCCTGCAGGCGCGCGCGGATGTCGAATCGCCCCTCGACGCCCGCCACGCGGAGCGGCGCGGTCGCCGTCGTGCGGAGAGCCTGGCGCGGGAAGTACTCCTCGATCGTGCGGCCGTTGATCCACGTGGCGCCGTCGCCGGGGCGGAGGATCACCCGTGCCACGGAGGTCTTCCGCTTACCGGTACCCCGGTATTGGGCGAGTTCGGCCATCAGATCAGTCCGGAAGAGGGGTCGGGTTCTGGGCCTCGTGCGGGTGGTCCGGGCCCGCGTAGATCTTCAGCTTCGTCAACTGCCGTCGGGCGAGGCGGTTGCGCGGAAGCATGCCCTTGACGGCTTTGCGGAGGACTTCGGTGGGGCGTCGCTCGAGCTCCTCGCCGAGCGTGCGCTCGCGCAAGCCGCCGGGATAGCCAGAGTGGCGGTAATAGATCTTGTCTTCCCGCTTCTTGCCCGTCACTGCAATCTTCTCCGCGTTGACGACGACGACGAAATCGCCCGTGTCGATGTGCGGCGTGAATTGAGCCTTTTGCTTGCCGCGCAAAGTGTCGGCGACACGCGTCGCCAGACGGCCGAGCGTCTGCCCCTCGGCGTCGACGATGTACCAGCGCTGCTCGAGCTCCTTTGGCTTGGCGGAGTAGGTCTTCATTGGACAGAAAAGCGGCGGACCTGCTGTCCGCCGAGCGCCGATTGTAGCAATCCGTCCCGAAAGGCCGCCGAGCCCCCGTGCGAAGGGTGGCGCACATACGGGGCACCGAGCTCACCCGCGGCCAGCCTTCCGACCGCGAGAACGGTTCGCCCGCACGCCAGCTCGCCGAGGAAGGGGCGGCCTGTCGCGACCTCGGCGCGCGTGGGCGGCCGGTTGGAGTTCGGACGACCGGGGACGTGCGGGTGCGTCGGCACGAGGTTCCAGAGGAGGACTACCTCCTCAAGCCCCAGCTCGGCGAGCACGCGGTGGACGATCGTCGCGCTTGGCTCCGTCGGCCCGGAGCCAGTGAGCTGGCGCTCCGACGTGAAGGGAACGCCGCTGACGCGCGCGCCGCGATAACCCGCCGCCTCCCCCACGAGCAAGAACGGCGCGTTCCGCCGCGTCTCGAGGTAGTCGACAAGGCGCTCGCGCCGGAGGCCGGCGCGCTCCCCGTGGCGATAGAAGTTGTACGTCTCGCCGATCTGCGCCGCAGCCAAGCGCGTCACGAACTCGCTCGCGCGCACCTGGCTAGCCTACGCGCGTGGTGCGGCGCCGGCTCGTCATCCACGGACGCGTCCAGGGTGTCTTCTTCCGCGACTCGCTGCAGCGTCTCGCCGAGAGACAGGGGGTCGCGGGCTGGGCGAGGAACACGTGGGAGGGAACTGTCGAGGCCGTCCTCGAGGGCGAGCCCGAAGCCGTCGCGCGCGTCGTCGAGTTCGCGCGCGGGGGTCCCGGGAGTGCCCGCGTCGAGCGAGTGGACGTCAGCGAGGAAGAGCCGGAGGGCCTGCGCGGCTTCGAGATCAGGTAGCGACCGCCGGCTCCGTCCCCCGCGCAGAGATCCGCTGGGCGACGCGGTTGACGACGAGATAGGCGACGACGCAATAGATCCAGCCGAGCAGGATGTCGACGAAGTAGTGCTCCGACGTGTAGACGAGGGCGAAGGCCATCGCCCACGGATAGAGAGTGAGAAGCACGCGGCCCCACCACGGAGCGAAACGCCAGAGCGACAGGGCGATGAGAAGCGTGTAGGCCGCGTGCAACGAAGGCACCGCGGCGACCGAGTTTGCGTATTGCGAGCCCTTCTCGAACAGATCGTTGAAATGTGCGATCGGAATGTGGCTCCAGATGATCCCGATCGACCTCGTCGTCGGCTCCATCGCCCCTAGCTCGCTCGCCATCCAGGGCGGCGCGGCCGGGAAGATCGCGTATGTGGTGAAGCCCATGAGCGCGAGGAGGGAGACCGTGGCGACGTAGCGCCGAAAGTGCTCGTGGGCGAAGAACCACAGGGCGCCGGCGACGATGTACGTCCCGAGGAAGTAGCTCACGTACACGAACCACGAGCCGAAGTCCCACCAGCGCAGGTCGAATCCGCCGTGCCACAGGTGGTTCTGCAGCCAGACGGTCGGCTCCGTCCCGCCGAACACGAACTTCTCGGCATCGAGCTGCGGGTAGACGTGCGTCCGAAAGAGAAGGCCGTCCGCCTGTCCACGCAGGAGGTCGTACAGCCACAGGATGACGAGGAACGGCAGCCATTCGAAGACGACGCCGCTTGCCCAGCGGCGGAAGTTCGTGACTGACAGAGCGAGGAGGCCCAGCAGGATCCACATGACGAGCGTGTCGCGCGAGAGCGGGATTCCCTCTCGTGCGATGAAGAGCGCGAGCACAGCGAGATAGAGAAGCGGGACGCCCCAGACGAGCAGGCGCCGAAGGGCGAGACGACGACGCGCCCGCTCGGCCAACGCGACCACGTTCATCCGAGGGAGGCTAGCGTTTCGCGGTCAGCGCACGAGACCGAGGAGGACCATGCCGTTCGAGCAATACCACGAGCCGCCGGGCGAGCTGCCCGAAGAGGTGCGCACGTTCGCGCGCATATGCGTGTCGCTCATCGAGGAGGCGGAGGCGATCGATTGGTACGAGCAGCGCCTGGCTCTCGAGGCAGACCGCGAGGCGCGGGCGATCATGGAAAACGCCCAGCAGGAGGAGTTCAAGCACTTCGCCATGAACCTCGAGTTCCTCGCACGGCGCAAGCCGAAATGGCGCACGGTGCTCCAAGACGTCCTGTTCAAGAAAGGCGACATCGTCGAGCACGGCGAGGAAGCCGAAGAGGAACTCGACTAGACGGGGAGGCGCCGCAAGACGCCCGCCCCGGCGAGGGGCATGAGCGCGGCGAGGAAGAAGCCCACGCGCCACGAGGCGGCGTCGACGACAGCGGCGAAGACGGGCGCGGTCGCCGCGTAGGAGACGGAGAGGGCGGTCTGCTGGAAGCCGATCGCCGCGCCGCTTCGGGCTCTACCGGCCAACTCGGCGGCCGCGGTGAACGACAGGCCGTTCCAGGAGAGCGAGAGAGCCCCGGCGATGACGAGCGCCGGGAGGAGCAGCAGGAGAGGCGCGCCGACGAGAGCGGCGGTGGCGGCGAGAGCGACCGCGAGGCCGACCGCGAGCCGGCGAAGTGGCGCGATCCGCGCGCGGACCCGGTCCGACCAGCGACCTGCCCCGACGCGCAATGCGGCGCCGACGAGCTGCATCAACGCGAAGACGCCGCCTGCGGCCGCCGTCGAGAGGCCCCGCTCGCCGTGGAGGAAGAGGACGACGAAGCCGAGGATGCTCGCTTGGGCGGCGATGACAAGCGCGCTCCCGACCGAGAGGCGCCACATGCGCGCGTCCCGGAGCGGGCGCCCCACGGCGAGCTCCTCCTCGCTCGGCGGAGCCTCCCGCAGACCGACGGCGCCCGCCAGCGCGGCCGAGAAGCAGCCGCAGGCCAGCGCGACGAGCCCGCCGCGTACGCCCCAGGCGTCGGCGATCGGCGGAAGTCCGAGCGCGACGACGAGCCCGCCGATGGGGACGGATGTCTGCCGGATTCCAAGGGCGAAGCCGCGCTGCCGCGCGCTGAACCAGCCCATGACGGCTCGTCCGCTCGCCGCGTTGACGCTCGCGCCAAGGGCTCCCGCGATGGTGAGGGCCGCGACGAGTGTTCCGAAGGCCGGCGCGAAAGCTGCCCCGCAGAGCGCGACCGACGCTCCCGTCAAACCACCGGCAAGGACGGCGCGCTCCCCGACTCTGTCTGCCAGCAGTCCCCACGCGAGCAGGGAGAGGATCGAACCGAGGTTCGCCGTGGCGATGACGAGTCCGACCTCCGGCAGGGAGAGCCCGTACTCGGCCCGTAGCGCGGGCGCGAGCACCGGGATTCCGAGGAAGACGGCCGAGTACGCGGCCTGGGCGCCCGTCCCGAGCGCGAGGATCGTCCAGCGGTAGCGGCTCACCTCCGGCGAGCCTATCGCGCGGTCACGGTCGAAAGACCCCCGCCGGCTTGGGCCTACCGGCGTCGGTGGAGGCCGCCGGCTTTCACTCCCACTCGATCGTCGCCGGCGGCTTCGAGGAGAGGTCGAGCGCTACTCGGTTGACCGCGGGGAGCTCGTTGATGATTCGGCTCGCGATCGTTTCCAGGAGGTCGTACGGAAGGCGCGCCCAATCCGCGGTCATCGCGTCCTCCGAAGTCACTGCGCGGATGACGATCGGGTAGGCGTACGTCCGCGAGTCGCCTTGCACGCCAACCGAACGTATCGCCGGGAGCACGGCGAAGCACTGCCAGAGCTCGCGGTAGAGCCCCGCGCGGCGAACCTCTTCGAGCAGGATGGCGTCCGCCTGGCGCAGGATCTCGAGCCGCTCCTCCGTGACCTCCCCGATGATGCGGATTGCGAGCCCGGGTCCCGGGAACGGATGCCGCCAGACCATGTCCTCCGGGAGGCCTAGCTCCTCGCCGACGCGGCGCACCTCGTCCTTGAACAGCATGCGTAGCGGCTCGACGAGCTCGAGGTCCATCACGTCGGGAAGGCCGCCGACGTTGTGATGGGACTTGATCGTCTCGGC
>DASQXE010000099.1:0-3313 GCA_035639875.1 Gaiellaceae bacterium | reverse complement strand
ACACGCCTCCGGTCGCGACCGCGGCCACACGCAGCTCCTGCTCGCCGTGCTCATGCTCGAGGTCTGGCTGACGACGACGCTGCCACGCGCGCTCGACGCTCCACGGGTACGACGCGACGCCGTCCGGCTGCCGGCGTGAACGGGCTCGAGACCTACGCGGTGGTCACACCGGCCCGAGACGAGGCGGGCCATCTCGCGAGGCTCGCCGGCTCGCTGGCTGCCCAGACCGTTCGCCCGAGCCGATGGATCGTCGTCGAGAACGGCTCGGGCGACGAGACCATGGCCGTGGCTCGTGGCCTGGCGGGCGAATTGGACTGGATGCGCGTCGTCGCCTGCGAGCCGCCGAGCCGGGCTGCCCGCGGCGCGCCCGTCGTCCACGCCTTTCACGCCGGCTTGGCTGCGCTCGACATCGAGGTCGACGGCGTGGCCAAGGTGGACGCCGACGTCTCGTTCGGCGACGAGTACTTCGAGCGGTTGCTGGCCGAGTTCCGCCGCGATCCGCAACTGGGCGTCGCCAGTGGAACCTGCCACGACCGTCTCAGCGGCTCCGCGAAGGAACGCCCCGTCACGGGCGACCACGTTTGGGGCGCGGCACGGGTCTATAGGTGGAGCTGCCTGCAGGACGTGCTTCCGCTGGAGGCCCGTATGGGCTGGGACGGCATAGACGTCGTCAAGGCGCAAACCCATGGTTGGCGCACGGCGACGTTTCGCGACCTTCCGTTCCACCACCATCGCCTCGAAGGAGCCCGCGACGGCTCTCGCTGGTCGGCGTGGGCTGCACAGGGAAACGCAGCAAGGTTCATGCGCTACCGGCCTTCATACCTCCTTCTCCGGAGCCTTCACCGCGCGTTTCGAGAGCCCGCGGCGTTCGCGATCCTCTGGGGCTATCTCGTCGCGGCGTCGCGCCGAGAGCCTCGCTGCGGCGACGCAGCCGTCGTGGCGAAGCTGCGAGCGGGGCAGCGTCTCCGCTTGCTACCGACGCGAGCACGCGAAGCTCTCGGCCTCTGACTCGCGAGACCATTCGGCCGCCGCCGGAGCATGGCGGGCGGTCCCGGCTTGGCCTCCCGGGAGCCGCCCGCCTGCTTGGGCGGGCCGCAGCTCGCCCGACGGCGAACGTATGCGGCGTACCTTCGCCGTACGGCCAGGCTAAAGCGCCTCGGGTTCGGAAATCTACGACCCGTTCAGACGGGTCGAAGCAGAGGTCGAGATATCCACCGGCGGCGATTGCGGGTCCGACATCCGCAATGCGTCGTCACCCTCCACAGGACCAGCCGCGTTGTCAACAGCAAAGTGTAGCTTTCCACAGATCTTGGTCTAGTTTTCCACCCTAGACCCTTTACAGTTAGCTCGCCTTTCGTTAGAAAGGAGTCACATAGCGGCAGGGGGGAGAAAGGCGGCATGGTCACTTGGCCAGTACCCACCATCGAACGGCGGTGTTACTTGACCCGCACCCACTGTGGCTCGATGCGTTGGAAACCATCCTGCGTTCGAATGACGTCGCGGTCGTAGGCAAGACAACCTCGCCGGAGGTTGCACTCGAGCTCGTCGAGAAGACGCAGCCCGACGTCCTCATTTGCGAGACCGAGACGATCAGCGGCGGGATGGGCGGCGGTGCGCTCATCCGAGCGTTTCGGGAGCGGTTGAGCACGCTTCGCGTGATCGTCCTCGGCGCCTCGCGAGAGGACGGCGCGATCGACGCTGCTTTCGACGCCGGCGCGTCCGCTTACGCCGTCAAGACGGCGCATCCGGAGGATGTCGCGGCGACTGTCCGGCAGACATTCGACCACACGATCTTCCTCGCCAAGAACGGTTCGGCGAATGGGAGCACGCCCAGCTCCCTGCCGATCGTTGCAGCCGACGGCGAGGTGGACGAGGACGTCGCGTTGACGCGGCGGGAGCGGGAGATCCTCGCACTCGTCGCGGAGGGCCACTCGAATCGTGATCTTGCACGGATGCTTTGGGTCACCGAGCAGACCGTCAAGTTTCACCTTTCGAATATCTACAGGAAGCTGGACGTGGCGAACCGAACCGAGGCAAGCCGCTGGGCCCACAGGCACGGACTTGTGGGCGCCGCGACTGCCCAGCCACTGCCGGTTTCTGCCTAACACGGGGGAAGGGGAGAGGGCGCCTGGCTCGGGCGCCCTAGACCCAGTCGCGGGTCAGGTAGAGCCAGAACGCCAGCCCAGCGTAGTCGCGGTACGGCCTGAAACGCCGCTCGATCGTCTTGTCGGATGCCTTGCGGCCGCGAAGCCTCGCGTACTTCGGCCGCGTCCAGGAGTCGAGGATGAGCCGCGAGTAGCGGCCGAGCAGCATCATCATGTGCGCCGTCGCGTACGGGCCGCAGCCGGGAAGCGCGAGCAGGCGCTCCGCGACCTCGTCATCGGATAGCTCGGGGTCGTTGAGCGCCTCGAGGTCGAGCCTGCCTGCGGCGACGTCCGCGGCGAGCGAGCGCAGGTACGGCCCGCGGTAGCCGGCCCGCACGTCGTTCTTGTAGAAGCGCTCCGGCTGCTTGGCCATCGCCTCCGGGGTCGGAAACGTGCGCCTGCCATCCGGAGCCTCGACCCCGAGCTCGGAGACGAGCGTGCCGGTCATCCGCACCGTCGCGCCCCACGCGCAATTCGTCGTGCAGATCGTCTTGATCACGTCCTCGAAGACGGTCGGGCTGCGCAGCATCCGGCCCGCTCCCGCGGCGGCCCAGCCGAGCTCCGCGTCGGCCCGCGCGACCTGGTAGAAGCCGGAGAGGTCGGCGTCGAGCCGGAGCATGTGGCGGACGGTCTCGGCGAGGACGACCGCGTCACGCGCGCCGACGTTTTCTCCTTCGAGGCGCGCGAAGCCCGGGCGGCCGGCGCCGATCGTGACCGTGCGCGCCCGGCTGCGCGGGAGCGGCAGCGTCGTCACCAGCGTCTTCGAATCCTCGTCGAGCGAGTTCGGCGCCAGGTCGGCGACGCCGTGCGAGGTGAGCGTCCGCCACAGGTCGACGGGCTCGCCGCCCGCGCCCAGGAGCTCCAGCTCTGCGGACCACGCCTTCGCCATCGCTCAGGACAAACGCGCCGGACCCTGGCAGATTCCCGCGTTCGATGCGAACATGTGTTCGTATTGGAGGAAGCGACGATCCTGCACGCCGACGTCGACGCCTTCTTCGCGGCCGTCGAGCAGCGGGACGACCGTTCGCTGCGCGGGCGGCCCGTGATCGTCGGCGCCTGGGTCGTGCTTGCGGCGAGTTACGAGGCCAAGGCCCACGGGGTGCGAACGGCGATGGGCGTCGCGCGTGCCCTCCGCCTCTGCCCCGACGCGGTCGTCGTCGAGCCGCGGA
>DASQXE010000098.1:0-6351 GCA_035639875.1 Gaiellaceae bacterium | reverse complement strand
TCGAGATAGGAGGCCGCCCGTGGCGCTCAAGCTCTATCGATGCAAGAACCTCTGGGTCAAAGCCCCCGGCCCTCGTGCTGGCGAGTGCAGAAGGCGCTCGACGAGCAAGGCATCGAGTATGAGGTCGTGCCCGGCCCCTGGCCCGGCCGCGGAAAGCGCGAGGAGCTGGAGCGCATCAGTGGTCAGCTGAAGTACCCCGTCATCCAGTTCGAGGACGGCTCTATCTACCGCGAAGAATCGAAGGACATGGCCGCGACGATCAGGGCGGGGAAGCTCGACGAGAAGCGGGGCGCGCCGCGCCAGCCGGCGGCCTGAGCGCCGCTACACTGAGACCCGCGCGGGGCTATAGCTCAGCTGGGAGAGCGCCTGGATCGCACCCAGGAGGTCGCCGGTTCGAGTCCGGCTAGCTCCATGAAAGACCTGCAAAACGGGCGCCTTTTGTTTTCTCGATTGGATACAGAGAGCGCCTGGAAGTTGAGCCATGCGGTCGCGGCTCGGAGGCGCGGAACTTGATTTATTCCTGCAAATCGCGAAGTGGACCGACCGCTGCGCTGACTCGACCGCCCGTCCGGCCCGACAGAATGTTGGGGGAACCGCGGCAACAGGCGTCTGCGTCAAAGCGTGTCTCGGCCAGTCCGGGCGGGCGCGAGCGGTTGACGCGCACGAGCCGTGCCGGCCCGTTGGCCGCCTGGCACGCGCCGTGCGCGACGTTATCCTCGGGTCATGGCCGTCGTCCTCGCCGTCGTTCTCGCCTTCGCCTTCGGCGGCGCTGACCAATACCTCGGGAGTCTCTTGGCGCATCCGTGGGCGGCCGACGTCAGCCTGCTCTCCGCGCCGTGGCTGGTTCTGCCGTTTCTCGCCGGATGGACGCAGCGAGAGCCGAAGCGCGCGGCGCTGCTCGGCCTCGCGTCCACGCTCTCCGCGCTCACCGGCTATGGCCTCATGACGCTCAGCCCAATCGAGGGTGCCGAGCTCACCCTGACGACGATCCGGGGGTTCGTTCTGAGCTCGTCGCCCGTGATCGTCGGCGGTCTCTTCACCGGGCCGCTGTTCGGGTGGCTCGGGAACCGGTGGCGCAACGACCGCGCTTGGCTCGGCGCGCTCGCCGTGGCGGTCGCCTTCTGTCTCGAGCCTCTCGCGCGCAAGATCGTGGACGGTGTCGTTCCTGCCGGGCACGCGATCAGCTTCCGCACGGTCGCGGTGGGCGAAGTCGTCGTTGGGGTCGCGATGGTGGCCTACGTCGCCGCTGCGGCCCTCGCGGCGCAGGCGCGTGCCCGCCGCCACACGGCCTGAGCCGCGGCCGGCGCGTCGCTTCGCCAAGCTGACAGTGCCGCCGGTCAGCGCAGTGGGCGCTCGGCTTCATTCCATCGGTGGTCGTTGTCTTTGTGGAGAACGGGAACAGGGTGTTGGGGGAGCTGTTGGGGGGCGGCGCCCTCAGGCCCGGCAAGCGCCTAACCAAGCCGAACCTAGGACGAGCGAGCGCCGAGATCGCACCCAGGAGGTCGCCGGTTCGAGTCCGGCTACTCCCATGAGAAAGGACTGCGGACTCGACTCGGAGACCCGCTCCTTCCCATGCGCTTCAGGCAAATTGCTCTGAAGGGCGCCGGTCCGCGACCGAGAACGAGCTGCAAGGAGCCGGCTCCCCTGGACAGGGAGCAGGTTGGACAGCCGCTTCCTCCGGCTCTTCGGCCGCTCCCGGTGCACGAATACGGAGCAAGAGGCCACCCAGCCCGGCTGCGGCCGCAGCGAAGAGCGCACCGGCGAAGAATGCGACGTGGTAGCCGCCCGTGAGCGCCGCTGCCGCGCTCTCTTCATCGGCAAGGAGGGCATCGGTTCTGGAGGCTGCGAGGCTGGCGAGCACGGCGAGCCCGAGCGCGCCGCCCATCATGAACGACGTGTTGACGAGACCGGACGCGAGACCGGCCTCAGTCGGTTCGACGTCGCTCATCGCGGCGAGCAGAACGGGATTGAACGCCGTACCCGCACCAAGACCGAGCAGGATCATGCTGGGGAGGACATCGATCGCGAAGGTCCCGTCCGCCGGTGCCCGAGCCAGGAGCAAGAGCCCGAGCGAGGCTAGGGCCAGCCCGGCCGTGAGCGGGGGTCGAATGCCGAAGCGCATGACGAGCTTCGCGGAAAGGCCGATCGACATCGCGCCCATGATCAAGTTGCCGGGCAGAAACGCGAGGCCGACCTCGAGCGGGCTATACCCCAGCACAAGCTGGAGGTAAAGAGCGGTGAGGAAGAACCAGGCGAACATTGCCCCGGCCCAGAGGACGCCGACAGAGTTCGACACAGCGATGTTGCGAAGCCGAAAGAGGCCGAGCGGGACAAGCGGCGAGGGCACGCGCGCTTCGATACCGAGGAAGATCGCGAGCAGGACAGCGGAGGCCGCCAGCAGCCCGAGCGTACGCACCGTCAGCCACCCGGTCTCGTTCCCCTTCACGATCGCGTACACCGCGATCACGAGCGAGGCCGTCACCATCACAGCGCCCGCGAGGTCGAGCCGCTGCGCGGCCATCGCGACGCGTGCACCTGGGATCACGACGAGCGTGAGGACGACCACCAGGATCCCGACGGGAACGTTGACGAGGAAAATCCAGTGCCAGTCGAGAGCGTCCGTAAGGATGCCGCCGAGGAGGACGCCGAGCGAGCCGCCGCCCGAGGCGACGAAGCCGAAGATGCCCATCGCTTTCGCTCGCTCGGTCGGCTCGGTGAAGAGCGTCATCATTAGGGAGAGGGCAACCGCCGACACGACCGCGCCGCCGACGCCCTGAACGGCGCGCGCGCCGATCAGCATCCCCTGCGAGTTCGAAAATCCGCACACGGCCGAGGCGGCGGTGAAGAAAGCAACCCCGCCCACGAATAGCCTCCGGTGCCCGAAGAGGTCGCCGAGTCTGCCCCCAAGCAGAAGGAAGCCCCCGAAGGTGATCAAGTAAGCGTTCACAACCCACGCGAGCGACTCTTCCGAGAAGCCGAGATCGGCACGGATGGATGGGAGCGCGACGCCGACGATCGTTACGTCGAGGACGATCATCAAGTCGCCCAGGCAGAGGATGAGAAGTGCAAACCAGCGCCTGTCGTCGACACGGGCTGCGGCCTGGCGCCCGGCCGACGGGGACCACGTTCTCTTGTGCCGGCGATCCTGCTCCATCCCGCCTTTCCCGTAGTTTTTCGACTGCCGCAGCGGATTGGCCGATGACAGCCTATTCGGCCCCTGGGCGAGGCCGGGGCGTAGACGGTCTCGCGACGGCTCGCGCCGAAGGCGCCAGCGGTGGTCGCGAACGCGAGCCGTCAAGCCTTGGCCATGGGCGATCGGAGTCAGAGTTCGGGCACGATGAGCGCGGCGCCCGCACCCGCTCCTGCTCGGGGGCGCACGCCGGCGGGCCCGCGAGGCACGGACGCGGGACAAGAGCGATGATTGGCGCGAAAGGAAGGGCGATGGCTGACGTAATCGGTTTCCTCGAGGAAGCCGGGGTCGACTTCGAAGTGCTCGAGCACGCGCACACTGAGCGGGCGGCGGACGAGGCTGCCGCACTCGGCCTCGGGCCCGAGGAGGTGGCGAAGACGCTCGTCCTGGTGACCCCGGCTGGCCATGTGCGCACCGTCCTGGCCGCCTCCAATCGGATCGACATGCACAAGGTCGGCGACGTGCTCGAGGTCGGCCACAAGAAGGTGCACCTAGCGAGCGAGGACGACCTCGCGCGCGACTACCCGGACTTCGAGCTCGGTGCCGTGCCGCCGTTCGGCGGACCCGAGGATCGGGTCATCGTGGACGTGCGGCTCGCAGGGCGCGACTCGGTCGTGGTCGAAGCGGGCTCGCACGACAGATCAGTACGGCTGAAGGCGGCGGACCTCGTGCGCCTGACGGGCGCGCAGGTGGCCGACATCTGCAGGGAAGAGCCGACGGCGGGCTAGGCCTTGGGAGAACGGGTCGGAATGGGCGAGTTCGGGCTGACAAGCCGGGCGTTCGAGCACGGGCAGCGGATCCCTCGCAAGCACACGTGCGAGGGGGAGGACGTCTCGCCGCCGCTCGCCTGGAGCGGAGCGCCGGAGGGAACGGCGTCGCTGGCCTTGGTCGTCGACGATCCGGACGCGCCGGGCGCGACGTTCACACATTGGCTGGCGTGGGGGGTCGACCCAGCCGCGGCTGGCCTCGACGAGGGCGAAGCTCCGCCCTTCCAAGGGCGGAACGACTTCGGCTCGGTCGGGTGGGGAGGCCCCTGCCCGCCGCCAGGCGACGGGCCGCACCGCTACTTCTTCCGGTTGCACGCGCTCGACGGTCCGCTCGAGTTGCCTGCCGGCGCGGCGAAGGCGGACTTTGAGCGCGCGATCGCGGGTCGTGCGCTCGCGGTCGCCGAGCTGGTCGGCACCTACGAGCGGTAGACACTGGTCCGCTCAGAGCGCGGCGGTCGTTTGTGCCTCAACGAGTCGCGTCCGCGTCCGCTCGGCCATGACCAGGTTCCCCTTGCGCTCGTAGCGCTCGAGCGCCTGCTCCAGCGCGGCGGCAAACCCCTCCGTCTTGCCTGCGAGCGCGAGGACGTCGGCGAGGTCCGAATACGCGTCGGCCTGGACATTCAGAAGGTCAGTCGTGTCGGCGAGCGTGATCGCCTCACGGGCAAGGTGTTCCGCTTCCCTGAATTGACCCCGGGTTGCCATCACCTTCGCCCTCACCTGCCGTGACAGTGTCTGCGTGAGCGCGTCGTCGCTCGCGCCGAGCTCGAGCGCCCGAACGGCACATTCCTCGGCCGACTCGATTCGCCCGAGGGCAACTAGGGCCTGCCCCAGATAGTCAAGGGCTGTCGAGAGAAACGACCGCTCCCCGGCCTCATCGAGCAGACGGCACCCTTCCTCTCCGAGCTCGGCGGCGGCGGCTGGGTCACCGGCCAGGAGCTCCAGCTCGAGTCCCATCTGGCCGCTTGCGACCCCCAGTTGAAGCTTTGCGCCACGGTCTGCCAGCTCGGCGCGAACGGACGCGAGAACGGCGCGCGCCTCCTCGAAGCGCCCGAGCATGCCGAGGGCTACCGGGCGGAAAGCGCGCACGTACGGATCCTGTATTCCGCCCGCCTCCTGCCGGTCGAGCCAGCTGAGCAGCTCGGAGACAGGAGTCGTACCGCGGAAGCGGGAAGAGGCGAGCAACGGGAGCGTCCATGCGCCGTGGTGCGGCAGCCCGGCTCGGCGGGCGTAGACGAGCGCTTGCTCCAACTCGTCACGCTCCGCATCCGTCCGACCCCGGGTGTGAGCGGACATCGCGCGAGCCGCGTGGGCCACGTACAGGCCGAAGTCGTCTCCGCTCGCCTCGAACACGGGTAGCGCTGCGGCGGTCAGCGAGTCGATGTCGTCGGCGGCGCCCTCGGGCACGACGTCGATGCGCAAGTGGCTTTCCCTGATCCGGGCGACGAGCTCGGCGCAGCGATCGCCCGCGCCCGCCGCCCGCTCCGCCGCGAGGGACAAGGACCGGCACGCATCGTCGAGCTTTCCAGCGAAGAAGAGCGCTTCCGCCAGGTCGACCACGAGCGCGATGTCGAGATCGTCGTCGGAGGAGAGACGGACGGCGCGCTCCAGCAAGTTGAGGGCGGCACCGTAGTCCTGGCGGATGAGCGCGCGCCGACCAGCGTTCGCGAGCCGCGTTCGTGCGCGCGCGGCGAGCGGCTCGCCGGCGTCGAGACCGAGCTCTCGCCGGTAGCGCCACGCCTGTTCGAGGTGGTAGCCGAGGATCTCGTCCAGCTCGAGGAGAGTAGGGGCGCGCTCCTCCAGCCAGAGCGCGAACCGCTCGTGCAGCTCGGCGCGCTCCGCCTTCGGGAGAGTGTGGTACGCGGTGTCGCGGATAAGCAGGTGCCGGAACCGGAAGCCGTCGTCTCCCGGGAGCTGTGATGCTTCGGGCCGAATCAGCTCGTTGCGAACGAGCGCCGCCAGCCGCGGCGTCACCTGCGGCTCCTCCGGCGTAAGCGCCTGTACGGAGCCGCGGTGGAAGATCTCTCCCTCGACGGCACCATGCTCGAGGACGCGGCGCTCGGGCACGCCGAGCCGGTCGAGGCGCGCCGTAAGGAGCGCCTGCAGCGTCGGCGGCACGGCGACATGCGACTCCGTATCTCCCGCCATCGCCAGCATCTCGCTGATGAAGAGCGGATTCCCGCCGGCGGCACGCGCAATCCGCGCGCGCAGGTCGCCGCCGATCTTGCGCGGGATGAGCTCTTCGACTTCGTCCGGGTCCAACGCCTCGAGTCGCAGAGTCACGGGCCAATGCGGGCGCCGCTCGAGCAGCTCGGGGCGGGCCATGCAGGCGAGCACGATCGGCGCCCCCGATGAAAGGAGCGCGACGTGCTCGACGAGGTCGAGGAAGGTGTCCTC
>DASQXE010000097.1:0-2224 GCA_035639875.1 Gaiellaceae bacterium | reverse complement strand
CCGCTTCGTCGTCTACGACCGAGGCGCAGCCGCCGACGCCGCAAGCACCTGACGAAGCACGCGGGGTCTCCCGGGCCATGGCTCAGACGCGGGCTTTGTGTCACCCCCTGGTCTGCGGCAACCGATCTAGATCCGCGCCAGTGCCTCGGCGACGTTCAGGCATGTCCGAAGCCACACCCGGTGCTTCTCGTAGGCTCCGAGCCCGCCAGCCGCCTCGGATCGTCCCGGATCGTCGAGAGCGTTTTACGTGCCGTCTGCAGCCGGGTCATGCATTCGCGAAAAAGTCGGCACGCTGACCCCCTGCCAGCAGCCACCTTGCGGACGCGCTTGGCGTTGCATGAGTACGGCATCGAGACGAGCGGAGAGCGCGAGCAGGTAGCGGAAGCCGCTCAGGCGCCGGGAGGCTCGATCCGGTCCGCCTTCGGGTCGAGGCTCACGACCAGAATTCATCTACCGAGGGCTGATCCTTCCAGACCTCCCAGGCGGCGCGGATCTTTCCGGCGCTGACGTGGAAGATGATCATGTGATCCTGGTCGAGCCGCTTGCCCTCACGATCCGCCGTGGCATGAAGGAGCGCAACGATGTGCTCGTCATTTGCGAGCACGTCACGAATCTCGACGCTGTACGTGCCGCCGGACAGCTGGAATTCCTCGGCGAACGACGCGAACGTTGCGGGCCTCCCCTCGTAGGTGCCTGCGAGGGGATGCCGTCCCGGCGTATGCCAGACGACGTCTTCGTCGAAGAAGGTCGCGAGTGTGTCCATGTCGCCGGTGGTGAAGGCGGTGTGGATCGATCGGAAGGTGGCGAGATTCGGATGATCAGCCAACCCGACCTCAGAGGATGCGCTCTTCCATGGCCGGCGCGACGATAACGCCCATGCGCGTCGAGAACGAATCTCGGCGTGCCACGTAAAGGGGTAGGGTCGCCGAGACCCCTACCGCGGAGGATCGACCATGAGCATGCTTGCGAGATTCACACCCGCCTCGTCTGTGACGACGGACCAGTACGACGAGACCATCCGACGCCTCGAGCAAGCAGGGGACTTCCCGCCGGACGGCCTCGAGTACCACGTGGCCTTCATCGCCGCTGATGGTGGCCTCCGCGTCAGTGAAATCTGGGAATCACAGCAGCAGTTCGAGGCGTTTGGTCAGCGCCTCATGCCGCTGCTCGACGAGGCCGGCATCGACCCAGGGCAGCCAGAGATCCTTCAGATCCACAACATCATCAAGAGGTAGTCCTGGACTTGGAGGCCCGCCGCGGTCGAGCTCCGAACCGGGGTAGACGCCGGGGTGTGGCACGCTACGCTCATTCCCGGCAGGTCTGACTCGCCTGACCCGCATAACCATGCGGTTTCCGCGTAGCCAGGCGCGGCTGAGAGGCGCATACGGGATTCGAACCCGTGCCGCCGCCGTGAGAGGGCGGTGTCCTAGGCCACTAGACGAATGCGCCGCGGCGAAGGGTTCAGTGTAGCCGCCTCCGGGAACGACCGTCCCGTGCTCGGACGCTGGCGACGGAAGAGGGAAGACGCTCGCGCGGCCAAGCAGCAGGCCGATCCCGAGGCCCTCGCGCGCGAGGGCGACCCGCGCGGCGGGCTCCAGAGCGACGAGTACCGCACCGCCGATCCACGCGAGGTCGTCGAGGAGGAGGGAGTCGTCATGAGCGGCCCCGGCGGCGCGCCGCAGGAGGGCGAATCGGCCGAGGAGCGCCGGGCGCGCGACCGCGGCGAAGATCCAGCCTGAGCCCCGCCTCGGACGAGGGATGCGCCGCCGTTTCGCGGCTGCCGATGCCACTTGCGGGAGCCGCGCCGCATGCCGGAATTCGCACCGAAGGACGTCGCAGAGACCGAGAAGGGCTTCGGTACCGGTCTGCGCGCCCAGCTGGAGCGTCGTCGGGAGACGGCGGCCGGAAAGGGCGGCTCGAAGGCCGCTGGTCCGGACCCATCCGGCAGCGTCCCCGCGGCCCCGAATGTCGACCTCTCCGACGCCGACCTGGAAGCGCTCCGCGACGAGCTGGCCGCCTCGCTCGCGCGCGAGGAGCAGCTCCGTGGCGCGCTCAGCGAGCAGGTCGCCTCGCACGAGCGGGAGCTTCATCCCCAACACGACCTCGCGGCGCGCCAGGCCGAGCTCGACGAGCGCGCCGGCCGGCTGAGCGCCTTCGAGGTTGCGCTCGAGGAGCGCGAGCGGCACGTCGCCGAGCAGGTGGAGGCACTCGAGCTCGAACGGCG
>DASQXE010000096.1:0-10342 GCA_035639875.1 Gaiellaceae bacterium | reverse complement strand
CCGCGCTTCCGCGGTCGCCACCGCCTGTGGCGGCACGAGAACGGGTTGGAGAAATGCGTCGGCTGCTCGCTCTGCGCCGCCGCGTGTCCCGCAGACTGCATCCGCGTCGTGGCGGCGGAGAACACGGCCGACAACAGAGTCTCGGCCGGCGAGCGGTATGCGCGCATCTACGAGATCAACCTGTCGCGCTGCATCTTCTGCGGTTACTGCGAGCTCGCCTGCCCGTTCGACGCCATCACCCTGGAAGCGGAGTACGAGATCTCCGAGTACTCGCGCGACGACCTCATCTACACGAAGGACATGCTCCTCGCGGAGCCCGTGAAGCGGACGCCGGTCGCCGATCGCGACCTCTACGACACGCCCATCCCGGTCTGGAAAGCCCAATCGTGAACGTCCTCGTCTGGATGGTGTGGGTGGTCGCTGCCTGTTCGCTCCTCTCGTCGGGAATCGCGGTGGTGCTCTTCTCGAACCCGTTTTTCAGCGCGCTCGCGCTGATCGTCAACCTCGCGTCGCTCGCCGTCCTCTATCTGCTCTTGTCGGCCGAGTTCGTCGCCGCGGCGCAGGTGCTCGTCTACGCGGGCGCAGTCGTGGTGATGTTCCTGTTCGTCATCGCCTACCTCGGAGGAAGGGCGGACGCGCCGTGGGCGGGTGGGCCGACGACGCAGTCGCTCGCCGCGATCGGCGCGGCGGGCGCCATCGCCGTCGAGGTCGTCATCGTCGTCGCGCTGAAGGCCGGCGGACGGCTGGCCGGCGCCGCCGAGATCCCGGCCGCATACGGCTCGCCCGCCAACATCGGACGCCTCTTCCTCGGGCCCCACCTGCTCGCGTTCGAGGTGACGTCCATCGTCCTGCTCGTCGCCGCCATCGGCGGCGTCATTCTCGGGACCGCCGTCTCGCGGGAGTCGAGAGGATAGTGGCCGGACCGGGCATCGCCGCCTATCTCATCCTCTCGGTGCTTCTCTTCGCCACGGGAGCATTCGGCGTGCTCATCCGCCGCAGCCCGCTGATCATCCTGCTGGCGCTCGAGATCATGCTGAACGCGGGGAACCTCGCGCTGATCGCCTTCGCGCGCCACGCGGGGAACGGCGCCGGCCAGATCTTCGCACTGACCGTCATGGTCGTCGCCGCCGCCGAGGCGGTCGTCGGGCTCGGCCTCATCGTCGCCGTCTCGCGCCAGCGGGTCGCGCTCGACGTCGACAAGCTCAACTCGTTGAGAGGATGATCGCCGCCGCCTGGATTGCGCTCCTCTCGCCGGCGGCGGCCGTCGTGGCGATAGGACTCCTCGGCATGCGGATCACGCGCTTCCAAGCGGGCGTGATCGCCTCAGCGGCGATGTTCGTCTCCTTCGTGGGCTCGGTCGTCGCCCTCGTCTCACTCCTCGGCGAGCGCGCCGACGAACGCACGCACTACTCGACCCTGTGGACGTGGCTCTCGGCGGGCAGCTTCAAGGTGGGAGCCGAGATCCTCGTCGACCCGCTCTCCGTCTTCATGATGCTCGTCGTCTCGGGGGTCGGCTTCCTGATCCTCTCCTACGCCGTCGGCTACATGCACGGCGATCCCGAGGAGCGCCGCTACCACGCCTACAAGGCGCTCTTCGTCTTCTCCATGCTCCTCCTCGTCCAGTCCGGCAACCTGCTGCTCCTCCTGGCCGGCTGGGGGATGGTCGGCCTCTCCTCGTATCTGCTCATCAACTTCTGGCACTTCCGTTGGACGGCCGTGGCAGCGGGAAAGAAGGCGTTCATCATGAACGCGGTCGGCGACGCGACCTTCGCGCTCGCCCTCTTCCTCTTGATCCAGCGCACCGGCTCCGTCGATTTCCGGGCCGTCTTCCAGCACGACGTCGTCAAGCAGTCGAGCATCGTTGCGACGCTCATCGCGCTTGGCCTCCTCGGAGGTGCGGTCGCCAAGTCGGCGCAGGTTCCGCTGCACACGTGGCTCCCGGATGCAATGGAGGGCCCCACGCCAGTCTCCGCGCTGATCCACGCAGCGACGATGGTCACCGCCGGCGTGTACCTGATCGCGCGCACTCACGTGCTGTTCGAGCTCGCGCCGGCGATCCAGCACCTGGCAGGGATCCTCGGAGCGATCACGATCCTGCTCGCCGGCCTGATCGCGCTCGTGCAGGTGGACATCAAACGCGTGATCGCCTACTCGACGATGAGCCAGATCGGCTACATGTTCGTCGGCGTCGGCCTGGGCGCGTACGGCGCCGGTTTGTTCCACCTCATGACGCACGCCTTCTTCAAGGCGCTCCTCTTCATGGCCGCGGGCATTGTCATCCATGCCGTGTCCGACGAGCAGGACATCCGCCGCATGGGTGGTCTCGCACGCGCGCTCCCGCTCACCTACCGCGGCTTCCTCGTCGGCTCGCTCGCCCTGGCGGCCGTGCCGCCCTTCGCCGGCTTCTTCTCCAAGGATTCCATTCTCGGCAGCGCGGTGAACGCGGGCGCGCTCGGGTGGATCCTCTGGTCGGCTGCAGCCGTCGGCGCCTTCCTGACCGCGCTCTACACGTTCCGTCTCCTGTTCGTCGTCTTCTGGGGCGAGATGAGCGCGTTTGCGCGGGAACACCTGCACGTGCGCCGCTTCGAGGGCGGTCTCGCGATGGCGTGGCCGGTCGCGGTTCTGACCGTGCTGGCCGCCTTCGGAGGCTGGCTGCAGGTGCCCGGGCTCTGGCGCCGGGTCGACCATTGGCTCGATCCCGTGGCGCGTTCGGGCGAGGAGGCGACCGGCGTGACGTTCGCGTTCTCGCTCGTGGTCACGCTCGCGCTCTCGCTTGCGGGGATCTTCCTCGCCTGGAGGCTCTGGGGACGGCCGAGCCCGGTGCCCGAGCGCACGCGGCGCCGCTATCCCTGGGCGGCGCGGACCCTCGAGGAGAAGTTCTACTTCGACCGGGCCTACGACCTCGCGTTCTACGAGCCGTCGTCGCGCACGGCGCTCGCTGCGACGCAGTTCGTCGAGGAGCCGCTCTTCCTCGCATCGCTGCGGGACCTGGGGCGCGGGGTTCGGTTCGCATCAGGCCGGCTCTCGACGGTTCAGACAGGCTCAGTCCGCTCGTACGCGCTCGCGCTCGGCGCCGGCGCCGCCGTCATCGCCCTCGTCTTCCTCCTGGTGAGCTGAGTGACCACCGCCCTCATCCTCGTTCCGATCGGCGGCGCGCTGTGGGTGTGGATCACGCCGTGGCGAAGCATGCGTGGCGCCGGCGGGCTCGCTCTCCTCGTCGCGCTGGCCGAGCTCACCCTCTGGATCGGCACCGCGTTCAACTTCGACTTCGCCGACCAGGGCCTCCAGCTCGACCAGCAGCAGACGTGGTTCTCGGACCTCGGCGTCTCCTACCACGTCGGACTCTTCGACTTCTCCCTCTGGCTAGTGGGCCTGACCGCCATCGTCACCGCGGCCGCGATCGGGTACGGCTTCTGGTCACAGCGGGAGCGTTCGGCCGTCTATCTCGGGCTCATCCTCTTCCTCGAGGGTGCGACCGTCGGCGTCTTCACCGCCCAGGACCTGCTCCTCTTCTACGTCTTCTGGGAAGCCATGATGATCCCGCTCTACGTGCTGATCGGCGTCTGGGGCGGGCCGGGCCGCCTCGCCGCGACGGTGAAGTTCGTCGTGTACACGCTCGCGGGCTCGCTCCTCATGCTCGTCGCGATCATCGCGATCGGGCTCAAGCAGGGCAGCTTCGACATGTTCGAGATCGGCCGCGGAGCCGGCAACGTCTGGATCTTCCTCGGCTTCGCAGCGGCCTTCGCGGTCAAGGCGCCGCTCTGGCCGTTCCACGGCTGGCTGCCGGACGCTTATCGCGAGTCGCCGCCTGAGGTCGCCGCGATCCTCTCCGGGGTCATCTCGAAGGCGGCCGCGTATGGCTTCCTGCGCATCGCGCTGCCGTCCTTCCCGGGCTCGGTCACGGACTGGCGGGTTCCGATCCTCGCGCTCGCGGCAATCGGCCTGGTCTACGGGTCGCTCCTTGCCTTCCGCGCGCCCGACGTGCGCGGAGTGATCGCCTATTCGAGCCTCGCGCAGATGAACCTGATCGTCATCGGCCTCTTCGCGGTCAACGACTCGGGGCTCTCGGGCGCGCTGCTGCAGATGTTCAACCACGGGCTGATCTCGGCGGCGCTCTTCCTCACGGCCGGAGCGATCGAGCGGCGCGCCGCGACGGGCCAGCTTGTCCTGCTCGGCGGAATGGCCCGCGGCCGCCCCATTCTCGCGACCGTCTTCATCACGACGGGCATCATCGCGCTGGCCGTCCCCGGCTCGAGCGCGTTCGCGGGCGAGTTTCTGATCCTGAACGGCATCTTCACGCGCGGCTGGGGCTGGGCGGTCGTCGGCGCCGTGGCGATCGTGCTCGCCGCCATGTACGTCCTGCGGCTCGTCTCGGCGGTCCTCCACGTCGACGTCGGCTCGGCCGTACCCGAAGCCGCACTCGACCTCCGCCCGGCGGAGACCAGCGTGATCCTCCCGCTCGTCGCCGTTCTCCTTGCCCTTTCGTTCTGGCCGGCAGCGATCACCGACCACGCCTTCGGCGGGAGCCCCAACCGCGCAGTGACGAGCGGCTACACGCACATCGTCCACGGACAGGCTCTCCCGTGAACCCGACCATCGACTGGGCAGCGCTCTCGCCGGAGCTCATCCTGCTCGGCGGCGCGTCCGTATGCCTGGTCTTCACCCTTTTCCTGCCGTGGGGTTGGCGACGGTGGTTCGGCGCGGCAGTCGCAGCGCTCTGCTTCGTCGGCGCCGGCGCCGCGGCGATCGTCCTCTTCACGATGGACGAAACAGGCCGAGGCATCGTCGTAGACGCGATCCGCCGCGACCGCCTCGCTGAGCTGGCGCAGATCTTCGTCGCCGGCTCGGGCCTGCTCGCAGTCGGCGCCAGCCTCGGCTGGGAGCCGCAGGCGCGAGATCGCGTCGGCGAGTTCTACGCCTTGCTGCTCTCGGCAGCGGCCGGAATGGCGTTCTTCGTCGCAGCCTCGAATCTGATGACGCTTTTCCTCGGTCTTGAATGGTTCTCGATCTCGCTCTACATCCTCACGGCGATCGCCGTTGCGTGGCTCCCGTCGCTCGAGGCAGGGCTGAAGTACCTGATCGTCGGGAGCTTCGGCTCGGCGATCCTCCTCTTCGGGAGCGCGTTCGTCTACGGCGCAACCGGCTCGATCGGCTTCAGCGGCATCGCCGCGGGAGCGGACAGCGCCGACCGCCTCTTCTTTGTCATGGGCCTCGCGCTCATCCTCGTCGGCCTCGCCTTCAAGATGTCGGCGGCGCCGTTCCACATGTGGACGCCGGACGTCTACCAGGGAGCGCCGACTCCGGTGACGGCGTTCATGTCCGCGGCGACGAAGGTGGCGGCGCTCGTCGCCACTATGCGGCTGCTCGTGACGGCCTTCCCCGGCGACGCGCGGCTCTGGACGGTGGCGCTCGCCGTCATCGCGTGCGTCTCACTCGCCTGGGGCAATCTCGCCGCGCTCGTCCAGACGGACATCAAGCGCTTGCTCGCATACTCAAGCATCTCGCACGCGGGGTTCATGCTCATCCCCGTCGCCGTGGGGACAAGCCTCGGTGGGCGCGCACTCCTCTTCTACCTCATCTCGTATGCGGCGATGAGCCTCGGCTCGTTCGCGATCGTCGCCGCGCGCGAACGAGAGCTTGCCCGGTCGGTGACCTTCGACGGGCTCGCCGGCCTCGGGTGGGAGCGCCCCCTCCTCGGCGCCGCGATGAGCCTCTTCATGTTCGGGTTCATCGGCCTGCCGCCCGCAGGCCTCTTCCTGGGCAAGTTCTACGCGTTCTCGGCGGCCGTCGAACGCGGGTGGACCTGGCTCGCGATCGTCGGAGTCGTCGCCACGGTCGTCTCGATCTACTACTACGCAGGCGTGATCGGCGCGATGTACTTCCGCCAGCCGGTCGAAGTTCGCATCGCCCCCGCGGGGGGCTCACCGCCGCGAGACCTCGGCCTGGCGACGACGGTGGCCGCCGCGGTCGTCGTCACCGTCGGGAGCTTCATCGCCGCGGGCCCGCTGCTCACCATCGCCCGCGACTCCGTTTCCTTCCTGGGATTCCCCCACTGATGGCACGACACGTAGTCGTGCTCGGGGGCGGGGTCTCCGGCGAGGCGTTCATGGCCGCGCTCAGAAGGCGGGACAGGGACATCCGCATGACGCTCGTCGAGCACGAGCTCGTCGGCGGAGAGTGCTCCTACTGGGCCTGCATTCCGTCGAAGACGCTCCTCCGGCCGCTCGAGCTCGCGTTCCGGTCACGGTACGCGCCGGGGACGACTGCGACCGTCGATCCGGTGCAGGTCTTCAAGTGGCGCGACGAGGTGGCCGGCAAGGACGACACGAGCCAGGTGGAGTGGGTGCGGGGACTCGACGCCGACGTCGTGAAGGGGACGGCGCGCGTGGCGGAACCCGGCCGGCTCGAGGTGGATGGGCAGGATCTCGAGTACGACGAGCTGGTGGTCGCGACGGGGTCGGTTCCGACGATGCCACCCGTCGAAGGGCTCGAGGCGATTGGAGCCTGGACGAGCCGAGAGGGGACGAGCGCGAGCGCCGTGCCCGAGAGCCTGGTCATCGTCGGCGCCGGGGCGGTTGGCTGCGAGCTGGCCCAGTTCTACGCGCGGATTGGCAGCAAGGTCACGCTAGTCCAGAGCGGCGACTACGTCCTCCCGCGGATCGACCGCGACGCCGGCGACCTGCTCGCGGAGTTCCTCCGCGAAGAGGGGATCGACATTCACCTGAACGCCCGAGCGACCCGAGTCGAGCGCACGAACGGCTCAATTCGGCTCGAGCTCGAAGGCGAGGCACCGATCGAGGCCGCCCACATCCTCGTCGCCACCGGGCGCAAGCCGCACGTGGACGGTCTCGGGCTCGAGAACCTCGGCGTCAGGGTAGGACGGCAGGGCATCGAGGTCGACGACCGGCTCTCGGCGGCCGACCACGTGTGGGCCGCCGGGGACGTCACGGGAGTCGCTCTCTTCACGCATCTCGGCAAGTACCAGGGGCGCATCGCGGCCGCCAACGTGGCCGGCGCCGACCTGCGCGCAGACTACCGCGCCATCCCGGCCGCGATCTTCACCGATCCCCAGGTGGCGTCGGTCGGCGACACGAGCGGGGACAGCGCGGTCGTTGCCAAATGGGATGTGACAAAGGTTTCGCGCGCCGCCACCTTCCAGCGGCCCAAGCGACCGGGATTCGTCAAGGTCTTCGCGGATCCCGAGCGCCACGTGCTCGTGGGCGCCGTCGTCGTCGGGCCCGAAGCCGGTGAATGGTTGGGGCAGCTGACGCTCGCGATCCGCGCCGAAGTGCCGATCCGGGTCCTGCTCGACACCATCCAGCCGTTTCCCACCTTCTCCGAAGCGATTTTTTTCGCCGCGCGCGAGCTCGATTTATAGTCGCCGCGATGCCCGAGGATCTCGCCGAGAGTCTGTCCCGCTTCAACCTCTTCGCCGATCTCGGCCGGCCGCAGCTCGAGGCGATCGCCGACCCCGAATGGGAGCACCAGTTCTCCGACGGCGAACGGGTGTTGCGGCGAGGGATGAGCGGCGCGGGCTTCTACGTCATCCTCGACGGGGAAGCGAGCGTCCAGATCGGCGGCGACGAGCTGAACAGGCTCCGCCCCGGCGACTTCTTCGGCGAGGTCTCGACGCTGCTCCGCGCCGAGCCGACGGCGGACGTCGTCGCCTCTGGGCCGCTCCGCTGTCTCGAGATCCCCGGGCCGAAGCTCGAAGCCTTCCTCCTGGACTATCCGCGCGTCATGTTTCGCATGCTGCAGACGGAGGCGCGGCGGCTGCAGGAAGCTCTCGAGTGGCGGAGTTAAACGCGCGTCCCTTCCCTCCGGGCGAGTATCCGGTCGTCGTCGTCGGAAGCGGGCCCGGCGGGCTGCAGACGGGCTACTTCCTCTCGCGCCTCGGGATCGAGCACGCGCTCATCTCGCGCGATGAAGCGCCTGGCGGCATGTTCCGCTCCTTCCCGATCTACCAGCGCCTGCTCTCCTGGACGAAGCCGGACGCGCCTTTCGAGCCGGGAACCCGCGAGTACGAGTGGTACGACCACAACAGCCTCGTCGCCGAGGATCCGCAACACCGGGCCGCGATCGTCCCCTTCATGGACCGTTCGTACATGGTTCCGTCTCGCCCCGAGATGGAGCAGGGCCTCGCCGCGTTCGCGGAGAACGCGGGCGTCCCGGTCCGATACGGGTGCACGTGGGAGTCGACCCGCAGGGACGACGACGGCGCGCTCGTCCTCACCACCTCCGACGGCGAGTACCGCTGCACGGCCGCCGTCTTCGCCCTAGGCGTCACCGATCCGTGGAAGTCGCCGATCCCGGGGATCGAGGACGTCCCCCACTACGCCGAGGCGTGCGCCGCGCGCGAGTACGAGCAAAAGCGGGTTTTCGTGATCGGGAAGCGCAACTCCGGCTTCGAGCTCGCCGACGGCCTCCTCCCATGGGCGCGGCAGGTTTTTCTCGGCTCACCCAGGCCCGTCGCCACGTCGGTGATCGCGCTGTCGTCGGTCCGTGTCCGCTACCTGCAGCCGTATGAGGACGCGGGCCTGGGCGGCGGAACCTTCGCGCTCGACGTCGCACTCGAGCGGATCGAGCGGACTGCGTCCGGCTATCGCGTCGTCGGGTCGGGGACGACGCGTGAGGGCCCGCTCGACCTCGATGTCGACGAGGTGATCGCCGCCACGGGATTCGCCACCCCGCTCCGCGACCTCACCGAGCTCGGCGTTCGTACCGTCGCGCAGGGGCGCATCCCGGCGCTGACGCCCTACTGGGAGAGCGAGGCCGGCTCGGGCATCTACTTCGCCGGCAATGCCACGCAAGGCGCCGCCGGCCTGAAAAAGCACGGCATCGGCGCCTCGTCGGCCGCCGTGCACGGCTTTCGCTACAACGCGCGCGTCATGGTCCGACACCTGGCCGAGACGCATCTCGGCGCGGACCCCCGTCGTGAGCGCGTGGAATACGGCGACCTGGCCTCCTACCTGCTGCGCGAGGCAACCCGCGCGCCGGAGCTCTGGGCGCAGAAGTCGTATCTTGCGCGCGTGGTCGGCGCCGACGGCGCGACCGACGTGCTTCCGCTCGCCGACTGGCTCGACCATCCCACGACGGGCTCGCGCGCCATTGCCGTCGAGATGAACGCCGAGGGCGAGATCTATCCCACCGCCTACGTCGAGCGAGGCGGAGAGGTGCGGGAACACGTCCTCCCGCCGCACCACCTGAACGACTACACCGGAGAGGAGCACGTACGCGAACTGCGCTCCGTGCTCTGATCCTCCTCGCCGCGCCGTTGGCGGGCCTCATCCTCCTTCTCGCCTATCCGCGGCTGGACGTGCACTGGGAGAACCATCCCGCGCACTTCTGGCTCGTGCTCGCGACCGGCGTCGTCACGGGCGCGCTCGCCTTCCTCACCGGAGAAGCGGCGGCGCGGCGCGGGGATGGGCGCGTGCTGCGGCTCTCCATCGCATTTTTCTCCGCGTCGGGCTTCCTCGGGCTGCACGCACTCGCGACCCCGGGCGTGCTCCTGGCCGGGAAGAACGCGGGCTTCCAGGTTGCCTCCGCGATCGGTCTCCTCATCGCCGCTCCGATCGCAGCGTGGTCAGCCGCGGAGGCCGAGGGACGCGGCAGCGAGATTCTCGGCCGGCGCGGATACCTCTACGGCGCGCTTGTCGCCGTGATGGTTCTCTGGGCGGTCGTCTCACTAGCCACGCTGCCGCCGCTCGATCAGCCGCTCGACGATCCGGGGCCGCTCCTGCTCGGCCTCTTCGCCGGCGGGGCGGTTCTCTATGCCCTGGCGGCCGGGGGTTACATCCGGCTCTACCGTCGTCGCCCCCGTCCCCTGCTGCTTGCGGCGGTGGCGGCCTTCGGCCTCCTTGCCGAGGCAATGCTCGCCATCGGTCTGGGCCGCAGCTGGCACGCGACGTGGTGGGAGTGGCACCTGCTCATGCTCGTCGCGTTCGGGCTCGTCGCGCAGGCGGCGTGGGGCGAGTGGCAGCGCGAAGGATCGCCCGCGGAGATCTGGGCGGACTTCTACGAGGGGGCGACCTGGGGGCACGAGGAGGACCTCAGCATCTTCTTCGCCGATCTTCAGGGCTTCACGCGTTACGCGGAGAAGCACGGCGAGGAGGAAGTTCGGGCCATGCTCGACGCCTACTTCGACGCCGGCATTCCCGCCGTGCGCGCCGATGCCCGCAACGTGCGCACGATCGGCGACGCCGTCATGGCCTACTTCACGGGCGACGGGCACCAGACCCGGGCAGCAGCGTCCGCACTCGCCTTCCAGCGGCGGGTGGACCCGGTCGCAGCGGCGCATCCCGACTGGCCGCGCTTCCGCGCCGCGGTCAACTCCGGCCGCGCG
>DASQXE010000095.1:0-8761 GCA_035639875.1 Gaiellaceae bacterium | reverse complement strand
GGGATCCTCGGCGAGGAACTCGTGCATGCCGCACTCGAGATCGAGGCCCGCCTCGAGGACGGAGCGGAGGAGCGCGCGCCACTCGGGTGGCAGACGACCGCCGGCGACGGCGACGCCGACGAGGGCTGCGTTCGCCTTGGGTTCGAGCGCGAGCCCTTCTTCGACCGTGGCGACCACCGGAATCCCCTCGACGTCGGCTCCGGCGTGTTCGGAGTCGACGACGGCGGTCACCGGGTGGGGCCCGTAGAGAATGACCCCGCGCGCGGTCTTCCCGTAATGCGGGTCGAGCGCCTTGCCCTCAGCTAAGACGAGATACCGCTTCTCTGACACCGAGACCCGGCTGCTCCGACGGGAGCTGCACCCCGTCCACGAACTCCACGCCCTCCCAGGGATCGTCCGCGAGGAGGAGGTTGCCGTCCAGATCGACGTGATCGCAGAGGCTGGCCACCTGGCAGCCGGCGGCAATGCCCACGCTCGACTCGATCATGCACCCGAGCATGAGGCCGAGGCCGAGCGCACGGGCGGTGTGAGCGATCCGCACGGCCTCGCGGATTCCGCCAGACTTGGCCAGCTTCATGTTCACGCCGTGCGCGATTTCGGCGCAATGGAGAACGTCGGCGGCGGTGTGGCAGTCCTCGTCGACGAAGATCGGAAGCGGTGACGCGGCTTTCAGCTTCCCGGCTCCGGGATCGCCTGCGGGAAGCGGCTGCTCGACGTACTGGACGCCGAGTGCGGCCAGGGCCTGGACGTTCTCGATCGCCTCTTCAAGCTCCCAGTACTCGTTCACGTCCACCTGGAGCGGAAGGTCGGTCACGCGCCGGACAGCGCGGACACGCTCGACGTCGAAGCCGTCGCGGGCGCCGAGCTTGAGCTTGAGCCGGCGGAACCGCTTACCCATGGCTTCGGCGCGGCGCGCCATGTCGTCCGGATCGCCGAGCCAGATCGTCCAGGACGTCGGTGGGCCGGCGCGCTCGACGCCCAGGAGGCGCCACACCGCCTGGCCGGCGAGTTTCCCGCAGAGGTCGTGGAGGGCTGCATCGACCGCCGCCTTCGCTGCGAGCTCGTCTGGATATTCGGCGAAGCGTCGCTCGATCCCCTCGAGCGCGAACGGGTCGTCGCCGAGGAGCTCCTCGGCGACGTCGAGGAAAGCGCTCGCCGAGGCCACGCTTTGGCCGAAGTGCTCCTCTGGGGACCCTTCCCCGTGCCCGACCACGCCGTCGTGCTCGACCTCCACGAAGACCGATTCGACCTCCTCGACCGTGGAGCGGGAGATGGCAAACGGATCACGGAGCGGCAGAGACGCCGCCCGGTAGGTCAATCTCACGCCCGGTACACTAAGGCTCTCCGCGCCTGTAGCTCAGGGGATAGAGCGTGCGCCTCCGGAGCGCAAGGTCGCAGGTTCGATTCCTGCCAGGCGCATCTCCGGTTCCGGGTTGACCCGCGCGGCGCTCGGTGGGACTATCGAGGTGCTTCAGTCGCAGTCCCGGGGAGGAGAGGTGAAATGCCGCGAGGGGTCCCGCCGAAGGTAAGGCTTGGAATCGTCGTGCTCACCCTGGCCGCACTCGGCCCTATCGGGGCTCCGAGTGCGCAGGCATCGGAAGATTGCTCGCAATCAGGCCCGCTGGTCTGCATCTCCTCGACGGCAGCGCCCGAGACTGTCTCGCCGTCGCGTCCGGGATCTCCGACCTATCTCGCATACGCGGTCGTCGTAACGAACCGCGCCGCGAACACCGTGACTCACGTTGGAGTGAGCGGCTCCGTCCCGAGCGGGTCCACGCTCGTTTCCGTCGTCCCCACGGCTGGTAGCTGCACCGGGAGCGGCGTCGCATGCAGCTTCGGGAGCTTGGCGGCGGGCGCCTCAGCCGAGGTCGACGTGGTCGTGACCGCGCCTGAAGCGGAGGGGACCGCAACCGCGACATTCACCGTCTCCTTCGACGAGGGGCCGAACGACCACGGGTCGTCGGACCCCAAGCAGGACACCGTATCTGCGACGGTCGCAACGCCGGTTCAGGCGGTCGCGGGAACCGCGTCGTCCTTTGTTCCTGAGGGAGCTTCGGTCGATCTCACCACCGATCCTTCCGGGGCGGGCGTCGCGACGACGAGCGATCCCCTGATTGCGGACGCGGCAATCGATTCGGCTCCGACCTCCCTGACGGCTCTGCTCGAAGAGACTCCGGGGCCCCTGACTTGCCCGAAGGGCGTCGTCTGCCGACGCGGCGATTGGGTTCACGCCTCGATCCCGGGAACATTCGACCCCCCGCTCGCCTTTGGAGTCCGTTGGGACAAAACGCTCATTCCGTCGACGCTGAACAGCAAGAAATTCGCGTTTCTCGTCACCGAGTGCCTGAGCGGCTGTCCGATCAACGTTGTGTCGCGCCGTTGCTCCTCGGCGACCCCGGCCACGTCCGAGCTTCCGTGCCTATGGAATGTGGCCAAACTGCCCGACGGCGACTGGGTCGGGACGCTGATCAACAGCCACAACGGCTACTACCACTAGCTACCTAGGCGGGCGACGCAGTAAGCGCGCGAACGCCCTGAGCTGCAGCGACACTCCCCTTCGCGTCGAGAAGGGCGAGAGCCTGTTCCAGCGCGGCGTCGGCCTCTTCCTCTTGGTCACTGATACGAAGAACCTCAGCGAAGTCCACGAGCGTGGCCGCTTTGGTGAGAGGAGCGTCTGTCCGCCCGATCAACTCCACCGCCTCTCGCGCAAGGCGTTGCGCCTCAGCTGCACGCCCGCGCCTGCCTAAGATCTTCGCGCGCACGGACCGCCAGAGTGTCTGGGAGGCGATGTCGTCTTCGGCTGCGAGATGTTCGGCCTCGTGGCTCATTGCGTCCGCGTCCTCGTAGCGTCCTTGCGCGTACAGCACCCGGGCCAGTTCGCCCGCGACGGTGGAGAGCAGGTACTTCTCACCGAGCTCAGTGAGGGCGAGGTGATCGCGGCGAAGTTCACGCTCGGCCGCAGCTAAGTCCCCCGCGAGTGTTTCGACGGCGCAGGAGGCGAGCGACGTCGACGCTCCGACCAAGGTCCGGCCCAACTCCTCCAGCATGGCCTGCGCTCCGGTGTACACGCGACGAGCCTCCTCGAACTCGCCGCGCATCGCGTAGAGCGGAGCGAGGGTCGTCCGAACCAGGCCTTCCGTCCGCCGGTCGCCACGGGAATCCAAAATGATCTGTTCGCACCGTTCGATCGCCTCGGAAGCGGGAGTCGGGCCGTGAAGGGCCGCCATAGCGTAGTGGGAAGCCGCGCGACGCCCCTGCCGAGCGTCCCCGGCGAGTTGGGCATGCTCCATGGCCTTCTCGGCGGCCTCGGCTGCAAGGCCGTGCTGACAAGAGGTGCCATGGGCCCAGGCGAGAAGGCGCCAAGCCGTCGCAAGTTTGGCGTCGTCTCCATGATCCTCGAATCGGGAGATTGCGCGGGTAGCGGCCTCGACCAAACGCTCGCTCCACCGCTCAGCCTCGCCCACCTGGCCTTTCACACGTAAAAGCAGAAGCTCGGCGGCTGCGGAGGCAAGGCTGTCGTCGCCTCCTGACTGGATTGCCTCCTCGAGAAAAACCTCCGCCCAGGGGAACTCCCCGACCTCGGCGAGAGCCTCGCCCAGGTCAGGGAGGAGCTCGATGCGTGCCGGGTCGCCCTCGGGGAGAAGCATGACGGCTCGACGCAAGAGGTTCCCCGCGGCGGGCATGTCTCCGCGGCTGAAGGCTCTTCGACCCGCGCCCGCCAGGCGTCCGGCCGCCTCGGCTCCGAGCCCACGGCCATGCTCATCGAGCGGCCCGAGCTGCTCGAGGTTCCGGTACGCCTGCTCGAGGTGGTAGCCGAGGATCTCCTCGAACTCGGTCCCGCGGTCGCGTTCGCTGTTCACCCGGTCGGCCCAGACGACGAAGCGCTCGTGCAGCGTGGCCCTCGTCCGCTTGAGCATCCCTTGATAAGCGGCATCGCGGATGAGCGCGTGGTCGAAACGGAAGCGAGCGTCTAGGCCGGCCGCCTGCGGTTCTGCATGGACAAGATGCTTGCGTGCGAGCGAGCTCAAGAGCGCGTCGAGGCGCCTCTGCAGCTCCGTCGGAACGAGCTCCTGGACCGCGTCCGCCGGGAACACGAGGCCCGCGACGGAGGCTGCTTCGATCACGGTGCGCTCGTCCGGGCCGAGGAGATCCAGGCGAGCGGCAAGAAGAGCGTTGATCGTCGGCGGCACGGCGATCTCGGTCGGGCCCTGGGCCGTTGTCCAGCGGCCGTCGTCACGCGACAGAGTGCCGTCGTCGATCATCATCGAGACCATCTGCTCGACGAAGAGCGGATTGCCTTGAGCGGCAGCGAGGATCTGGTGCGCGACCCCCTCGTCGAGCTGCGCGTCTCCCAGAAGGTGCTTGGCGACGAGGCTCGCGTTCTCGGCCGAAAGGGGTTCGAGCAGCACGGCGAGCGAGCCGGCGAGGTCCCCCCATCCGGGCCGAAGCTCAAAGAATTCCGGCCGCGCCGAACAGACGACGAGCAGAGGCGCTTCGCCGGTGGTCAGGAGGTGCTCGAGGAGATCGAGCAGCGTCATCTCGGCCCAGTGGATGTCCTCGATGACGGCGACCAGCGGGCATTTGACGCAGAGGATCTCGAAGAACCTGCGCACGCCCCAAAACGCCTCCTCAACCGGGAATTGCGCATCCGAGAGCCCGATCAACGCCGCCAGGCGCTCTGCTACCGCATCGTCCTCGACGAGCGTTGCGATCTTGCCACGCGCGAGATCGGGAGCATCGTCGTCGACGATGCCGGCGGACTTGTGCACAATCTCGGCGATCGGCCAGAACGTTGTTCCTCGCCCGTGGGCGAGACAGCGTCCCCGGACGATCACGGCATCGTCGCGGACCGCTTCGGTCAGCCCCGCGATCAACGTCGACTTGCCCATCCCGGGCGCACCGAGGACCGTCGCGAGCCGGCACGTCGAAGACCGACGCGCATCCTCGAACCATCCGATCAGCAGGCCCAGCTCGGCGTCGCGGCCGACGAGGGGCCCATGCCGTGCTTCGGCCAGCGCACCGGCCTCACGCAACCCGAGGAGCCGGTGAGCCGCCACGCGCTCGGCCTTGCCTTTCAGCGTAAGGGGCTCGACGGGCTCGGCCTCGACGCTTCCTCGTACCAGCCGGTACGTGAGGTCACCGAGCAGGATTTCACCGGCGCCCGCGGCCTGCTCGAGGCGTGCGGCGACGTTCACGGTGTCGCCGGTGACGAGGCGCTGCCCTTGCGTGATGTCGCCGGCGACGACCTCACCCGTGTTGAGGCCGGTGCGCGTCGCCAAGACAATGCCCCAACCCTGCTCGAGCTCGGCATTCAGCTCGGTGAGCATGGCTCGCATCTCGAGAGCCGCGCGCGCCGCTCGGAGCGCGTCGTCCTCGAGCAGTTTCGGCAGACCGAAGACGGCGACGATCGCGTCGCCGATGAACTTCTCCACCGTGCCGCCGTGAGCCTCGATCACCGCCTGCATCGCGTCGAAGTAGCGGCTCAGGACCTCCCGGAGCGTCTCCGAGTCGAGCGATTCCCCCAGGGTCGTCGACCCGACGAGGTCCGAGAAGATCACGGTGACGGTCTTCCGCACCTCGTGCCGCGGTTCCGGAGCAGTGAACGGCGTTCCGCAATAGCCACAAACCCGGAACCCCTCGGGATTGTCCTGACCACACTGCTGGCAGACCCTCACCGCTTGAGTGTACGCCTGTGAGTACGCGATTTAGGGCGGAATCGTGGCCGCCGCGCCCAGCCTGAAAACAGGGTTCCGGGGTAGAATCCCGTACAGGAATGCGACTCGACGACCCCCTCCGTACCGATGGCAAGGCCGACACTCCCCCGCATCAGGCGTGGACGGGCCCGCGGAGCCGCGGGAGAGGTCATCGAGCGCCTAGAGCCTCGGATCTCCGAGCTCTCTGCTAACGGCCTCACCTGGATCCACGTAGACCAGCCGGGCGCCCTCGAGGCGACGACGCTCGCCGACCGCTTCGGCTTCCACCAGCTCGACATCGAGGACGTCCTCTCGAAGCGCCAGCGGCCGAAGATCGACGAGTACGAGAACTACCTGTTCGTCGTCCTCCACTTCCCCTTCTACGACAAGAGCGTCCAGCGCCTCAACGCGGCCGAGCTCGACGTGTTCATCGGCCCCGACTTCCTGATCACGCTCCCGAACGTGGAGCTCCTGCCCGTCACGTACCTCTTCCGCCGCTGCGAGGAAGATATGGAGCGCCGCGACGAGCTTTTCTCGAAGGGGTCGGGCTACCTCCTCTACCACGTCCTCGACGATCTCTTCGACTACTGCTTCCCCATCCTCGACAAGATCGGCTGGAAGCTCGACACGATCGAGGACGACCTCTTCGAGGGGCGCTCCGAGGAGATCGTGCGGGACATCTCGACGGCGAAGCAGGAGATCATCGCCTATCGCAAGATCATCAAGCCCGAGCGTGCCACCCTGCGCCAGCTCGAGCGCTACACGCAGCGCTTCCTGCCCGAGGATCTCGAGCTCTACTTCGACGACATCGTCGATGCGAGCGAGCGCATCTGGGACCTGCTCGACAACTACAAGGAGGTCGTGGAGGCGCTCGAGCAGACGAACGAGTCGGTCATCTCGCACCGCCAGCAGTACAGGCTTCAGATCCTGACGGTGTTTTCGGTCATCTTCCTGCCGCTGACGCTCCTGTCGGGCATCTTCGGGATGAACTGGGGCTTCGCCACGGTGGGCTTCATCGCGACCGTATCCGCGATGGGCGCGCTCTTCGTGGTCGCGATTGCCGTCTTCCGCTGGCGCCACTGGCTGTGACGCCCACCGCCGACGCGCCCGCGAGGCGGCCGTGAAGCAACTCTGGGCGCCCTGGCGCCTCGAGTACATCGCGGGAGCAGACGAGCAGGAGGGCTGCTTCCTTTGTCGCGCCCGCGACGGTGACGACGCGGACGGGCTCGTCGCCCACCGTGGAACGCGAGCGTTCGTCGTCTTAAACAAGTACCCCTATGCATCCGGTCATCTGATGGTCGCCCCCAACCGACACGTCGCCGACTTCGGAGACCTGGACGGCGACGAAGCGATCGAGATCCATCGGCTCGCCTCGGCGGGCTTGGCGGCCCTCGCGGAAACCTCGCGCCCGCAGGGATTCAACCTCGGCTGGAACCTCGGCCGCATCGCCGGCGCGGGCCTCGTCGACCACGTCCACCTTCACGTCGTGCCTCGCTGGGCCGGCGACACGAACTACATGCCCGTCCTCGCGGACGTGAAGGTGCTGCCGGAGGCGCTCGAGGACACGAGGCGGAAGCTCGCCGAGGCGTGGCCGGCGTGACCGCGCTCGTCCGACGCTGGCGGTGCTGGTGGCAGCCTCCGTTCGGCCACGTCGACGAGATGATCGAGTACGTGGACTCCCTGAGCGGACGTTGGGCCGCCCGGACACGGTGCGCGCGCTGCGGGAGGGAGACCGGCCTCGCCGTCGGCGAGCCGAGGCACGGCGCGGTCTATCCGAACCAACCGCTCGCAACGATGCTCTCCCGTCAGGGAGTGAAGGTCTCCGTGCCGCCGGCCGAGAAGCTCGGCTTCGGCCCCCCGCCCGGTCGTCCCGGTGGCATCGAACTGGACGGACCCGACGGTCGGGGCATCTACGTCCGGCGCGTGCACGCGCGCTTCGCGCTGGGACGAAGCCGCGACGTCTACCTCGCCGTCGTCCTCGCGGATGCAGCCGCGCCGGTGTTCGCCTCCGACCTCCGGATCGCACTCGAGAAGGCGCTCGGCTCCGCCGATCCAGCCTGGCTCGATCGTTCCGTGAGGCAACTCGAGGCCGAGCTCCCCGCTCCCTCGTAGCATTCGGGGGATGGCGCTCGATCCGAAGGTCTTCAAGGCCTACGACATCCGCGGGATCTATCCGACGGAGCTCGACGAGGAGGGCGCTTACGCCGTCGGCCGCGCATACGTCGAGCAGTTCGAGCCGAAACGAATCGCAGTCGGCCGGGACATGCGACTTTCGTCGCCGACGGTCGCGGCTGCCGTGATCGACGGTGCAGCCGCAGGCGAAGCGGAGGTGGTGGATATCGGGATCGTCGGCACCGAGATGCTCTATTTCGCCGTCGGCGAGCTCGGTCTCGACGGCGGCGTTGCCGTGACGGCCTCCCACAACCCGAAGGACTACAACGGGATGAAGATCGTGCGCCGCGGTGCGCTTCCCGTCGGGGGCGATTCGGGGCTCCTCGACATCCGCGATCGGGCCCTCGCCCTTTTGGGACATGACCGGGGTCAGACCCCGGTCATGGCTGAAGGAGACAGGACGGGGCCAGGCCCCGCCATGGCCGAAAAGGCCGACGTCTACCCCGCCTTCGTCGACAAGGTGCTGTCGTTCATCGAGCCGGAGGAAGTGCAGCCGCTACGCGTCGTCATCGACGCTGCCAACGGGATGGCCGGCGCGATGCTGCCGCCGATCCTCGAGCGCCTTCCCATCCAGGCTGTGCGTTGTTTCTTCGAGCCCGACGGCAACTTTCCCAATCACGAGCCGAATCCGCTTCTCCCCGAGAACCGCGAGTTCATCGTCGCGAAGGTGGTCGACGAACAAGCCGACCTCGGAATCGCCTTCGACGGAGACGCCGACCGTTGCTTCTTCGTCGACGACACCGGCGACTTCGTCCCCGGGGACTTTGTGACCGCTCTCCTCGCCCACGCCATGCTGGAAAAGGAACCTGGCGCGAAGATCATCTATGACGTCCGCGCGAGCTGGGCCGTCCCCGAAACCGTCGAGCGCGCAAGCGGGATCCCGCTCGTCAACCGCG
>DASQXE010000094.1:0-9630 GCA_035639875.1 Gaiellaceae bacterium | reverse complement strand
GCCCACGGTGCCCGCCAGGGCCATCGCCACGTAGGCCCAGAACGTCGAGTCGATTTGCTCGCCGAAGAGGACCACGTCGTGCCCGGCGAAGGCGCCTGCAGCCACAGCTCCCGCGTACAGCATCACGAGCTCGCTCGCCGCCGGAAGCACGGCGTCGACGAGCATCAGCCCGAAGACGGCGTAGAGGCCGTAGTCGCCGATGGCGGACGTGATCGTCCCGCTCAAGCCCTGCACACAGCGAGTCTAGTGAGGGGGGAGGCTAGGCGAGCCGCCTCACGCGGAAGCCCTTCCGCAGGGAGACGTCCCCCAGACCGTTGTGCGCTAGGACGGTCGCAAAGTAGCCGCCGCTCCGCACGAAGGAACCGTCGTCGTTGCGGCCGTTCCAGATGACCGCGTACGCCCCCGGCGCCACGCCGCGTCGCGATACGAGCCTGCGCACGAGCCCACCGCTTCGCCGCCGGATCTGCACGACCACGTCGGCGCTCTGAGCGAGCCTGAAGCCGATCCGCAGGTGTCCGCCCACCCGCCGACGCACGGTCATCCGGCGCGTCGACAGCGTGAGGAAGCCGAGCGTGTTGTTGACCCGAAAGCGACGCACCATGCGGCTGGCGCGCCCCTGCAGATCAGTGCCGGCGACCACCCACCTCCAGACGCCCTCGGGGAGCGTCCTCCTGCGCATGTCCCTCGTCGTCGTCCCCGGATCGAGAGGCCCTTTGTAGACGACTCGTTCGCGGCCGTCGGGCCCGAGCAGCGACAAGCGGGCGTCCGACTTCCGAACGAACTTCGCGTAGAGACGCTGCACGTCGTGGTAGCCGTCACCGTTCGGCGAGAAGACGGGGTAGCGCGGGTGCGGGGCGTAGGCGCCGATGTATACGAGCTGGAAGGAGTCCGACAACGGACGCTCGTGACCGTCGGACGGCGTATTGAGAACGTGACCATTGAACGCCATCTCCGCCGACCCCCCACCGTCGAAGGCCATCGCGGTCACGGCGCCGTAGTGGGCCATGGCCTTGGCAAGCTGGTTGGTCGTGAGCCCGGCGCTTGCACGGCTGCGCCCGTCGGCGGTGAGGAGGATGATGCGCCCGTCGGCGGTCTGGCCGACCGCGGAGCGCGGATGGCGCTCGTAGAGCTGATAGCTCGAAAACCACTCGTCCGGGTTGTAGACCGGGAGCCCGGCGCGGACGAGCTCAGGGCCGCCGCCGATCCCATCGGCGACGCCGTCCCACCAGTTTGGGAGGTCGAGCCGAAAGGACAATGCATTCCCCAACGCAAGATCCGCCCTCAGGAGCGCCCGTTTGGTGCCTCGCGCTTGCAGGATGGCGCCGCCCCGAGGTATGGCGTGGCCCGAACCGCGGACGACCTTCACGATCCGGGCCGACCGGTCTCGATTCGCGAGCGTCCGCCCGACGTCGGCGAGGATCGCCTCGCGCGTATTCGAGCGGTACGGGGTGTGAGATCCCCATGAGGGAGCGAAGAGGGTGAACCCGTCGGTCCCGGCGATCGGACGGTTGAAGTCCCGCAGGCTTCGGATGCGACCGCCCGCGATCTGGAACGTCCCAGTGAAGCCGATCTTGCCCACCTCGAGTTTGCCGTCGGGGCTGATCCCCAGGCTGCTGCGGCCGCGCGACGGGGTGACGGCCAGCACACCTCGCTTGATGTAGAGGCTGTTCGGATACCCGTAGGGAGAGGTGAAGAGGTCGCCGTTGACGCCGACGACGTTCGCACGGCGGAGCATGCGGCGCTGCATCGAGCTGAGCGTCTCGAGCCCCGTCACGAGGTTCCCGGACAAGACGGGCCTGAGGGTGTAGAGGCCCCCCGGCTTCGGCCCGACGACCACGTGGAAGAGGACCCGCGCTCCGCCGATACTTCGAGCTTCCCGGAGGTACGTGACGCCGGGCATGATCCGCTCCGAGGTCGCGCCCGCCGCGCCGACGTGCGAGCAGAGCACGACCAAGACCCCCACGCCGACGACGGCTTTCTTCAGCACCCCGTCGGGACGAAAACAGACCCGCGCGTCATTCTCAAGAGGGCGGATCCTTCTTTACACACAACTAACGCGAGTACGGCGGTGAGCCCGCGGTAAGAGCCGTGCGAGCTTCTCTCCCAGGCTTCGGGCGTCGTCGCTCCCGGCTACGCAGATTCGGTCGAGCCTGTACGGCTCATCTCGTCGGGCGAGGCCTTCCTCCGTCGTAAGCGCGCCTCGGTAGCCCGCGCGACGGACGGCCGCGACGACCCGCGCGTCGTAGCCGCCCGACGGGTACGCGAAGAAGGAGACCGGGATGTGGAAGTGCTTTTGCAGGAAGCGCCGTGACCCTGCGACCTCTGCCTTGAGGGCGCGATCCGACAGTCCCGGAAGATACGGATGCGTGCGCGAGTGGGAGGCGATCTCCCACCCGGCTCGAATCAGCTTCCTGAGGCTTCGATGGGTCAGTCCCCAACGATGTCCGTAATGACTCAGGACGAGGTCAAGCGTGGCTGTCCACCGAAGGCGCTCCAGGATCGGTCTCACGACTGACACATCGCTCGCGAAGCCGTCGTCGAATGTCAGGACTACAGGTCGGGCCGGCAGCGGGGCGCCTCGCCAGTAGGCGAAAACATCTGCTAGCGATACCGCTTCGAACCCATGCCGGTCGAGGTAGGCCATCTCGGCCACGAAAGTCCGGCGGGAAACATAGAGGTCGGGATAAGCCGGGATAAGCCGCGGCGGCCGGTGTCCGGCCGACGAGGTGGTACAGCAGGATGGGAACCGCGCGGCTGTGGGTACGCGATCCGCGTCGACATGGCGCAGCCGGCTCAGGGCTCGTCGCAGGGGCGAAATTGCGGGGCTCCCGCGGTGCCTCGCCGCGCGCCGACCGCTCGTATGGGTACATGATCGGCGGAGGACGCACGAAGAGGGAGGTTCGGCGCGCGGGGCCCTCGCCTCCCAGGACAACAACGAGAACGAACAAGACGGCGAAGAACGCGCTCGCGCGCAAGATCGGCAGCCGCGCGCGCCAAGATCGACCCGTGGCCCGCCGAACGAGACCGGCTCCGAGCAGAGACTCCTCGCTTCTCTAGCTACCCGAGTGTCCTGCTCGTTGCGACTGTTGTCAAGCGAGCGCTGGAATCAGTTCCAAACGCGGACGTCGCGGTAAAGCGTGTCCCGCTGCACAGCGATCTTCCCGAGCGCCTTGATGGCGCGCACGAAGTCCTCCGCCGTCGCGCGGTGGGTCGTCCCTGCCGCGGAGACGACGTTCTCCTCGATCATGACGGAGCCCATGTCGTCCGCGCCGAAGCCGAGCGCCACTTGCCCCACTTTCATCCCTTGCGTCACCCAGCTCGACTGGATGTGGTCGACGTTGTCAAGGTAGATCCGGCTGACGGCCTGGGTGAGGAGGTAGTCGAAGGAGGTCGGGCGCGTCTCCTCCGGCACCTTCTCGGCGAGACGGTTCCCGTCGCGCTGAAAGGTCCACGAGATGAAGGCGCGGAAACCGCCGGTCTCGTCCTGCAGGTCGCGGACACGGCGCATGTGCTCGACCCGCTCCTCCAGCGTCTCGACGTGGCCGTACATCATCGTCGCCGTCGTCGATATGCCCAGACGGTGAGCGTCGCGCATGATCCCGAGCCACTCGGCCGAGGTCGTCTTCTTCGGCGAGATGATCTTGCGGACCCGGTCGACCAGGATCTCGGCTCCTCCGCCCGGCAGCGAGTCGAGGCCCGCGTCGCGGAGACGCGTGAGAGCCTGGGGAATGCTGATCTTCGAGCGTCGCGCGGCGTGCTGGATCTCGGACGGGGACAGTGCGTGCAAATGAATCGGATAGCGCGCCTTGATCGAGCTGAAGAGGTCTTCGTAGTAGTCGACCCCGAGGTCCGGGTGGTGGCCGCCCTGCATCAGGAGTGCCGTGCCTCCGAGCGCGAGCGTCTCCTCGATCTTCTTGAAGATGACGGGCTTGGGCAGCAGATAGCCCTCGCGCACGTCCCCCGGCCGGCGGTAGAACGCGCAGAAGTCGCAGTCCGTGTAGCAGACGTTCGTGTAGTTGACGTTCCGGTCGATGATGAAGGTCACGCGGCTACGGTCGACCTTGCGGTTTCGGAGCTCGTCTGCCGCCCGGCCGACGGCGACGAGGTCGCGGCTCTCGAGAAGGGCAACCGCCTCGTCGTCGCCGATCCGCTCGCCCGAAAGCGCCTTGTCGAGAATGCCTGCGACGCTCATACCCGGATCGCCTCGGTGGCGAGGAACCGAAGCTCCGGCACGGCGTCAAGCTCGCCCGCATCGACGGCCAGCTCGAAGAACGAGAGCAGGCCGGCGCGCTCACGCGGCCCGAACCGGTAGTGCAGCTTCTCGAAGTAGCGCGCGAGAAAGCCGGGCGGATACCCGTACGACGCCGATGCCTCCCGCGCGAGTCGTTCCGGTTCCGCTCGATTTCTCCGCAAGGTGCCGAGGAAGGCGGGCTCGAGGGCGGCGATTCCCTCCGTGGCCTCCTCGCGGCACGCAAAGACCGCGTACACCATCGGCAGCCCAGTTCGTTCGAGCCAAAGGCGCCCGAGATCGTAGTGGGGCGTCGGATCCTCGAACATGCTCTTGAGCGCCGCGTCGCCGATCAGGAGCTTCGCGTCTGCGTCTTTCCCGAGCGGGACCTGCTCGGCCTCGGGAAGCAGAACCCGCACGAGGACGGCGGATGTGGCGCTCTCGGGCGTGACGGCCACCGACGTCACGTGCTCGAGGGGCGCGCGCGAGACGAGCTGGATCGAGTCGACCGCGCCTTCGGAGGAGACGCAGAGACGCGGGAGGACGCGGAGCCGGTCGGCGTGGCGGCCGTACTCGATCGACGAGATCGGCGCGAGGTCGATCTCGCCGGACAGGAGGCGCTCGTTGAGCTCGGTCGGGACCCCAGCGACTTCTTCCACGTCGGCGTCCAGACCGAAGAAGATCGGCGCCATGTTGACGTAGCTGATGCGACCGAGGCGGATCATCGGGCGGGGCACCGCCGTTCACGTTCAGTAAGACGCGCGAAGAAACTCGGGTCCCAGCCCACCCCCCTGCTCGCGTTGAGCGTAACGCCCCCCGGCGCACACGTGTGCAAACCAATGTCGCGACTTTGCATCGGCGCCCTCACGCCCACACGCTCCTCCTCTGGCCTACGGCCATCGTCGGATCTCGTTGTAGAGCGTGTCCCGCTGCACGGGGATCCGTCCCGCGGCGCGAATCACGCGTACGAGCTCCTCGATCTTCTGCTCCGTCTCCGTGCGCGCGCCCGCGGCGTGGAAGATCTCCTCGCGCACAACGGTCCCCTGTACGTCGTCGGCGCCAAAGTGGAGCGCGACCTGCGCGAGCGGCAGCCCCATCATGATCCAGTAGGCCTTCACGTGCGGGACGTTGTCGAGCAGGAGCCTCGATACCGCGATCATCTTGAGGTCGTCGGAGCCGGGCGTGAACGTCCACCCTCGCCGTTCGAAGACGGTGTGCTCGGGATGGAACGCAAGCGGAATGAACGCAAGAAAGCCTCCGGTCTCGTCCTGCAACTCGCGCAGGCGCAGAAGGTGGTCGACGCGCTCCTCGTACGTCTCCACGTGCCCGTAGAGCATCGTGCAGTGCGTCGGAATCCCGAGACCGTGTGCGGTCCGGTGCGTGTGGACCCAGAAATCCGGGTGTTCCTTGCCCGGCGCGACGAGCCTGCGCACGCGGTCGGCGAAGACCTCGGCGCCCCCGCCCGGGAGGGACCCGAGCCCAACCGCCTGCAGCTCCCGCAAGACCTGCTCGTGCGAACGCCCCGACAGCGTCGTCATGTGGTGGATCTCGCTCGCCGTGAAGCATTTGAGGTGGACGTCCGGCAGCGCTTCGTGCAGCTTCCGGATGATGTCCACGTAGTAGTCGAAATCGACGTGCGGGCTCTCGCCGCCGACCATGTGGATCTCGGTGAAGCCGGTCACCTCGCGTTGCCGCAACGCGTCCTCGACGAGCTCCTCGGGCGAGTGCGTATACGCGCCCGGCTGCTTCTGCGTGACGGCGAAGGCGCAGAACTTGCACTTCACCCGACAGACGTTCGTCTGGTTCAGATACAGGTTCTGGACAAAGAAGACCTCGTCCCCGCCGCCGCGGCGAAGACGGGCCGCATCCGCAAGGCCACCCAGCTCCAGCAGATCGCCCGACTCCATCAAGAGCAACCCGTCTTCGAAGTCGAGCCGTTCGTTCGCCTCGACCTTCTCCCAGATCGTGTCGAGCGAGCTCGGGGCGAGCGTGGCGGTCACTTAAGCCTCCCTCTCCACGACGGCATGCGTGAGCGCCTCCAGGGACTCGGCGTCAGGCTCGCCGTCTAGGGACTCGCGCGCGCGCTCGGCGTACTGGAGCGCCACCCGTCGCGCTTCCTCGAGCGCACCCGTGGTCTCGACTCGTTTCAGCGCATCGCGAATCTGTTCGCCGGCCAACGCGCGCCACACCTGGCGGTCGCGCCGAGCGGCGATGATCAGCGGCAGGGTCGGAGTCCCGTCCTTGAGGTCGACTCCGCCTTCCTTCCCGGTCGCGTGGTAGTCGCCCGCGCAATCGAGGATGTCGTCGGCGATCTGGAAGGCGACGCCGAGCGCGAGGCCGAAGTCGCCCAGCCCGCGCCCGTTGCCGCCCAGGAGACAGGCGGCCTCGAAGAGCTTTCCCGTCTTCAGAGAGCAGCGCGCGAGGTACTCCTCGACGGACGTGTCGGGATGAAAGGCCTGCCGACGCTGAAGCGCCTCGCCGCGCGCAAGAGCTAGAGCCGCCTCGGCGAGAATGGCCACGGCCCGCGGATCACCCGCCCGCGCGAGCTGCGCAAAGGCGCGCGCGAACAGATAGTCGCCGGCCGCTTTCGCCGCGCCCTCACCGTGCTCGGCCCAGACCGTCGGCCGTCCGCGCCGCAGGTCGGCGCCGTCGAGAAGATCGTCGTGCACGAGCGTCGCCATGTGCACGAGCTCGACGGCCGCCCCGCCGGCAACAGCGCGCTCGCTGTCCCGTTCGCCGCGAGGCGTCGAGAGGAAGACGAGCAGCGGCCTTAGCCGCTTGCCTCCGGCGGCGAGCGTGTCGGCTGCGATGATCCGGAGGAGGCCGGGGTAGGCAGCCACCGTCGCTCCGAGTCGCTCTTCGAGAAGGTCGAGATAGCGCTCGAGCCCGGGGGCCTCCCGAATCGTCTCGAGAGCCGTCACGCCTTCCTTCCCACGTGCACGGCCACGATACCCCCGCCGAGGAGGCGCCAGCCGACATCGCGGAAACCGGCCCGCGTCATGGCCGCCGCGAGATCCTCGGGTCCTGGGAAGCGGCGCACGCTCGCGGGCAGGTAGGAGTACGCGCCGCCGCCCGGCAAGACCCGGCCGGCCAGCGGCACGAGGCCGTCGAACCACACGCGAAAGAACGGCCGCAGGAGGCCGCGTGGGCGGGTGATCTCGAGGCATCCCAGGCGTCCGTCCGGCACGAGCACCCGGACCAGCTCGCGCAGGCCGGCCTCGAGGTCGGCGAGATTGCGAATCCCGAACCCGACTGTCACCACCTCGAAGGACTCGTCGGCGAACGGAAGCGCGGCGGCGTCGGCCTGCACCCAATCGAACTCGGGCGCCTTTCGCTCCGCCCGCGCGAGCATCTCGGCGGAGAAGTCGACGCCGGTCACCCGGCCGCCCGCCCGGGCGGCGGCGAGCGCGAGGTCGCCGGTTCCGCAGCAGGCGTCGAGGACGCGATCGCCTGGCCGCACGACTGCCTCGGCAGTCAGCTTTCGCCACCGCCGGTCGAGGCCCATCGTCATCGCCCGGTTCATGAAGTCGTAGACCGGAGCGATCCGGTCGAACATCGAGCGCACCTCGTCGGGCGCGAGAATTCCCGAGCTCATTGGCCCCATCGCTTCGTCAGCGTGTTCTCGATCCCGAGCTGGTCGAGGCAGCGGCCAACCACGAACTCGACCAGGTCGTCGATCTTCTCCGGCGCGTTGTAGAAGCCGGGGGCGGCAAAGAGGATCACTGCTCCAGCCTGCCGCAGCCGTAACAAGTTCTCGAGCTGGATCGTCGAAAGGGGCGTCTCGCGCGGTACAAGGACGAGCTTCCGGTCCTCCTTGAGCGCGACCGAAGCGGCGCGGTGGACGAGATTGGCCATCGCACCGGCCGCGATCGTCCCAGCCGTCGCCATCGAACACGGGCAGATGACGTAGCCGTCGACCCGCGCAGAGCCGCTCGCGTATGGCGCGGCGTAGTCCCGCGCGTCATAGACCGTGACGCCGGAGAGACCCTCGGTCAGCCTGGCCACGACCTCATCGTGCGAGAGGCTCGCACCGCCGTAGAGCTCCGTGGCGAGCACCTCGAAGCCGGAGTCGGAGATGGAAACGCCGACCTCCGCGCCTGCGTCGCTCAACGCAGCCAGAAGTCGAGCCGCATACGGAGCGCCCGAGGCGCCCGTGATGCCCAGAAAGACGTTCATCTCCCCCCGGCCCGGCGCTAGCCGCCGCCCTTAGGGCCCTTCGACTCTTCGAGGAAGGTCGCGAGCTGCTGGTACTGCTGGTCAGTAAAGCTCGTGAACGGCGGCATCGGCGAGCCGGGATTGACGCAGCTCGGACACTTGAGATGCGCGATCTGGAACTGGATCCCGCGGCCCTTCGCTCCCTCGGCGCTCAAATCCGGTGCCCCGAGGTTGGATGCCCCCGCACCCAGATACGTGTGACAGCCCGTACATCCGGCCTGGGCGAAGATCTTCGCGCCCGCCTCGCCCTTGGCGGACAGTCCCTGCGCCTTCACCCACTGCGGCACCTTGGCGAGGTTCTCCGCCGGCAGCGCCTCCTTCGCGGTCGCGCCCTTGTAGGTGAGGACGCCCATCGAGGCGATCACGAGTAGGGCGGCCACCACCGCGACCGGCCGCCTGGCAATCCTCCGCTCGCGGCGGCGGTCGTAGAAGGGCACCAGGATGAGCAGGATGAGAGCGATCGTCGGGATTCCGACCGTCCCGAGGAATACGGATTCCGGCCACTTGAAGATGCGCAGCAGGTAGAAGAGAAAGTAGAAGTACCAGTCCGGGCGAGGGACGAACGAGGTTGTGCCGGGGTCGGCCTCCGCCGTGTAGCGGGGGCCGAGAATTCCCGAGTCGCCCGGCTCCGAACCAGACGTGAAGCGCCAGATGCAGGCGAGCGCGACGATCACGCTCACGACGACGAAGCTCATGACGGTGTCGTGGAACATCGCGTACGGGTAGAAGGGCTTCCCGCGAGCAGCGACGTTCTTCTTGTAGAGCTCGAACTGCCGGCGCTGTTCCTGGCTGCTCACAGGACCTCGTCCCTGGTCGGACTCCCGAGCGAGCCGTTCCCCCGCGGCCTCGGTTCGACGAGCCCTCGGCGCACCGGGCCGCGCCCGTCCTCGACGAAGTCGTAGCCCGCGGCCGGTCGAGTCCACGGCGGCTCCGTCACTCCCAGGCGGATGACGAGATAGAGGTGCAGCGTGATCAGGCCTATGAGCCCGCCGGGTATGACGAGCATGTGCAGCGAGTAGAAGCGGGCTAACGTCTCCTCCCCGATCTCGGCGCCGCCGCGCAGGAAGTCGGCGAGGAACGGGCCGACGATCGGAGCGTTGCCGTTGATGTTGATGGCGACGACGGTGGCCCAGTACGCGGTCTGGTCCCAGGGCAGGAGGTAGCCCGTCAGCCCTTCCCCGAGCGCC
>DASQXE010000093.1:0-2009 GCA_035639875.1 Gaiellaceae bacterium | reverse complement strand
CACGCGGGCACCTCTGCGAGCCCCCGCGTCACTCTCGTCGGATCCTCGAGCACGTCGAAGTCGGTCGACGTGATGCCTGCGAAATTCGGGTTGGTCGCGACGGCCTTGAAGAGGTCGCTCTTCGCGTACTCGTCCATCGCCTCCCGGCTCGCCCAGGTGTAAACAGCCCCGTAGGTCTTCGTGGTCGGGTTCGCGAGCCAGACCTTCGAGACCAGGCCCGGCACCTCCGCGAAGACCGGCGCGGCCTCATCGGCGTGCGCGCGCCAGTAGGCCTCGCTCACGCCTCTGAGATGAAAGTTGATGATCTGGATGTGCATGTCGCCTCCTTTGTGTATGGGCAGACCGCCACTACTGCACGCTAGGAGGCGCAAGCGTCCAATTGATGGCCCCTCCATGAGAAAGACATGAGAAACGCCTGCTTGTGACCGCGACGGTCACCCAGACCCGGATCTTCCCGCGCCGGATCGTCTTCTTGGGCTCGGCGAGACGTCCGGCTTCGAACGCAACGCTCGCACCGTCACGACCTAGCCGCTCGCTCGAAGTCTGGACAGCTTGAGCGCAGCCGTTGGCCAGCGCAAGCCCGCAAGTACGTCGTAGGCCGACCTTCCGGTGGCAACGGGAGTGGTACTGACAGCACGGGACCGGCGGGCCGCGGGAGCGGCCCTCAGTCGTTCCGCCGACATTGCGGACCGACGACTCGGAGATGACTAGCTCGCGACACCTCGCGCGAGCTTCAAGGTGTTAGAGTCGAGACGAGTCCGGCGAGCCATCGGGCTCGGGGACTCGACCTCTCTTGCGGAGCCAGGAAAGCGACCCCCTCCATATCACGGAGGGAGTGCACCCTTACCATGCGCTCGTCTCCGCAACTGGTCGCAACCCACGGCAACGGTTTTGGCTTGTTTCTGCCGCTTCCGCGCAAGCTTGATTTGCGACTGATTGCCACCAGTTGCAACCACGGGGCTCCATAAAGGCTCCATACTTTGTAATCAGTCGAGGCAACATCCTCGTCGCTGATCTGCGGCTGGACCCCCTTCTCTCTCTGAGAGGGGGTCATCGCCCCGAGTTCACAAACTCAGCCGCGCACGGAATCCCAAGTTGCAGACAGATCGAATATGCGCACCCACGCGCTGGGTGGCGAGTGCGGCGTGTGCTGCACGGCTATGCGCGACGTTAGGCGGCGGGCAGCGTGAAACAGATCCGCGCGCCGCCGTCGGGTCGATTTTCGGCCCAGATCCGCCCGCCCTGGGCCTCGACGAGTCCGCGGGCGATCGCGAGACCAAGGCCGGAGGTTCCGCGTGTGGGCGTACGAGCGGGGTCGGCTCGCCAGAAGCGCTCGAACATCCGCCGGAGCGCTTCGGGTGCGATTCCTTCGCCGGAATCCTCGACGCTGACGCGTACGTTCTCCCTGGCCGGTTCGACGCGGACGGCGATCGCGCCGTCGGAGGGCGTGTGCCGGAGGGCGTTGGTGAGCAGGTTGAGCAGGACGCGCTCGACTTTGTCGGGCGCGCAGCGAACGGTTGGCGCGCCGTCAAGACGAGTCTCGAGACGGATGTGGCGCCGGTCTGCTTCGGCCTCGAGGCCGCGCACGCACGAGTTGACGAGGCCGCCGAGTGAGGCTTCCGTGATTTCGAAAGTGAGCAGGCCCGCGTCGATGCGGGCGAGTTCGAAGAGGTCGTCGATGAGTGAGCCGAGCCTTCTGGTCTGTTCGGCCAGCGGCTCGATGTACTGATCGGGGGTTGCGACCCCGTCCTCGACCGCCTCGATCATCGCCCGGATGGCGGCGACTGGAGTGCGTAGATCGTGACTTGCCCAGGCAACGAGCTCACGGCGCGCGTCGAAAAGCTCCTCAAGACGGATCGCCATCGCGTTGAAGGCGGCGCCCAGCTCGGCGACTTCCCTCGGTCCCTGCTCGGGCGCCCGTGCGGAGAGGTCGCCGCCGGCGAGCGCGGCGGAGAGGGCGCGGAGACGACCGAGCGGGGTGGTGATCGACCGACCGACGAATAGTGCGG
>DASQXE010000092.1:0-6274 GCA_035639875.1 Gaiellaceae bacterium | reverse complement strand
CGCCGCTCCCGGGCCAGAAGGGCCACTGATGCATGGACACGAAGAAGACCGAGGGATCGCTCCAGAAGATGTCCTGCGTGCCGTTGCCGTGGTGCACGTCCCAATCGAGAATGGCGACGCGCTCCGCGACGAGGTTCACCTGCGCCCAGCGCGCCGCGATCGCGACGTTGGCGAAGAGGCAAAAGCCCATGGCGCGACTCGGCAACGCATGGTGGCCGGGCGGGCGTCCGAGCGCAAATCCGCCGCGTTCGACGGCCGCGATAGCGGCGCCGGCGGCGAGGCGCGCGGTCTCGTACGAAGACGGCGTGCAGACGGTGTCGGGATCGAGCATCACCGTCTTACCGCTCTCCGATGTCTCGCGAATGAAGCGGATGTAGTCCGGGTCGTGACAAAGTCCGAGCTCCTCGACGGTTGCCCGCCGCGGCTCCTCGAACTCCGGGAACGCTTCGTGGAGGACCGTGATGCGCTCCGGTCGCTCGACGTGTTCGCCCGTGGGGTGCAGCCGCGCGAAATCGGAATGGCTGACGAACGGGATCACGCGCCGACGCCGTGCTGGATGAAACCCCCGTCGACGAGGAGGCTTGCCCCCGTGACATAGCGGGCGTCCTCGCTGACCGCCCACGCCACGAGGGAAGCGACCTCCTCCGGCTCACCTGAGCGCCCGAGCGGGATCTCGTCTGCGTCGTCATCGGCTCCCGCGTTCCGCTCCGTGCGGATTGCGCCGGGGGCGACCGAGACGACGCGGATCCCATCGCCGCCGAGCTCGAGCGCGAGCGAGCGCGTGATCATCCCAAGCGCCGCCTTGGCGGGTGCGTAGAGCGCGAACCCGGGTCGTGGCACGTGCTCGTGGACGCTGGTGACGTTGACGATGACGCCGCCGTTCGCCCCGCGCATGTGACGAGCCGCGGCGACGGCGAGAAGGAACGCTGCCCTGACGTCGACCGAGAAAACCGCGTCAAAGTCCTCGCCGGTGAGCTCGAGCGCCGGCTTGCTGAGCGTCATCCCGGCGTTGTTGACGAGAACGTCCAGCCGACCGAATGCCTCCACTGCCTCCGCAACGACGGGGTCGCCGCTCTCCAGCCGCCCGAGATCGGCGGTGAGCCAGGTCGCCGGCCCGCTGCGCGCGAGCTCGTCGAAGCGCGCGCGCGACTCAGCCTTTTTGTCGCGCGTGTGGAAGGCGAGCGCAAAGCCCTCGTGCTGCAGCCGCTGAGCGACCGCCCAGCCGATGCCAGTGTTGGCCCCGGTCACCAAAGCGACGCGAGTCACGCGCGCTCCCGCAACCGCTTCGCGGCCGCGCCGTGGCCCCAGCTCTCGAGGAGCTCGGCGCCGCGCTCCCAGGTCGGCTCCGCATCGGGAAGCTCTGGCAACGGAGCCTCGTACTGGAGCCGCGTCATTCGGAGATAGGTCCGCAGGTCATCGGCGATCGTCGGGAAGCCGCCGTTCTGGAGCGCCGCATCGAGCGAGCCGTGCGCCTTGAGGATCGCCGCCGCCCGCCCGGGACCCACGCCGGGCGCGCCGGGAATGCGATCCGAGGGATCGCCCCGCAGGGCGACGAAATCCGGTACCTGCTCGGGATCGACGCCGTAGATCTCGCGCACCTGATCCGGCCCGATGCGATCGATCTCGCTCACGCCCCTACGCGGGCGCAGCACCGTCGTCTTCGGACTCGCGAGCTGGAAGAGGTCGCGATCGGTGGTGAGCACCAGCGCCGTCCCACCGCTCTTCTCCTCCGCCGCAACGGCGGCCGCGAGGAAATCATCCGCCTCGTAGCCCGCACCCTTGGCCCACGCGAAGCCCAGCGCCTCGACGAGCTGAGGCAACCGGTCGAGCTGGTTCGTCAGCTCGAACGGGAAGTCGCGGCCCTCCTGGTACTGCGGCAAGAGCTCGTTGCGGTACGTCGGCTCTCCGACGCTGTCGAAGCCCACGAACACCGTTCGAGGCTTCTCCGCCTCCCAGACGAAGAGGAGCATGTTCGTGAAGCCGATGATTGCGTTGCCCGGGTGCCCGTCCGCGCCCTTGATCACCTTGGGCAGCGCGTGCCAAGCACGGTGCGCGAGGTTGTCGCCGTCGACTGCGAGCAGCGGTCTCAAGCGCCCGCAGTATCGCCGCTTCTAGAACCGCCGGCGCAATCGTCGTACGCTCTCCGTTAAGGCGTGGTGGACAACGACGCGGCGATAGGCGCCGCCCGCCGCCGGAAGCGAATCTTCCGCCTGAGCGGCAAGGAACCGTCTTCGACCGCACACTTTCGATCCCAGCGCGGTTACTTCCGTAGCGAAATTGCGCTAACGGCGGACGCAGATCGCGCCGAAAAGGGCGTCTTGAGACCTTCGCTAAGGTGGATTCGTGGGTAAGACCCTCGTCATAGCCGAGAAGCCGTCCGTCGGCCGCGACCTCGCGGGCGCGCTTCCGGGCACCTTCAGCCAGAGCCAGGACAAGACCCACCTCCTCGGCGACGAGTACGTCGTCTCGTGGGCGGTCGGCCATCTCGTCGGCCTCGCCGATCCCGAAGCGTACGACGAGCGGCTCAAGAAGTGGCGCTTCGCCGATCTGCCGATCGTGCCGGACAAGTTCAAGCTCGTGCCGAACGACGACAAGGCGAAGAAGCAGCTGAACGCGGTCCACAAGCTCATGAAGAGCAAGGACGTCGACCTGATCGTCAACGCGTGCGACGCGGGGCGCGAGGGCGAGCTCATCTTCGCTTACCTCTACGAGACCTCGGGCGTGGGCAAACCCGTCAAGCGGCTCTGGCTGAACTCGATGACGAAGAAGGCGATCGCAGATGCGTTCGAGCACCTGCGCAACGGCGAGGACATGAAGCTGTTGGAAGAGGCTGCGCGCTCGCGCTCCGAGGCCGACTGGCTCGTCGGAATGAATGCGACCCGCGCTGCTTCGATCCGCCTGCGGGCGGCCTTCGACGGCGCGGTCTCGCTCGGACGCGTGCAGACGCCGACGCTCGCGCTCGTCGTCCGCCGCGAGCTCTCCATCCGTGCCTTCGTTCCGGAGCCGTACTGGCTCGTCGAGGCGAACTTCGCGGCTACGGGCGACTGCCTCTACAGCGGCCGGTACCTCGGCGGCAAGCGGATCGCCGAGGATGAAGCGACCAAGATCGTCGAGGAGACGCGCGGCCGGCCCGGCCTCATCACCAAGCTGGAGAAGAAGGAGGAGCGCGAGAAGCCCGAGCTCCTGTACGACCTCACCTCGTTGCAGCGCAACGCGAACGTTCTCTTCGGGTTCTCCGCCCGCCGCACGCTGGCCGCCGCGCAGAAGCTCTATGAGGAGCACAAGGCCATCACGTATCCCCGCACGAGCTCCCGGTTCCTGACCAGCGACATGATCGGCGAGATCAAGCCAACGGCCGACTTCGTCGGACGCAACTCCAAGTACAGCGAGGCGGCGAAGTACGTCACACGCCTCGAGAAGCTGCCCCTCGGCCGCATCGTCAACGACGCGCGGGTCGAGGACCACCACGCGATCATCCCGACCAAGTCCGAGCACGACCTCACGAAGATGGGGCCGGACGAATCCCGCGTCTACGACCTCGTGGCCAAACGCTTCCTCGCCGCCTTTCATCCCGAGGCCGTCTTCGAGCGCACGCGCGTGGAGACGACCGTCGAGGAGCACGTCTTTCGCACAACCGGACGAGTCCTTCTCGAGGCCGGGTGGAAAAGTGTCTATGGAGAGGAAGCGAACGGGCAGCCGAAGGACGACGATTCGGGGGGCGACCAGCTTCTGCCCGTCCTCCGCGAGGGTGAGCAGGTCGACCCGCGCTCGGTCGAGTCGCTCCGAAAGGAGACGCAGCCTCCGCGGCGCTTCACGGAGGCGTCGCTCCTCGCCGCTATGGAGACGGCCGGCAAGGACATCGAGGACGCCGAGCTTCGCGAGGCCATGAAGGACTCCGGCATCGGCACGCCAGCCACCAGGGCGGCGATCATCGAGCGGCTCCTCCAGGTCGGTTATCTCGAGCGCGAGGGCCGCGCGTTGCATGCCACGGAAAAGGGCGTCCAGGTCATCTCGCTGCTCGGCAGCCATCCACTCACGTCCGCCGAGATGACGGGGGATTGGGAGCGCCGGCTGGCGCGGATCGAGCACGGCGAGGACACGCGGCCGGCGTTCATGTCCGACATTGAGCGCTTCACGACGGAGACCGTGGCCGAGCTCGACAAGCTCAAGGGCGTCAAGATCGAGCGGGCCAATCTCGGGCCCTGCCCCGTTTGCGGCCGCGACGTGATCGAAAACCGCAAGGGCTACTCATGCTGGACGAAGGACGATCCCGGCTGTGGTTTCGTCATCTGGAAGAAGAAAGCAAACAAGATCCTCCCGGTCTCGGTCGTCAAAGAGCTGATGGAGACGAAGAAGACCGCGAAGCCCGTCAGCGGCTTCCGCGGCCGCTCCGGACGCAGCTTCAGCGCCAAGCTCGCGCTCGAGCAGGGCGAGGACGGCAAGTGGCGCGTCGAATTCGACGAGGACTGGGCGCGAAACGGCGCCAACCGAACCGCCGAGCCGTCGTCTGAAGCGGTAAGCAGCGACGCTGCGTGAGCTGCGGGCAACGGTTCGGTAACGGCGACGTTAGAACCCGGTTAAGCGACCGGTTCAGACGTAGCCGAACGAGGGAATTGCTCGTACAGTCAGAACGTTGGATGGGTTGAAACCATCCGTCCGGCCGCGTTTAGCGAAGGGGATAGTAGGAACCAGTGAGCCAGAACTCCATGCACGAGCTACTTGACACGCTCCAGGGCCGTTCCCTGGTCGAAAGCGCCGAAGAGCGCGGTTACATCGAGCCCGCTGAGCTCGAGGCGCTCGCTCTCGAGCTCGATCTCGGCGAGGAGGAACTCGCCGAGTTCACGCACGAGCTCGAGGCCATCGGGCTCGAGATCGGCGCGCCCGTCGAGGAAGTTCCAGAGGAGCTCGAGATCGCGGCCGAGCCCGTGCACGGCGCGGGCGACAGCCTGCAGCTCTTCCTCGCGGACGTCGGTCGCCACAGGCTTCTGACCGCCTCCGAGGAGGTCACGCTCGCAAAGCGGATCGAGAAGGGCGATCTCGTCGCCAAGCGCAAGATGATCGAGTGCAACCTGCGCCTCGTCGTCTCGATCGCGAAGGGCTATCGCGGCCTCGGCGTGCCGTTCCTGGACCTCATCCAGGAGGGCACACTCGGGCTCAACCGCGCCGTCGAGAAGTTCGACTGGCGCCGCGGCTTCAAGTTCTCCACCTACGCGACTTGGTGGATCCGCCAGTCCGTGCAGCGCGCCGTCGCCAACAACGCGCGCACGATTCGCGTGCCCGTGCATGTCGTCGAGCGCCAGCAGAAGCTCGGCCGCGCGGCGCGCCGCCTGGAGGTCGAGCTGGGGCGCGATGCCACGAAGGAGGAGCTCGCCGAGGCTACCGGCCTCCCGATTCAGCATGTCGACGAGGCGCTCGGCGCTGCGTCGGCGTCCGTCTCGTTGAACCAGTCGGTCGGTGCCGACGACGAAGGCGAGCTCGGCGATCTCTTCGCGGACCGCGAGGCGATCGACCCGTTCGACGAGGCGGAGGAGTCGCTGCGCAAGCAGGGCGTGCGCAAGGCGCTCGACGCGCTTCCGGAACGCGAACGGCGCATCCTCGAGCTGCGCTTCGGCTTCGAGGGCGATCCGTGGACGCTCGAGGCCATCGGGCACGAGCTCGGCCTCACGCGCGAGCGTGTGCGCCAGCTCGAGGGCCAGGCGCTCCAGCGCCTCTCCGCCATCCGCGACCTCTCTTCGGTCGCCAGCTCGAACTAGCCCATAGCCTCGGCTCAGGGACGGGCGAATCCCCTTAACGGGCTGACGCGGCCCAGGGCGGCCGACGATCCTGGGCCGCTTCTACCTTCTCCAAAAGGATTCGACATGGTGCAGCTTCGTTACTGGTTTGTCCGCGCGCTCACGATCGGCGCGCTCGTCGCCCCCTCCGCCGTCGCCGCCGGCTGGAAGTGGGACAGGGTCTTCTAGCCTGAGCTCCTGACCCGCTCCCGATCTTTCATCATCGCGACGAAGGCGGAGACGACGTCGGGATCGAACTGCGTGCCCGCGCAGCGCTCGAGCTCGGCGATGGCGCGCTCGTGCGAGAAGCGCGAGCGGTAGACGCGGTCGGTGGTCATGGCGTCGTAGGCATCGGCGACGAGCAGGATGCGCGAGCCCAGGGGGATGCGCTCCCCGCCCAGGCGGTCGGGGTAGCCGTCCCCGTCCCAGCGCTCGTGGTGGTGCAAGACCCAGGAGGCGACCGGCTCGACCCCGAGCGAGTCGAGCATGCGAAAGCCGATCTG
>DASQXE010000091.1:0-8578 GCA_035639875.1 Gaiellaceae bacterium | reverse complement strand
GAGGCGGGCGGCCAGGCGACGGCGGGACATGTCCCGCCGCGCCAGCGCACGGCTCGCAATCGTGACGGCTTCGGCAGCCCGAAGCTCCGCTCTTAGCTGCCGAAGAAGCGGTCGGTCGAGAACGGCGCCGACTGCCAACGCGCACCGCAGTACCACCTCGTCGGGCACGGTGCGCCAGGGCTCCCCGTCGACCTCCAAGAGGACGAGCCCAGCCCGTGCCCTGCGCAGCGCTGTGACCCTAGGCGGTGGAGGCGATCCCGCTCGCCTCCTTCTCCCCGGCCCTGGGCTCCTTCGGCTCGCCCTTGCTCGGCTTGTCCGCGTCGTCGCTCACCGGCAGCAGCCGCGATGAGACGACGGCATCAGGCCCGAGCTCGGTCTGCACGGAGCGCAGAATCTGCTCCGTCACGTCGGGATGCTCGCGCAGGAACGCGGTGGCGTTCTGCCGCCCCTGGCCGAGCCGCTCGTCGCCGTAGCTGAAGTAGGACCCCGACTTCTGGACGAGCTTCCGTTCGAGGGCGACGTCGAGGACGCTGCCTTCCCACGAGATCCCGTCGCCGTAGATGATGTCGAACTCGGCCTGCTTGAACGGGGGCGCGACCTTGTTCTTGACCACTTTCACCCGCACGCGGTTGCCGATCGCCTCCACGCCCTCCTTGAGCGTCTCGATGCGGCGGATGTCCAGGCGGATCGACGAGTAGAACTTGAGCGCTCGCCCTCCCGGGGTCGTCTCCGGGTTACCGAACATGACGCCGATCTTCTCGCGCAGCTGGTTCGTGAAGATCGCCACCGTTCCGGTGCGGTTGAGTGTCCCCGCGAGCTTGCGGAGCGCCTGGCTCATGAGCCGTGCCTGGAGACCGACGTGGCTGTCTCCCATCTCCCCCTCGATCTCCGCCCTCGGCGTCAGAGCCGCGACCGAGTCGACCGCGACCACGTCGATCGCACCGCTTCGGATCAAGAGCTCGGCGATCTCGAGCGCCTGCTCCCCGTTGTCGGGTTGCGAGACGAGAAGGTCGTCGATGTTGACGCCGATGCGGCGCGCGTAGCTGGGATCGATTGCATGCTCGGCGTCGATGAAGGCGCAGATGCCACCGCGCCTTTGCGCCTCGGCGATCACGTGGTAGACGAGCGTCGTCTTGCCGGAAGACTCGGGTCCGAAGATCTCGATGATGCGCCCGCGGGGAAGTCCACCCACGCCGAGCGCGAGATCGAGCGAGAGCGTTCCAGTCGAGATCGAGGGGATCGCGACCTGGGCGCGGTCGCCCATCTTCATGACGGATCCTTTGCCGTACTGCCGCTCGATCTGGCTCAGAGCGGCTTCGAGTGCTTGCTCGCGCTCCACGCGTTCAACCTCCTAGCGAGACCGATTCGAGAACCTCGTACCGCGCGCCGCTCGGTGCGAGACGAGAAAGCATGACCGCCATCTCGGACGACATTACCCGTCCCAGCTCGGGGACCGAGGGTTGAAGTCGCGGGCGCTCGCGAAAGCGCACCACGGTCACGTGCGGGAGCCATTCCCGGCGCTCGCGCTCGTACACGCCGAGCCGCTCGAGACGCTTGAAGACGCGGTTGGCGAGCCGCGTCGCACGGCCGCCTTCATCGGAGAGCACGATCATGCCCACGCTCCGCGTCTCCCTGTAGCGAAGCGGCTCGAGGACGGGTGGCTCGACTTTGTCCGCGGCCTCGCGCACCGCGTCGACGATGTCAGGCAGGCGGTCGGCGAGCGTGCGTCCCAGGAAGGCGACCGTGATGTGCAGGTTCGCCCGCGGGACCACGCGGACTTCCTCGCGGTCGGCGAGCTCGCCGGCTTGCCACTCGACGAGCCGAGCGAGCGCCGCGTCCGGCAGGAGCAGGGCAACGAAGAGCCGAAGGTGGTCACCGCTTTCCACGCTAGCCGGCGTGGGCGCGCGAAGCTCGCGCAGCGTGCATCAGGATGCGCCGCAAAGCGTGTAGCGAGATCGCCGTCGCGCGAGTCCGGATTGCCTCGCGATCACCCGCTAGCTGAAACCGCTCGGTTGAGCTGCGGTCGGGCGATTCCACCGAGATGAAAACCAGCCCGACCGGCTTCTCCGGGGTTCCGCCGCTCGGGCCTGCGATACCGGTCACCGAGACGGCGATATCGGCGCCGAACCTACGGCGCGCGCCGGCGGCCATCGCTGCTGCGGCCTCGGCGGACACGGCGCCGTGTGCCCGCAGAACGCTGTCCGGGACGTCGAGCTCGGCCTGCTTCGCGGCGTCGGAGTACGCGACGACGCCTCCGAGATAGACGTCGCTCGCTCCCGGTATGTCCGTCAAACGTGCGCCGACGAGGCCGCCCGTACACGACTCGGCCGTGGCCAGAGTCACCCCCGCTCCCCGGGCCGCTTCGACCACGAGCTCCTCCACCCGCCGGTCGTCGTCCGTGGCGAAGAGCTCGCCGGGAAAGGCGTTGCTGAGCTCTGCCGCAAGGGCTTCTGCGCGCTCGTTTCCACCCCGCCCGACGCGGAGACCGACGTGGATCTCGAAGTCGCGCGCGCAGACGGTTGCCTCGACACCCTCTCCCTCTCCTCCGGCCTCCTCGAGCGCGCGCGCGACCGCGGACTCGCTCGGGCCGAAGAAGCGCAGGACTCGTCGAACGGGCGCGTGGACACGCGCGAGAACCTCCTGCACCGCTGGATGCGTGAGCGCGTTCGGCCAGAGACGCCGCAGCTCTCCGGGCGGGCCGGGGAGCACGACGACGACCCCGGCCTCATGCTCTAGGAGAAAGGCCGGCGCCGTGCCGGCCAGGCCCAGACAGACTGCTCCGTTTGGCAGCGAGGCCTGCTTGGTCACACCGGCGTCGAAGTCCGCGTAGGGCCGCCCGAGGCGCTCGGCAACCCCACGGGAGAACGTTTCGATCTCCCGCTCAAGCTCCGCATCGACCACGAGCTTCCTCCCGGTGACCTCCGCGAGGACCTGCGCGGTCCGGTCGTCGTGCGTCGGGCCGAGACCACCCGAGACGATGCAGAGGTCTGCCTCCAGCCCGTCGCGCAGCGCGGCCGCGAGCGGGTTGGCGCGGTCCCCCACGACGATCCACCGCCGTGGCTCCAGGCCCAGCGCGGAGAGCTCTCCGGCGAGGAACGGCCCGTTCGCGTCGCGGCGCTCGCCGCGCACGAGCTCGCTTCCTGTGATGACGACGACGGCGCGCGGAGGCCGCGTCAAGCCGTCGAGATCGTGCGTACGCCCTTCGCCGTGACGACGACGATCGACGGAGCCGTCGGGAAATGCCGCACCTCGTGGCTGTTCAGCTTCGCCTTGAGGTAGGCGGGCGCGCCGAGCTGGATCCAGAGGCGGGGCCACTTGACGAAGCGCTGTGTCTGACCCTGCTGAAGAGTCCCTTCGTAGAGCAGGTTGCCGGTGGCCGAACGGGCACGCACCTGAAGCCAGCAATCACCGGAATCGGCTGTCAGCATGAGCTTGGCGAGCCTCGCTTTTCGAGCGGCCGGGCCCTTCGGCCTCGGCGTCGTCCCTCCCGCGCTCGACGATGGGCCCCGCGTCGTGCCGATGTCGTTTCCGGCCACGAGGTCGGCCGAGTTGGTCCCACCGGAGCCGAACTTCCAGGCGACGATGACAAGGATCGTCACGGCGACGATTCCCGCCAGCGCGACGACCACGAAGTTGGATTCCATGCGTCGGGGCTGCGGCCGTCGTGCCGCCGTTGAGGTGACCGGAAACTCGTCCTCGCGTGCAAAGCGCGAGTTGTACTCGTCGACGTAGAGCTGGCCGTCCAGGCCGAGATACTCGGCGTACGTGCGCAGGAAGCCCTTGACGTACGTATCCCCGGGGAGAACTTCGAAGCGCTCGTCCTCGAGCGCGCGGAGGTACTTGGCGCGGATCTTCGTGTCCGCTTCCACGCGCGGCAACTCGAACCCCTGGCGAAGTCGCGCTTCGCGCAGGCTGTTGCCTATCTCGAACACGGAACCCCGGAGTCTAACGGCATGGATGCTTCAGTCGAGCGCGAGGGTCAGTACGGCGAAGACGGCGAGCGCCAAGGCTGCGGTGACGGCCACTATAAGCGCAACCGTCCCGATGCCGCGAGCGGCAAGGCTCAACCCCACGCCGCCCGCCCGGCCCAGCGTCCGTTGGTGCTCGAAGCGCGCCCTGCGGCTCATCGAGATCGAGACGAGGGCCAGGACGAGGGCGACGGGCACGGCCGGCACGGCTTCGATCAGCCCGACCTTGCTCGAGAGACGCGCGGCCGCGGCCGCCCCGGCGAGGAGCGCCAGGGCCAGCACGGCCAGCAGGAAGGCCCACACAGCTTTCGGATTCCCCATCGCCTAACGCTGGTGGATGAGGGGCCTCGCCCCCCTCACTGCTTGATGTACGGCCTGCCGACTGCCGCTGGCGGGATCGAGCGCCCGATGATGCCGACGAGCGCGATCAGCGTGAGCACATAGGGCAGTGTCGAGATGAGGTTTTCCGAGATGTCCGCTTCGCGCTGGAGCGGGATCGAGAGGGCGAAGCCGAAGCCGAAGAGGAGCGTCGCCGCGAAGGCCCAGCCGGGGCGCCACTTGCCGAAGATGACCGCGGCGAGGGCGATGAAGCCGCGCCCGCTCGTCATGTTCTCGGCGAAGGTGCCCGTGAACCCGATGGACAGGAACGCGCCGCCGAGAGCGGCGAGCACCCCCGAGAGCGTCACCGCGGCGTAGCGAACGCCGTACACGGAGATCCCGACGGTGTCCGCCGCGCGCGGGTGCTCACCGACCGAGCGGATCCTGAGCCCGATCGGCGTCTTGAAGAGGACGACGTAGGCCGCGATGACGACCCCGAACATGATCCAGACGAGCAGGTTGAGTTCCCCGAAGACGCCCTCGACAAAGTCGCCGACTCCCGGGATTCCGCCGAGCCAGCCGAGCGTGACGTTCGGCACGCGCGACACGCCCGACGGGATTCCAGAGGAGTAGATCGCGCTGAACAGGTAGCCCGTCAGCCCGAGCGCCATGAGGTTGACCGCGAACCCGCTCACGATCTGGTCCGCGCGCAGATGAATCGAGAAAAACGCGTGGACGAGGGCGAGGAGCCCGCCGAACAGCATCGCCGTCAAAAGCCCGACGACCCACGTCCCGCTCCAGATCGCCCCCCAGACCCCGAAGAAGGCTCCCATCAGCATCATGCCCTCGAGGCCGATGTTCACGACCCCCGAGCGCTCCGAGAAGATGCCGCCCATCGCGGCGAAGGCGAGCGGGGTCGCGAACCGGAGCGTCGAGGCGAGGAGCCCGGCCGTGAGGACGTTGTTGATCGTCGCTTCCCGCACCCCCTGGAGCCAGATGACCCCGAGGATGGCGATGATCCCGACGAGGATGGCACCCCAGCCCACGCGCCGCTCGCCGCGCGGCGCGGCGGCGATCCCGCACGCGATGGCGACGATCCCGAGCGCGATCGAGGGACCGACCGAGCGCACGGTCCACGGCGGTAGGGCTAGCCAGAAGGCGAGCAGTCCGAGGCCGATCCCCGCCGCCCCGATCGACCGCGGCTCCGTCAAGCGACGGAAGCGGCTGTCGAGGAGAGCGGCGCGGGCGTCGTCGATCACAGCTGTGCCTCGGGAGCCGATGCGGTTCTCACGCGCACGTACCGGCGTGCCCGCCAGATGTAGAAGATGAGCACCTCGGCGCCGACGAAGAAGATGACGAGAGCCTGGATGATCGTCGCGAGGTCGGTGGCGAGCGACGGGCTGAAGATGCTCGGATCGAGGGCGCGGGTCGAGGTTCCGGTCTGCAGGGAGGCGAACAGCAGCGCGGCGAAGAGGATGCCGACGGCCTTGTTTCTTCCCAGGAGGGCGACCGCGATGCCCGTGAAGCCGACCTGGTTCGTGGCGAAATCACTCGTGTCGACGGCGAACTTGTAGCCCAGGAGATCGACGCCGCCGGCGAGCCCCGCGAAGCTGCCGGCGATGGCCAAGGCGAGGAAATAATTCTTGGCGACCGAGATGCCGCCGTAACGGGCGGCCTCGGGGTTGAAGCCGACCGCGCGCACCTCGTAGCCCAGTGTCGTCCGGTTGAGGAGGACGTAGTAGACGAGAAGGGCGAACAGGGCGATGAAGATGCCTGCGTGGAGGACCTGGATGACGCCCTCCATCTTCCAGATCGGCCAGAGCTTGGCCGAGTTGTCGATCACGGAGGAGCGTGGAAGCGCGGGAACAGGGCCCTGCAGGGGTCCGTTGAGCTCGAAGAGGTACTGACCTCCGTAGATTGCTATCCAGTTGAGCATGATCGTCGAGATCACCTCGTGGGCCCCGACGGTCGCCTTCAAGAGACCGGCGATTCCGCCCCAGATCGCGCCCGCGACGATGGCGGCGAGGAGAGCCACGAGCACGTGCGCCGGTCTCGTCAGTCCGGCCATGTGTGTTCCGATCCAGATCGCCGCGATGAAGCCGACCCAGTACTGCCCCTGACCGCCGATGTTGAAGAGCCCGCACCGGAAGGCGAACGCCACCGCGAGCGCGGTGAGCATGAGCGGGGTCATGACGATGAGCGTCTGTTCGAGGTTGACGGCGGCGTGCGTGCGGTCGGTGCCCTGGACCCAGGGGAAGAACCAGTTCAGCCCCGTGCCGTTGAAGATCGCTCGATAGGCGGTGAACGGGTTGTGGCCGGTTACGGCGACGACGAGTCCGCCGATGATGAACGCGAGCACGGTGGCCGCGAGCGGGACGATGAAGCCGCCGGCCCGCTCGTAGAAGGCGGTCAGGCCTGAGAAGCCGGCCCCAGGCGCCGCCTCGGGTCCCTCGGTCATCAGGCGACCTTCTCCCGGGCGCCGCCGGTCATTGCGATGCCGAGCTCCTCCTCCGAGACGTCGGGCCCGTATTCACCCACGATGCGGCCCTCGTAGATGACGAGGATGCGGTCGGACAACGAGAGGATCTCGTCGAGCTCGAGCGAGACGAGCAGGATGGCGCGGCCCTCGTCACGCTCCTGGACAAGGCGTCGGTGGACGAACTCGATTGCACCGACGTCGAGCCCGCGCGTTGGTTGAGCTGCCACGAGCACGCGCGGATTCCGCGAGACCTCGCGCGCGACAACGACTTTTTGCTGGTTCCCCCCCGACAGTGCCGCTGCGGGCGTCTCCGGCTTACCGCCGCGCACGTCGAACTCCCTGAGGAGGCGACCCGCCCGCTCGACCATCCGCCTCGGGTAGAGCCAACCCCATCTGGAATCGGGTTCCTTCCTGAAGTCGTGCAGAGCGAGGTTCTCCGCGAGCGTGAAGTCGAGCACGAGCCCGCGAACCTGCCGATCCTCGGGAATGTGACCGACACCGAGGTCGAGGCACTCGCGGGCGTCAGCCGAGGTCACATCATGGCCCGCTACGAGGACCCGTCCGCCCTCCGCTCGCCGGAGGCCTGTCAGGACTTCGATCAGCTCCGTCTGTCCGTTGCCGTCCACCCCTGAGAGGCCCACGATCTCGCCCGCTCGAATCTCGAACGAGAGACCGCGGACACACGGGAGGCCGCGATCGTCGAACACGATCAAATCCTCGATGACGAGCAGTGGATCGCCCGGCTGGGCGGGCTTCTTTTCGACCCGCAGGACAACCTCGCGCCCGACCATCAGGCGCGCGAGCCCTTCGGGCGTCGCTCCCTCGCGCGGGACCGTGTCGACACGCTTGCCCTGCCGCAGCACGGTGATCCGGTCTGCGATCTCGAGCACCTCGTTCAACTTGTGGCTGATGAAGATGATCGACTTTCCCTGCTCGGTCAGCGAGCGGATGATCTCGAATAGCTCCTGAGCCTCCTGTGGAGTCAGGACCGCCGTCGGCTCGTCGAGGATGAGGATCTCCGCCCCGCGGTAGAGCGCCTTCAGGATCTCGACGCGCTGCTGCTGGCCGACGGTGATGCGCTGGATGCGCGCGCTCGGGTTGACCGCGAGGCCGTATCGTTGCGAGAGCTCGCGGACGCGGTCCTCTGCCGCGCCGAGGTCGAGGAACGGACCGCTCCGGGGCTCGACCGCAAGGACGATGTTCTCGGCCACCGTCATCACCGGTATGAGCATGAAGTGCTGGTGCACCATCCCAATCCCGCGCTCGATCGCGTCGCTCGGCGAGGCGATCCGCACCGGTTTCCCGTCGATCCGGATCTCGCCGTCGTCGGGGTGGTAGAGCCCGTAGAGGATGTTCATCAGGGTCGACTTCCCCGCCCCGTTCTCGCCGAGGAGGGCATGTACCTCGCCCCGGCGAAGGTCGAAGTCGACATGATCGTTCGCCACGACTCCCGGAAATCGCTTCGTGATGCCCTTGAGCTCTAGGAGAGGCGTCTCAGCCATCGCGGCGAGATGCGGGGCGGCCGTGAGGCCGCCCCGCACGAGCGGTCCTACTTGACTTCTTCGATGGTCGCCGGGGGAGTGATCTCCCCGCTGATGATCTTCTGCTTGGCTGCGTCCACCGCATCGCGGACGTTCTGTGGCACGGCGTCCGTGAACGGGGCTAAGAGGTCGGCGTCGGGCAGCTCCTTGATGCCGAAGCTTTCGTTCGTCCCTCCCTTGAACTTGCCGTCCACGAACTCCTTGATCGTCGCGAAGACCGACGACTCGAGCGGCTTGAGCGCGCTCGTGATCACGCACGGGCCGGCGAACGA
>DASQXE010000090.1:0-12784 GCA_035639875.1 Gaiellaceae bacterium | reverse complement strand
GTGAGCGTCTTCGTCCAGGTCGTCGACGAGCCGTCGAGGAACAGGTCATCCCAGAACGGGTAGATCGCCGCGTTCGGCGACCCGGCCGACGGGATCGAGCTGTTGGAGAACGGGCAGCCCGTGCCCGGGTTCTGGAACGTGATGTGGCCGTTCGTGCAGACGTAGGCCGTGGTGTAGCTCTGGCCGTACAGGGTGAACGTGAACGGCAACGCAACGGACGTCGAGTTGTCGTCCCCGGAGAGCCCGAGCGCCGTGTCGCCCTCGATGTAGCTAGACGTCTCGACGCGGCAGAAGTAGCCGAAGGCGTCGTGCCGTGCCGGCAACGTGAAGTCGTGGGTCGTGGTGCCGTTGACGACGACCGAGTCGGTCTGCGGGCTGTTGCACTGCCCCGCTTCCGCCTTGACGTTGTACGTCCCGTTGGGCACGGAGCTGAAGCTGTAGTGCCCCGTGGCATCGGTCGTCGCCGGTGGGATCGGCGTTCCGAGGATCGTCACCGTCGCGTTTTGGATCGGGTTGTTCGAGCCGTCCCTGACCGTGCCGCTGAGGGAGCCGGACGGCGAGGGGTTGAGCGCGAAGTTGACGACCGTGTCGCCGCCGTCGGTGACGGACGCCGGCTGCGTCTGGTCGTCGTACCCGAAGCTGTGCGCGGTCACCTGGTAGTTGCCGACGGGAAGCGTGAACGAGTAGTGGCCGTCAGGCCCCGTCGTCGTCGACGCTCCGAGCGGCTGCACGGTGATGGTGGCACCGCTGATCGGGTTGTGGGTGACGGAATCGGTGACGGTGCCCTCGAGCGTCCCCGTCGGCGCGGTGGTGCACGTCGGGAACTTGAAGTTCCCGATCCGCGTCCGCCAGTTGAACGCCGAGGTCGTCTGGTAGTACTCCTGCGTGTACCAGAACGTGCAGTCGTCCACCGGGTCGACTGTCATGTCGCTGTAGTCGCCCCAGCGGCTGACCGTGTCGGTCTGGCTGCCGGTCCCGTCGAAGAGGTGGCTCTCCGCCTGGCCCAGCGTGTTTGGAGGATCGCTGACGAGCCGACCGGCGTACCGGATCTGCGGGTTGATCGTCGCATCGGATGCGCTGTACCCGAGCGCCATGTCGCCGCTGGCGTCCTCCGCGATGCTGCCCATCCAGCGCCACGTGGTGTCGGGCTGGTAGGTGCTTTGCTGCAGGAACGTCGGCGTGCCGGACGTGGCGTTGTCGATCTCGAACCAGCGGATCCCGGCAACCCCGTTCGACGCGACCGTCATGTTGCCGACGAGCGACTCGTGGCCGTTGATCACCCGGTAGGCCGAGCGGAACATGCCGCGGTCACCGAGCGTGTCCAGCGGATCCCCCGTCCCGAGCTGCGGGACGCAGGCGCCGCCGCCGCAGATCACCGAGAAGGGCGCCGGGGTCAGCGTTCCGCCGAGCGTGAACGTCGAGTTCGCGGGGTTGGCGAAGTCGACGTGGAAGCGGAACAGCGGCCACGTCGCATTGGCCCCGACGGCCACGAACGGGTTCGGCGCATTTGCAGGCGGCGGCACCGATCCGTCGAGGTCGGCGGGCATGAACGGGTTGTCCGACGGGCTTCCGAGCGGCCCGGCGATGAAGGTCGCCGGATTGCCGGCCAGCATCGCCGACCGGTCGAGCGCGAACGCCTGCGGCCCGAGGAATGCGGTGCCCGACGAGTTGAACACGTTCATGCTCATGTAGTAGGCGTCCGGCCAGACTCCGAGCTTCGGGTAGTCGAAGAAGTTGTCCCCGAGATGGAAGTCGTACCGCGCGTACGACCCGGCGGCATCGCTCGTCGTGGAGACGGCGACGCACTCGTCGGTGATCGGCGTTGCCGGGAAGTTGCCGGCGAACTCGGTGACGACCCAGCGGTTGGCGAGCTGGTCGTAGAGGACGACCGGATCGCCGAAGCCGTTGAACTCGCAGAGGCCGCCGAAGCCTTGCCACAGCGACGAAATTGCGACGGGGCCGAAGACCGAGTTACCCGTGTTCTTGTCGAAGACCTGAAGGCCCTCGTTGACGATCTGGACGTACTGCGTGAGCCCGACCTCGCCGTTCGTGTCAGGCGGGGCGCAGTTGCAGTTCACCCCCGGGAACGGGATCCCGTCGAAGTTCAGGATCGGCGAGGGCATGTCGCGCCCAGGCATCGTGTTCTGGACCACCGTATCCCGCCGGGCTTGAAGCTTCCTGCCCTTGAGGAGCGAGGGGTTTTCCGCTGCCTCGCCGCGGGCCGTCGCCCCGTACTTGAGCCGAGGCATGCTCCGTAACGCGGGCGAGATGTCGTTCCTGGACGAGTGGCCCACCCTCATTCCAGGCTGCATCGGTTTGTGTACCACCGGGCCGGCGAGCACGGTCGTTCCGGACGACGATCCTGCCGCCAGTCCGGAGCCGCCGGTCGCGGCCAGGACGATCAGGGTGAGGAAGAGCGCAGACAGCGCACCCCCGGTCGCCTTCCTTCTTCCCTTCCGCATAGCGGAACTCCCCCTTTCCGAAGGTAAGGCAGGGACTATCCCTGCGGCGTTTCGATTCTCTGGAGAGGGGGCGCGGCAAAGCAATGGACCGGGGGGCACAACTTCGGTCTACGAGCCCACCGGCCGCGGCTAGGCCTCGTGTGTATCCGGCTTAGTCCAGGGCCGTGAGCGGCGACGTGCGGATGAACGCCGTGACGTCGTCGCGGTGGCTCACCCCGAGCTTGGAGAGAATGTTGTGCACGTGGTTCTTCACCGTCGCATGCTCGATCGAAAGCCGCCTCGCGATCTGCTTGTTCGAGAGGCCTTCGGAGATGAGCCTCGCGATCTCCTGTTGACGGCGCGTGAGCCGGCGTTCACGGCGTTCGGCCGGCAGCTCGGCTTTCAAGGCGGCCACGCGCCTGGCGAGGGCGCCCGAAACCCGGGGAGAGCACCGCAGTTCCCCGTTGGCCGCCGCGACGACGGATTCGATGAGCTCCTCGAGCGGTTGCTCGGCGGTGACGTAACCCGCGACCCCGGCCTCGACGAGCTCGAGCAGCGTGGCTTCGTCGTCGTGGATACCCACCGCCACGATCGTCGCGGCGGGCACTGCGGCAGCGAGCGCCTGGACGCGAGCGGCGGCCGAGCCCGACGACGCGTCCAGCAGGACGACGGCGGGCTCGGCGATGCCGATCGCCATGCTTGCGATGTCGGCGGGCGTGCCGCCGACCACTTCGAGGCCCTCCTGGTCGGCGAGCGCATCGACCAGCAATTCGCGGTAGACGCACACATCCGCAACAAGAAACACGGGTATTGGCTGCTCGTCGAGGCCGGAGCCACGCCCTTCATCCGGCGCCGCCGCCTTCGGCGCCGTGGTCATCTGCCGCAGCGAGGAATCGCCTCCTCGCACGTCCCCTCCCCATTCGGTGGCTGGGGCGAGCATGCACCCCTCCACAAGCGAAGTCAAATTTCGTCATATATACGAACGTGATCGTCGAGCGAAGCCTTCATCCCGACTGGCTCTCGAACGCGTACCTGATCGCCGACGAGCCCGGCGGGACGGCGGTGTTCGTCGACTCGGGCGCGCCGCTCGAGCCGCTCTTCGCGGCGGTCGAGCGTGAGGGGCTACACGTCACGCACCTGCTGACGACACACGCCGACCACGACCACGTCGCCGGCGACGCCGAGATTCTCGCCCGCTACGACTGCCCGGTCGTGAAGGGCGACCTCGAGACGGGCGGGTTGATCATCCGGGCGCTGCCGACTCCGGGCCACAAGGACGACCACCTCGCCTTCGTCGTCAACGAGGTCCTGTGCCTCACGGGCGACGTCCTCTTCAAGGACGCCGTCGGCGGCGGCGACTTCGCCCAGATCCGCCGCTCCGTCATGGACGTGCTGATGCAGCTTCCCGACGAGCTTCGCGTTCTCCCCGGCCACACCGACGAGACGACGATCGGCCGCGAGCGGGAGCACAATCCGTTCGTCCGCGTCTGGAGCGGCCTCGATCCCGAGGGCACCGAGCGCGTCCGGGTCGGCGGGGAGGAGGCGACGCTGGTCGTCTGGTCGCCCGACTACGACGGCAAGGGCAAGGCCTGGGTGCGCTTCGCCGACGGCCGCGATGCGATCATTGGCGGCTCGCGCGTCGAACGAACGGAGGGTTGAATGGCGGTCAAGCTCCATCGCTGCAGGAACCTGTGGGTCAAGGGCCCGCACCCGTGCTGGAAGGTGCAGAAGGCCCTCGACGAGCAGGGCGTCAACTACGAGATCGTTGTCGAGAAGTGGTTCGGCCCCCGCGAGGAGACCGTCAGGCGTACAGGCCAGAAGCGCTTCCCGTGGATCGAGTTCGAGGACGGCTCCGCCTACCGCGAGGAGTCGAATGACATGGCAGAGCGGATCGGCGAGGGCAAGCTCACAGAAGCGCCTCGCCGGTGATCGTCCCAGACGAGATCGACGACTACGCGGCCGCGCACACCACTCCGCCACCGGAGCTGCTCCAGGAGCTCGCGGAGGAGACGCGCGCGACGTTGCGGGCGCCGCAGATGCTGACCGGGACGATCGAGGGCCGCTTCCTCGAGCTGCTCGTCCACGGCCTCCAGGCGAAGCGCGTGCTCGAGCTCGGCACCTACAGCGGCTACTCGTCGCTCTCGATGGCGGCGGGCCTGCCCGAGGGTGGGCACATCGAGACGTGCGAGGCCGACGAGACGCACGCCGAGGTCGCGCGCCGCTACATCGCGCAGAGCCCGTACGCCGACCGGATCACGGTGCACCTCGGGCCCGCGCTCGACACCATCAAGCAGCTGGAAGGCGAGTTCGACTTCGTCTTCATCGATGCGGACAAGGAGAACTACCTCAACTACTACGAGGCGCTCCTGCCTCGGCTCGCGCCGCGCGGGCTGATGGCGATCGACAACACGCTTTGGAGCGGCCGCGTCCTGGACGAGGACGACGACTCGGAGGCGACGAAGGCGATCCGCGAGATCAACGACCGCATCGCGAACGACGACCGCGTGGTCGCAGTGCAGCTCTCGGTGCGGGACGGCGTCACCTTGGTTCGCCGAAGGGCCTAGCTACACTGTGCCCGCGCGGGGCTATAGCTCAGCTGGGAGAGCGCCTGGATCGCACCCAGGAGGTCGCCGGTTCGAGTCCGGCTAGCTCCACTAGAAACCGCCGCAAATCGGCGGTTTTCTTGTTGGGAAAGAGCGCGTGATTGCCTCCAGGCGCTCGGACCATGAGATGCACTCAGATGGACTCGGGAGCAACGCGTAGCTAGGTGATCGCGGCCACCAGAGGTCGTTGTCGGCAGCAAGATGTTGGCGGAGTGTTGGGACAGCTCTGGCGTTTGCGGGGCAAGAGGCGGTGCCGGAGCATGGCAGGCCCCTCGCAATGAGTGCGCTCCTCCGACTGCCTCCATCTCGACCTCCCGGACTCCCGACATCGTGACCTCCTCGGTCTAGTTGGGTGTCCGGACAGAACCGGATGCCCGGGACACAATGCTCACCAATTACGCGGGCTTGGCGCGGCGAACGGCGACGCGCGTCGCCAGACCCCGCCGCCGTCGACGCTCTTGAACACGCCGCCCGTTCCTCCGGCGTAGACAGTTCGCGGGTGCGACGGATCGATGGCGACTGCTTCGATCCATGGCCGCGCCGTCTCGTACCGCAGGCCGTTGCTCTGGTCGCGCCAGGTCTTGCCGCCGTTGGTGCTCTTGAAGACACCGTTGTAGGAGCCCAGATACAGGATGTGCGGGCTGCGCGGGTGGATCGCCAATGCCCATGAATATCCCGCTGCGGGAGCGGCGTGCCCGGCAGGCGCCGTCCAGCTCTCGCCGCCGTTCCTGCTCCGGAAGAACCCTCGCTCCGTGCCGACATACACGGTCGTCGTGTGCCTCGGGTCGATCGCGATCGATCGGACGAAACCCTCGACGCGGTCGCGGCCGCTCGGTTTGGGCAGACCGCGATTTGTCGCCCGCCAATGGCGTCCTCCGTCCGAGGTCTTGAAAACGCCGATACCCGTGCCTGCATACACCGTTGACGGAACGTGCGGGTCGATCGCGAGCGCCAATGCCCAGTGGCCGTGGCGGAAGTTCAGCACTCGACGCCACGTAGCACCGCCGTCGCGAGTCTTGAAGATGGCGCTCATCGCGCCCGCGTACAAGACCCTCGGGTTCGACGGGTGCACGGCGAGCTGGACGACGTCGTGCCTCGAGAACCGCCTGGTCCAGCTGTCTGCTCCGTCGGTGCTCTTGAAGACTCCCTCGTCCGTCGCGACGTAGACAGTTCGAATCCGCGTCGGGTCGAGGACGACATCCAGGACGACCGGGTTCCCCAGCCCGTTCCTCGTATTGGACCACGTCGCTCCGCCGTCCGACGTCTTGAAGACTCCGACGCCGCTGCCCGCGTAGATCGCGGTCGGTTGCCTGGGATCGATCGCAAGCGAACCGACAGAGCGACCGCCGGGATGGAATGCCTGGCGCGCTAACGCGGTCGAGCCACCGACTCCGGCGGCGATTGCCATGGTCGTGATGCAACCGAGAATCATCTTGGCGATCGGCGTCATCGTCCTCGCACCCATCCCTCGGCTCGCGCGCTGACGAAGCTATCTCGAATCCACGCCCCGGCACCGCGCCCGTCTCCGGTGATTCCCTTGTAGGCGCCCGTGCCCCGAACGATCTTCCAGGTGCCGGTGCCGACGATGTAGCCGTTCCCGGCGTTAACCCACTCGATCCGGTAGCGCACGACGAGCGTGCCGCGTCGTCCTGCGTACGTGGCGAGTGGGTTGTTGATTTCGATCTTCTGCCCATCGCGGACGACGACGCGCTCGCTCCAGCAGCAGTCGCTGAAGGTTCCAGAGTCGCGCCTCAGTTCTCCGCCCGTCAGAGGCCTCAACACAAACGTGTGCCCGTCGCCTTTGCCCGTGATTGCGATCCGCTGTTTCGCTGCGACCGGCCCGGCGCCCGCGCCCGCCGTCAACGTGAGAGCCGCTGCGCCCAAGACCGTCCAAGCGACCACTTTGGTCCTCATCTCTTCTCCTCTCGCTCGGATTGCCCCTTCGGCCGAGTGGGCGTAACAAACGAGGTAACGGCGGTAACGCGCCCGATGGCGCCGGAGTGCCTTTACCGCGGGAGCAGTTCGGCGAACGCCCGGACCGGGAGCGCGACTCCGCCCGCGATCCGGAGGGGAACGGCGAAGAACCGAAATCCATCGGTCGGCAGCGCGGAGAGGTTGCACAGGTTCTCGACGACCAGCACGCCGGCGCGCAGCAGCCGTGAACGAGCCGTCCGGGACGGATCCACGGGAGCGTCGATGGTCGAGAAGTCCACGCCGACGAGGGCGGCACCATCGCGGACGAGCACGTCGATCGTCTCTGGAGCGAGGTACGGCGCCCCCTGCTGGTAGCTGTTAGTGCCCCAGCGCTTGTCCCAGCCGGTCCGAATCAAGACCGCTCGGTCTTGGAAACCCTGCTCGCTGACCGGGAGCACGATCGAGCACGGCGGAACCGGGACGTCGACCACAAGTCCCGGAACGCCCGCGACCGAGGCTAGCGGAGTACGGCTAAGTCGATCCTCGTTGCCTTGCATCGGTGAGTTGTCGAGAGAGGTGCTCGGGCCGCCCGGGGCAGAGACAATCACTTCACCCTCGCGCGGATGACCAAGTTCCACGAACCTCGTGAGGCGTCTAGGAGGGACGCCTCGTCTCTCGCGTGAGCCCGGCTTCAGTTCCCGCCCAAAAATCTGGTACGCCTCGATCACGTCGGCTGTGTCCTTCGCATTGCCCTCTCGCACCGGGAGGCGTAAGCAACGGTGTTACGGCAGTAACACGTCCGTTAAAGCTGCCAGTCGATCGGAGCGTGCGGGTCAGGCATATACGAGCAAAACGTTCCCGTTCGGATCGTTCGCTCGAGATGCTCGCTCAGGGCATCGCTGTGCTCGTGGATGCGCGCGATGGCCGCTCGGATGGCGCGGGTGACGCTGACCCGCGCTCGCTCGGAGGGGGAGGCGGCGCGTCTGGACCTCCCCCCGAGGCCGAGCGCGCCGGCGAGTTCGGCGACAAGGAAGTCGCGCTCCTCCGCGGCGCGCGCGGCGCGCTCGTCATCGCCGAATGATCGGGCCTCCTCGAGCTCCTCCTCGAGCTGAGCCAGGCGGCGGCGATACTCAGCCTTCGCCCGCGCGTCGATGATCTCTCCGGCATCGCGGGGCCTGGACGCGCTGAGCCCAGGCTCGACGACACGCTCGCGCCGATCGTGCGGCTGTTCACCGGTGACGAGATCGAGCGTGTGCAGTTCTTGCCCCCGCTCGGCCAGTAGCCGTGCGAGATAGCGAAGCCCCTTCGAATCCTTCAGCCGGAACGCGTCTCCCGCGTACGCGATCGCCCAATATTCGCCCTCGCGGCGGAACACGCTCGGGCGCTCCGCTGAGACCGGCTCGGTCACCGGCCGCCGGGGTGTAAGGCCGTCGGCGAGCTCCTCGGTGCGTTCTGCGGGTGGCCTAATCCCGAGGCCGCGCGCAAGCTCGTCCGCCTGTGCCAGCAGCCCCCGCGCACGCTCGCGATCCCCGGGGCCGTCGCGCCTGAGGAGGGCGTCCGCCCAGTCCGTGCGCGTGCGGACTACCCACGGATCCGCACCCATCCGCGCATTCGCTCGCAACGCCTCCTCGAAATGTCGCTCGGCCTCGCCCCAGCGTTCCGCCAGCGCGGCGGCGACGGCGAGCGAGCGCGAGACGGAGCCGAGGCAGGCGGCGGGTGGATTGAAGGCGTTCCGGTCCGCGTAGGGCAGAAGAAGGTCGTAGATCGAACTCGCATACGTCGGGTCGTCCAGCTCGCGACTGACGTCCGTGAGCAGGCACAGGCTGAAGAGCCAGTCGTCGTTCCGCGGGAGCGCGGCGAAGTCTTCGGCACATAGCGCGTGAAGATCCTCGCGGGCCTCGCGTACGCGCCCGAGCACCGCAGCGACGTGCGCTCGAATACACCGCAGCACGTCGTACATCGGGAAGTGTCCAACGAGCTCTGCGAGAGGTCGCTCGATATCGGCGAGCCGTCCCTGCTCGCGCCGGAGCGCCCAGAGCTGGATCGTCCCGTACAAGTCCGCGAGCAAACCGGCCGCGCGCGCGAAGCTCAATGCCTGCGGGATCAGGCGTTCCGCGTCGGCGAAGCGCCCCTCGAACGTCGCAAGCGTGGCGCGCAGGACGATGTCGAACCACAGCTGCGCCGGCTGTCGCAGTTCCTTGGCCATGTTCGCCATGAGGTCGAGCTCGTCGTGAACGCCGCGCAGGTCCCCGAGCTCGAGCGCGGCAGCCGAGTGCCAGCTATGGCCTTCCCACGTCCGCTCCCCGTCGCCCGCGACTGTTGCGGCCTGCACGACCTCGGCGGCGATCGCCACCCGCTCCTCGAGCGTATCCGGCCCCCAGATCGCCACCCAGCGAGCGTCGAGGGCGTAGGCAAGCGACGCCGCGTCGTCGAGTCGCCGTGCCATCTCGACGGCCTCGCGACTCAACACCTCCCGCCGCTCCTCAACGCCGCGCTCGTCCGCAAGCGGCCCGGCAGCCACGCGCGCCATCAGCCTGAGACGCAGCTCGCTGTCCGCTTCCGGCAGTGCGGCGATTGCCTCCTCGAGGAGAGGCAACAGGTGGGGGTCCCCGCGCCCAGGATCCCAAACGAATCTCCCGCCGTAGCCGATCGCGGCGCGTCCGAGATGCTCTGCCAGTTTCTCCACCCTCGCGATTTCCGCGGCGCCGAGAAACGTCTCCTTAGCGTTCTCGAACGCGCCCGCCCGGGTCTGCGCGTCACCGAGGGCGAGGAGGAGCTCGCACTGGATCCGCGGGTCGACGCTCGACTCGAGCTCGAGTGCTTGCAAGGCCAGTTCGAAAAGTCGTGCCGCCTCCTCGTAGGCGAGCAGGCGGATCGCGCGCTCGCCGGCGCGGCGGGCGTATGCGACCGCTTTCTCGACCCCTCCTCCCGGGGCAGCGCGAGCGAAATGGTGCGCCAGCTCGGCAAGGTGCGGCTCGAGGTCGCGCTGGTATCGCTCCTCGAGCGCCTCGCCGATCTCGCGATGGAGCCGTACGCGACGCGAGGTGGGGAGCTCGTCGTAGAGCGTGTCGCGAATGAGGACGTGTGAAAAGCGAAAGCGTGCGAGGGCCCCTGGAACGCCAGACACGACCCTCGCCGCGACTGCCTCGTCGAGGACGTGCAGCAGCGTGTCACGTCGCAGGCCGCTCAGCCGCGCGAGCGCCTCGAGATCGAACTCCCGCCCGAGCACGGCCGCGAACGTAAGGAGCCCGTTCGTCTCGTCGGATAGACGGGTAAGGCGCCGCGTGATCACCTCTCGGACGCCCTCAGGCACCGACAGTTGCCATGCCGCCGTCGCGATCGGGCGCTCGAGCAAACCCTCGGTGACCAGAAGCTGTGCGACTTCGCCGACGAAGAGCGGGTTGCCGTCAGTCGCAGCGTGGACGGCCGCCGCGAGCCCCTCGCGCGGCGGTCTGCCGGAGAGGAGCTCGATGAACCTGCCGACGTCAGCCTCGGCGAGCCCCGCGAGCCTCACCCGTCGAGTGACTGGCAGCCGGGCGAGCTCAGTCACCATCGCGGTGAGCGAGTGGTCGGGCGTCAACTCGGTATCGCGGTAGCAGGCGAGGACGAGGAGATGGGCATCGGCGAGTTCGTTCGCGACGAAGCGCAGCAGCAGGAGCGAGGGCGTGTCGGCCGCGTGCAGGTCGTCGAGCAGCAAAACGATCGGCCGGCGGGCCGCGGAATTCTTTAGGAGGGAGGTGACCGCATCGAACAGGCGGAAGCGCGCCGTGTCAGGGTCGACAGCGGTCGGCGCCGCGAGGTCGGGAACGACCGCGCTCAACTCTGGCAGCACCCGAGCCAGCTCGGGTCCCCCGCGGCCAAGACGGGAACGCACCGCGGCCGGCCGGAGGTCACGGACGAGGGAGCGGATCGACTGCAGCCACGGCCAGTACGCCGGCGCGCCCCCCGCTTCCCAGCACCGCCCCCAGAGCACGGAGGCGCCTAATCCCCTAGCTTCAGCCGCCAACTCGTCCGCGAGCCGGCTCTTGCCAATCCCCGGCTCGCCCGAGAGGAGAACTAGCCGTCCCAGACCCGAGAGCGAGTTGTCGAGCACGTCAACGAGCTGCGCCAGCTCGCCTTCGCGACCCACGAACATGGTGTCGCTCGCCGTACTCGTGCGCATGCGCGTCGTTCCCGAGGGTCTCGGCTGATCGCGCTTGCTTGGAGGAGGAGCCGATCGGGGCACGGCTCGACCATAGGTATGTTTGCGAGCCGCGGCAAGGCGCCGGATCGGCAGGGAAATTGGTTGGCCTGTCCATAATCGCTGGCGTGGTCACGAAGGTTCTTCGGTGTTGAGGCTGGTCGAGCAGTTCGCGAACGACTGTGCGGCGACGGTCATGACCAAGAGACCGGGGAGGATGAAGCTGAGGTAGGGCAGGCCTTCGATGTCGTGGATGCGCTTGCCGAGGAAGCCGCCGAAGACGGCGAGGAAGAGGACTGCGGTCAGCATCGGTGGCAGGATCGTTTGCGTCCACAGCGACAGGACGCGGCGGGTCTCGCGGCCGGCGACCGCGCGCACGAGGCCTGCGATCGCGCCGATCAGCGTCGTCTTGCCGGCGCCGTTCGGTCCGAGCAGGCCGAAGAAGCAGCCGCCGACCGGCGCCTAGCGCAGCGTCTTCCTCACGGCCGCGGTGAGCTCGGCTTCCGAGAGCCCGCCCTCGAACTTCGCCATCACGCGCCCGTTGCTTCCAACGAGGAACGTCCACGGTTGACTCGGGAGGTCCCATTGGCGCATCCACCGGTTGAAGCCCTTCCGCGGATCGTTGTCGCGGTAGGCCTCGACGTGGATGAAGCGCAGTCCGCGCGACGAGAAGCGCTTGCGGACGGCGTCGACCACATCCACCACTTGGCCACAGGTGCGGCTGTCACAGAATGCGGGCGAGACGAAGGAGACGACGAACGGCCGATGGGCGTCGAGCGAGGCGGCGACGGAGTAGCGAAGGAGTGCGAGGTCCGGCGGGCGTCTCGTCGTCAGGCGGGCGGCGTCACCGCCTGCACTCGCGAGCGTCGGCGTGTCGGATCGCGGAGCGCGAGCACCTATCGCCGGTGACGAGGAATGCGCCGAGACATCGAACGAGCCCAGCGCTTGGATCTCCGCGCCGATGGGTTCCGCCACGACCGAGTAGCGACCCGGTCGCGGGATCGGAAGGTGCGCGACGTAGATCCTGTTGACGTCGGTCGCCCCGGCGGACCCTTCGGTAACGCCCGTCGGCTCGAGTCGGGCCGTTGTCCGCGCGAAGGGCTGGCGTCCGCGTCCAGTCGCGAGCCAGACCCGCGCGGTGGGTCGGTCGACCGGCCGCGCGTCGTTGCGGACCACGAGGAACGGAAACCGGACGTCGCCGGGCTGGAAGTCGGCAGCACCCACGATCATCGCGACGTTGGGGCCGGGCCGCTTCATGAAAGCGTCGAGCGTCCGACCTGAGGAAGGTGAGCCTTCGCCACAGCCGGCGAGCAGAGCGGCTGCGAGGACGAGCACCGTGATGAGGCGGCCGACCGCCTCGGGCTCGACCGGCGCGCGCCCGCTGTCGATCGACTCAGACATGACCCTTCGTACGATGCCCGGACAGCCTGGATCGATTCCTCGATCGGCCAACAGCGACGTAGCGATGGCGCCCCGCTTCTCGGAGCGCCATCGCTGATTTCTCCTGGCGCTACCTCGAGTGCTTCTTTGAATGCTTGGAAGCGCTCGCGGTCTGGACGAAGAGGTTGGCGCCGCTGACGTGCTTGTTGAAGTTCGGGCCACCACCCTTGACCACCAGCTTGATCCCCTCGCTCGTTCCTGGCGGC
>DASQXE010000089.1:0-2573 GCA_035639875.1 Gaiellaceae bacterium | reverse complement strand
CGTCGCGGCGCTCGATGCCGCCGCGAAGCGGGCACGAGTCGTGCAGCTCGGCCAGTCCGCGGGCGCGACGGCGGAGATCCCATCTGCGCTCGTCCGTGGGAAGCAGCTCGAGATCCTCGGCTACTCGAACCCAGAGCTTCCCACCGAGATCCGCCGCGCCGGTTACCTCGAGATCGTCGGCCACGCCGCGGCCGGACGTCTCCGTCTGCCTGCGGACACGTATCCACTCGACAGTATCTCCGAGGCCTGGGAACGGCAGGTTGCCGGCCCGGGGACGAAGCTCGTCGTAACGATCTAGCCCTCGAACACGCGGCGAACGGCGGGCTCGTCGGCCGGATCGGTGAGCACGAGGACCTCGTCGCCCACTCGGATCTTCGACGATCCGCGCGGCTGAATCGGGACGCCCTCCCGGACGATGAGGCTTACCCACGTGCTGTCGCCGATCGACAGGTCGCGCACGCGACGATTGGCCGCGTGCGTCTTCGGCGCGACGCGGTAGCGAACGACACCCTCCGGCTCCTCCTGCAGACCTACGTAGAGGGAATAGGGCTCGAGCTCCCGTGTCCTCATGGGAATTCCGAGGCGGCGAGCCGCGAAGAGGACACTGCTCCCCTGGACGACGACCGAGAAGATCACGACCACGACGACGATGTGATAGATGCGACGGCCGCCGTCGAGCCCCGCGACCAGCGCGAACGTCGAGAGCAGGATCGGCACGGCTCCCTTGAGGCCCGTCCACGCGATGAAGGTGCGCTCGGCCCAGCGCATTCGGATGGGGGCGAGCAACGTGTAGACGACGAACGGGCGCGCGATGAGACCGAGAAGGACGGCGAGCAAGATTCCGTCCAACCAGATCCGCTCCTTGGTGAGGTCGGCGAAGTGAAAGGTGAGGCCGAGGGCTGCGAACACCGTGATCTCGGCCAGGCTCGCCAGCGCGTCTTGGAAGCGCTCGATCTCTCGCTTGAAGGGCGCGCGGGCATCGCCGATGAGGAGCCCCGCGATGAAAACGGCCAGGAATCCTGAGCCATGGACTAGGGACGCGGCGCCGTAGATCACTGCGGCGGCGACGAGCGTCCGGACCGCGTAGAGGCTCTCGCTCGGGAGCGAGACGCGCCGCATCAGCTGGAGCAGGGCAGCCGCGCCGGCGACGCCGATCGCGAGACCGACGGCCATTTCGACGGTGACCTCCTGGACGATGCCCCAGACCGAGGAGCCCTCATGCGTGGCGAACTCGAGGGTCCCGACGACGAGCGCGATGGCCACCGGGTCGTTGCCGCCGGACTCGCCCTCGAGGATCGTGCCGGAGCGGCCCGCAACCTCCCTGTTTCCGAGGATCGAGAACATCACCGCCGGGTCCGTCGGGGCGAGGGCCGCTCCGAGGATCCACGCGAGCGTCCAGTTGAAGTCGAAAAACGCATGCGCGAACACCGCCATCAGACCGGCCGTCGCGAAGGTCCCGACGACCCCGAGCAAGGCGATGGGCGCTGCCACTTGCCGGGCGCGCCGCCAGCCAACTTTCATGCCGCCGTCGAAGAGGATGACGATCAGCGCGACGACGCCGATTCGCTCGACCGTACGAACGGAGACGTAGTTGCCGAGGGACGTGAAGACGTCGGAGGCGAGCCCGGCGGCGAGGAAGAAGATCGCGGGAGCCGGAATCGGAACGCGCTGCGTTACCTTCGTCGAGAGCAGCGCGAGCGAGACGCCTGCCGCGACGACGAGGACGATCTCCCCGAAATCGACGATCTCGGTCATCGCCTCGGCATCTTTTCAGGGGACAGAAAGAGGGCGGCCGAAGCCGCCCTCAGCAAAACCGTCTTACTCTGGCTTTAGGGGCCGACCCGCCTGTCGTAATACGGATCGTCGCGGACGTAGGTATCGCGACGCCACGGGCCCCAGCTGCCGACGCTCGACCAGAAGATGAGCGAGAGCAAGAGACCCACCGCACCGACGATCACGAGGATCCAGCCGATCGTGTCCACATCGATCGTCCCGTTCGTGTTCGCGTGGACCGCAAGGGCCAGGATTAGCCCGACGGCGATGAGGAAGATGCTTACGCCGATGCCCATATTTCATTGCCTCCTTGGGGTTCCCCGCTACAACGGTCGAAACCCCGACCGGGATACGGTTGCGTTAGGGTTTTCCCGCTCGGTACCCGCCTCCTGTAGTGCGAAAACGCTCGATCATCCAGATGGTCCTCGTGGGCGTCGCGGTCGGCGGTGCCCTCGCCCTCGTCGCCGTGCTCATCCCCTGGCTGCCGCCCGCGGACTCCACGCAGGCGCACAAGGTCGACGACGTCTACTGGTTCGTGACGATCATCTGCATGGCGATCTTCGCCCTCGTCGCCGGTGTCTCCGTCTATGCGGTCTGGAAGTTTCGCGCGGGGCCGGACGACCTCGACGACGGCAGCCCCATCCACGGCCACACGGGCCTCGAGGTGGTGTGGACGGCCGTGCCGGCCGCGCTCGTCACGGCCATCTCCGTCTACAGCGGCGTCGTCCTCACGAAGATGGAGGAGATCCCGAAACAGCACCGGATCGTGCAGGTGTCGGCCCAGCAGTTCACGTGGTCGT
>DASQXE010000088.1:0-3283 GCA_035639875.1 Gaiellaceae bacterium | reverse complement strand
GAAGCCGTTTCGCTCGACGTCGAGAACGCTGGCCGACGGAGGCCCCTCACCCACATCAACGTAGCGGTGCGCTTCGCCGACCGGCAGCTGACCGTGCTCACGTCGCACCGAATGGGATGGCAGCCGGTCGGCGAGCTCGGCAATCGCCTCCATCGTGAAGAGAGGATGTTCGACCAGCGAATGCTGGACCAAGATCGACCGCTGGGCGAAGGCGTCTGCGAACGGCTCCTCGTCGATATGAAGAAGACTCGCCTTCAACATGTGTCCTCCTCACTGCTCCTGTGTTTCGCGGCAGCAGCGGCGCGTCGAATGGCTCGCGCTCATCGGGCGCCGCACAAAGCCTCCGGTGAACGTTTGCGGGTCGAAATCCACGGTCATCTGGGACGCAGACGCATCGAGACCCGTACCCCCGTCGAGAGATGCCTACACGTGCATCGACGCTCGTGCTCGCGCTGCTCGCAGGCGCCGCAGCTGCGACGACGGTGGGCGCCACGGGAATCTCGGGCGCGCGTTCGCGAGAGCGCGGTGAGCCGGCGCCGACCTCGGCAGCGACAAGGCACGGGCCGGGTCTCGGGCCGAGGCGAGCCGAGCGGTGGGTGCGGCCGAAGTTCCGCTGCCGCGGCGTGAAGGTCCGCCCCGGTGCCAGCACGATCCAGCACGCGATCGACGTCCATCGGGCGAAAACGACCTTCTGCCTTCAAGGCGGCGTCTACCGTCTCGCCGGACCGATCGTCCCGAAAACGGGCGACGTATTCGTCGGCGCGCCGAGGACCGTGATCAACGGCTCGAAGCTTCTGGTTGGCTGGCGGTCGTACGGACGCTACATCTGGTACGTCGACGGGCAGGAAGAGAACGACGTCACGCGCTCCGGCACGTGCATCTCCTCGACCTACACAGGGTGCCGCGACGCGAACGACGTCTACTACGACGACCGCGTCCTGAGGCGTGTCATGAGCCTCGGGCGACTCGGGCCCGGAACGTTCTACTTCGACCACGCCCGCCGCCGGATCTACGTCGGCTCGAATCCGAGGAACCACAAGGTCGAGGTCGCAGTGACGAAGTTCGCCTGGCAAGGGATCGGCGTTGGGGCGTACGACGTCGTGATCAAGGGGATCACGGTCGAGAAGTTCGCGACGAGCCTCCAGACTGCCGCGATTCACGGCGGACGTGGCTGGCTCGTCGAGGGCGTCGAGGCGCGGCTCAACCACGGAGCCGGCATAGACGGCGCGACACGGATGCGGAACAACTACGTCCACGACAACGGCCAGGCCGGCCTCGGCGGGAGCGGCCCGATGACGGTCGACGGCAACGAGATCGCCTGGAACAACTACGCCCGCGTGTGCCCCTGCTGGGAGGCGGGAGGCGCGAAGTGGGCGAACGGGAGCAACGTCTCCGTCACCGGCAACTACGTCCACGACAACCGCGGCCCGGGGCTCTGGACCGACGGCTCCGAGAGCCACATCACGATCGCGCGCAACCGCGTCGAGCGGAACGACGACGCGGGGATCCTGGTCGAGATCTCGTACGACGCGACCGTGGCGAACAACGTGGTGCGACGAAACGCCACCGTCCGTCAGGGTTGGTGTCAGGCGGGCGGCATCGTCGTCGCCGAGTCACCGCGCGTCGAGGTCAGCGCCAATACCGTCTCCGGAAACGGAGACGGGATCTGCTTGACGCAGCAGGACCGGGGGACCGACCCCGTGCGGGGTCCCCATCGGCTTCAAGACGTCGACGTCCACGACAACACCGTCGTGATGGCGAGGGGGCACAGCGGCTTGATCCAGTACGTCGGCGACACGAGCTACTACACGAGCCGCAACAATCGCTTCCGGAACAACACCTACCACCTCGGCTGCGGCAAGCACTCCTACTTCATCTGGATGCGGCCGACGAGCCCGGGATACGGCGAGATGCCGTTCGCCAGCTGGCGGGCGGCAGGCCAGGACGTCGACGGCGCAGCGACCCGCCGCTGCTAGTGGCCATGCGCCCGGCAACCGCCGACGTCATCGGCGCCCCCATCTTCGTCGGCGACCTCGCCTCTGGCGCGAAGTGGGTCGTCGAACGCGCGCTCGCCGGAGCCGGCGGCTACATCTGTCTCTGCAACGTGCACCTGTTCGTCGTGGCGCGCCACGACGAGGAGGTCCGCCGCGCGCTTGCAGGCGCAACGCTGGCGTTTCCCGACGGCTGGCCGATCGCGTGGCTCCAGCGTCGCCTCGGTCACCGCTCGGCGGCGCGCGTCGCGGGTCCGGATCTCATGGCGCGCGTGGTCGAGGACGGGCGTGGCGTCGGCGTCCGGCACTTCCTCCTCGGCTCGACGGAAGATCTCCTTCGTCGGCTCGAAGAGAGCCTCGCTCAAAGGTTCCCTGGGGCGGAGATCGCCGGCTGGCGGTCGCTGCCGTTCTTCGAGGCGGACGACTTCAGCGGCACGGAGGCGGCGATCGCCGACGTCCGGCGAGCGAGCCCGCATATCGTGTGGCTGTCGCTCGGCTGCCCCAAGCAGGAGCTCTGGATGCTGAGGTATGCCCACGAGCTGGCCCCGGCGCTCGTCGGAGGAGTCGGAGCGGCGTTCGACTTCCACGCCGGGACGAAACGGCGCGCCCCGCCCTGGGTGCAGCAGGCAGGACTCGAATGGCTCCACCGGCTCCTCTCGGAGCCGAGGAGGCTGACGTCGCGCTACGCCCGCACGAACAGCGAGTTCCTCCTCCTCGCGAGCAGGGAGCTTCTGAGACACAGACATCTCCGCTCGTAGCCCGCGGACGCGCGCAAGTTCAGCGGCTGTGCGAAGTCGTATCGTCGGAATGTCGGACGCCGAAGGTGCGAAGAGGCCGAAGCCGCCCTTGCGCTGCGACGAGTGCGGAAGCCCAGATCGAGGCGAGCGAGGCTGGCGTGCCTACCTCACGCGCGAGCCACGCGGGGTGGCCGTCTTCTGCCCTTCCTGCGCGACCCGCGAGTTCGGCGAGGTCGCAGGCGCCGAGACTTCGATGCCGTAGCGGCGGCCCGGCATTCGAACGCGAAGTTGCGATTTTGCGCGCGGTTTGCGAGGCTGCCGTGTTCTCGGCTCGCCTCTCCCTCTCCCCGACGGGAGCCGAGACAGGGGTTCTGCGGAGAACTCCGTGCCGCTGCCACGACCCGCCACGCGGCGGGCGGCAGCGGCCTGGGGCGTCGAGGAGCCAGGATGCGTAGCTACAGCCTCAGGAAGCGCGAGTCCTCGCGCATGGCGAAGAAGTTGTAACCGGTATGCCTGGAGACCTTGATGCGACGCAGCTCGTCGAGACTCGAAATC
>DASQXE010000087.1:0-18667 GCA_035639875.1 Gaiellaceae bacterium | reverse complement strand
CGATTTGTGGAGCCTCGTATTCGAACCGGCAACCGTCCGCGTATTCGCCTTCGATGTGGCCGCGGGCGAGGAAACCGACATGGGCGTGCATGCAAAGATCGGTCTCCACGTTCGGGCGCATGTGCGTCGACCAACGAAAGCCGGGCGGGTAGACGGCCCGTTTCACGCGCCCGTTTCCCGCCTTCGCGACGTCGACGACCGCGCCGCCGACCTCGCGGTGCTCGGCGCCTTCGATCGGGTCGGTGAGGGGATCCATGCGGCTAGCTTAGTGTCTTCCGGACGTAATGAGTCTCGGTCGTCACGAGCCGGTAGCCGAGACTCTCGTTCAGCCGCAGGATGCCGGCGTTCTTCTCTGCGTTTCCCGTATAGATCGCGGCGAGGCCCTGGTCGGCGGCCCAGCGGATGGACGCAAGCTTGGCAAGCCGCGCAAGGCCGCGGCGGCGAAACTCGGGCAAGGTGCCGGTGAGCTCATTCGCCCCGAGCCGCGCCGGCTCGTCGACCTCGAGGAACGCCAAAGCGGCGGGCCGGTCTGCCGCGCACACGACGTAGCTCCCCTGCCGCGTCAGCTGCGGATGTTCGAGCGTCTCCTGCCGCCACTCCTCGAGCCGGATGTCGTCCTCGGGAAAGTACTCCGGCACGTCCGCCGAGACCGCCGAGTAGACGGCATGCAGGTCGCTCGCACGGTCGAATACGGCCTCGAGCGGAACCAGGTCGAAGCCCTCAGCCGCCTTCTCCGCCGCAAGAGCGTCGAGCCCGGAGGTGTCCGCGGCCGCGAGGTCGAGCATGGACATACGCTCGGTGCCCGTGCCCCGAAATCCCCGAGAGGTAAGGAGCGCCGCGCCGTCGGCCGTGTAGCTCCACGTCTCCAGCACCCGCGCCCCGATGCTGTCGAGGTAGCTCATCGCACGGTCGAGGAGCGTTCCGCCGATCCCTGCTCTTCGAGCGGCGGGCGCGACGTATGCCCACACGTCGGCGAGGCCTTCGGTCGAGGTGCTCCAGCGGAGTCGGCCTTCGGCCCAGCCCACGATCTTGTCATCCTCCTCCGCGACCCAGACTCTTGCGCGGGCGCGCTCGGGCTGGGCGTTTACCCAGTGGCGGATGCCCGCAGACGTGAGAGCCTGCGGCGGGTCGTCCAGGTGGACGATGTGCGCGATTCCTTCCGCATCCCGGTCTTGGAAGTCTCGGATCATGCGAACCGGCCGGGGTCGAAGTCCTCCGCGCCGCCGCGGACGAGCCGACGGCAGGCGCCCGGGATCGTGACCATCCCGATGGATGAAAAACCGCCCGTCACGTCGAGCCCTTCCACGCCGGGGACGGCGCCGACGACCGGGAGACCGTCAGGCGTATGGGCGCGGCGGCCGGACCAGGACGCGACGACGGGAACGTCGCGCAGCACCGGCGAGACTCGGACGGCGCGCTCGGCAAGGCGCCGCACTGTCTCCACTTCCTCCGGCTCCTCGAGCAGCGAACGGCGCAAAGACGTGCCGATCAGGCAATGTCCTGCGGGGCGACCCCCGAGGAGGAGTGAGACCATTCCCTCCTCCTCTGGCTCGCGTGCGATCTCTGCGAGGGTTCGCGACCCGATCACGTCGGCCATCGCATCCTGCGCGGGCCAGAGCGCCTGCTCGATCGCGAACCTCGGCGGCGGGTCGACCCGTTCGGTCTCCAGTAGCCAGCCGCGCGAGGCGCTCACGGGCAAGTCGACGCCCGCCGTGCGCAAGAGAAAGCGGAGCCGCGGTCCGGTCGCCACCACGACCCGCCCACAGCCCACGACGCCGTCGTCCGTGGCCACACCCGTGACGTGATCGCGCTCGACGAGGACGCGCTTCGCCTCACAGCCGAGCCGGAGCTCGATACCCGCCGTTCGAGCCGCTTCCGCCATTGCAGTCGTCGCAGACATCGGATCCAGGGTCCAGCCGCCCTCGACCACATATGCGCCGGCCAGGTCGTCGGCGAACCACGGATCGGCGCGCAGGTCGAACTCCTCTCCCCCGACCGCAGCCGCATACGCGCGCGCATGCTCCAGCTCGGCTTCCTCGACGGCGAGGAGGAGCATCGGCCACGGCTTGAGCTCGAACGGCACGCGCCCCTCGTCCAGCTCGCGATAGATCTCGAGGGACTCCGCGAGGAGCTCGTTGACCCAGGGGGCGGGCTGCGGAAAGAGGAAACCGCCGTTTCGGCCGGAGGCGCCCGCCCCGATCCCGGCCGAGTCGACGAGAAGGACGGAGGCGCCCGCTTCGGCATGGAAGCGCGCGGCGGCGCAGCCGGCGAGGCCGGCGCCGACGACGACTACGTCAGCGTTCAGAAGTCAGGTGCTGGGCGTCTGGTGCCCGCCGCGGCGCTTCCGCCAGAACATGAGACCGCCGACGGCGGCTCCCACTCCGGCGACGCTCGCAGCCAGAGCTCCTCCGCGCTTGCCCGACACGGCCTGGCGCGCCTTCCGCTTCGCGATCGGCTTCCCGATCGTCAACACGAGCCAGCCGATGAATGCGTTCTTCTTGCTGAACATCGTCCTCCAGTCTAAGCCTTGGCGACAGCGGGCTTCTTGTTGGGAATGTGGATCGCGCGTCCGAGCGCGACCAGCCCCGCCTCCTTCACCGCCTCCGAGAGCGTGGGATGCGCGGCCATGCCGTCGGCGACTGTCTCCACGGTTGCCTCGGCGTCGAGCGCGACGACGCCTGCCTCGATCAGGTCGGTGACGTGCGGCCCCACCATCACGATGCCGAGCAGCTCCCCGTAGCGCGACTCGTGGATGGACTTCACCCAACCCGTCGTCTCGTTCTGCATGAGCGCGCGTCCGATCGCCGCGAACGGGAACGTGCCTGTGACGACGTCATCGCCGTACTGCTCGCGGGCCTCGCCCTCGGTCAGACCGACCGCTGCGATCTCGGGATCCGTGTAGATCGGGCGCGGAACTCCCCGGTTGTCGACGAGGGCGTCGTGACCGACCGCGTTCTCCGCGGCGACCTCGCCCTCGCGGAAAGCGGTGTGGGCGAGCTGCCAGTAGCCGGCGCAGTCACCGACGGCGTAGATATGGCCGACTGTCGTGCGGCGGTGTTCGTCGGCGGCGATGCCCTTCTTCTGGTCGAAATCGACGCCGATCTCCTCGAGGCCGAGGTTGTCGACGAGCGGACCGCGGCCGGTTGCGACGAGCATGAGGTCGCATTCCTTCTGCTGGCCGCCGTAGTGAACGACGAGCCCCCCGTCGCGCTCCTCGATCTTGTCGCACTGGGTCTCGAGGTTGACCTCGATGCCCCGCTTCTTGAACTGCTTGGCGAGCTCCTTGGACGCGTCGTCGTCCTCCTGCGGGATGAGCGCAGGAAGCATCTCGACGATCGTCACCTCGCTGCCAAAGCGCCTGAAGATCGAGGCGAACTCGCATCCGATGATGCCTCCGCCGAGGACGAGGAGCCGTTTGGGCACCTCGGTCTGCGAGAGGAGGCCCGTCGAGTCGACGCAGCGGTCGGAATCGATGCCCTCGATTGGCGGTCGCAATGGGTACGAGCCGGTGGCGATGATCGCCTGCTTGAAGGTCACGTCCTCCTCGCTCTCGACGGCGATCGTGTTGGCGTCCTTGAAGCGTCCCGATCCCTTCACCCACTCGACGCCGTTCGCCTTAAAGAGGCTCGCAACCCCGGACGTGAGTTGCTTGACGACGCCCGCCTTCCACTCGTTCGAGGCTGCGAAGTCGAGCTCCGGCTCGCCGACCTTTACCCCGAGCTTGGCGAATGTCTCTTCGGCCTCCTTGAGCGCGTAAGCGGTTTGCACCCAGGCCTTCGTCGGGATGCATCCGATCCGCAGGCACGTGCCCCCGAGCTCCGATTCGCGCTCGATGCAGACGGTCTTTGCCCCGAGCTGGGCGGCGCGGATCGCCGCCGTGTAACCGCCCGGACCGCCGCCGAGAACGGCGACGTCACATTCCATTTCCTGGCCCTTTCGCTTGGTTCGCTTGTCACAGCGATCCTACCCAGCGAGGCTTGTTTGGGCGCTTAAAGCCGGGAGGGCGGCTCCTGGCCGCCCTTCCCGTGACCCGGGGTTAATCCGGTCAGCCGGGAAGAACGGCAAAAAGCAGCCCGCGGGCGATCCCTTGAACGAGTGAGACCCGTCTAGATGTCTTCAGTCAGTTGCAGGCGATTTCCGTCGGGGTCGAAGACGTCGAGGAGGCGGATCGTCCCCGGAATCTCGACTACCACGCCGACGTTCACGCCCGCCTCGCGCAGCCGCTCGGCCTCGGCCTTGATGTCCGCCACCTCGATCGTGGCGACGATCTCGTCGTCCGTGTCCCCGCGCCCTTCGAACTCGTCGTCCGAGATCGCGATCTCGACGCCGTCGCGCTCGAGCCGGATCCACCGGTCCTCCTCGTCGACGTACAACTCCTCGAAACCGAGCTGCTGCGTGTAGAAGGCGCGTGCCGCGTCGAGGTCGCTGACGCGGTACCAGATCTTCATCTCAGAGCGCCAACCCCGGCTCTTCGAGGAAGAACGTGACCGTGCGCAGGAACTCGGAGGCGGTCGCGCCGTCGACGGAGCGGTGGTCGACCGTCAGCGTCAGGTCCATGCGCGGCTGGATCTCGAGCTCGCCGTCCACGACCACCGGGCGCTCCTCGATCGCTCCGACGGCCAGGATTCCCGCCTGCGGCGGGTTGAGGACGGCGATGAAGCGCTCGACGCCGTACATGCCGAGGTTCGAGATCGTAAACGTCCCGTTCTCGAGGTCCTCCGCTTTTAGCTTGCCCTCCCGGGTACGACTGACAATGTCGGCCCGCGCCGCGGCGATCTCGGGAATGGTCTTCGTCTCGCACGAGGCAATCACGGGCACGACGAGCCCGTGCGGGATGGCCACGGCGATGCCGATGTTCGCCGTCGGGAAGAGCAGGACCTCGTCTCCGGCGAAATGCGCGTTCATGTCGCGATGGCGCATGAGCGCGAGCGCCACGACCTTCGTGAGAACGTCGGAGTACGTCGGCCGCACGCCGCCCTCCTCGACCCGCGCCAGGAGCGCCTCGCGGAGGCGGATCGACGCCGTCATGTCCGCCGACATGGAGATCTGGAAGGCGGGCGCTGCCCACGCCTCGGTCATGCGGCGCGCGATCGTCTTCCGCATCTGGTTGAGCTTCACGGTCTCCACTTCGCCAGGCGCCGCAGGCGCCTCCGCCGCCCGGGCAGGCGCGGCCTCGGCGCGCTCGACGTCCTCGGCGACGATGCGGCCCTCAGGCCCGGTGCCCCGGAGCTGCGCGAGGTCGATCCCCCGCTCCCTGGCGATCCGCCGCGCGAGCGGCGAGGCCTTCAGGCGCCCACCATCCACCTGCTGCTCCGGTTCGGCGGGCCCTTCCGGCCCGGCTTCGCGGCCGCGTTCGCGCTCCTCCTCGCGCTTCGGGGCCGGCTCGCCTTCCTCCTGTTCCTCCTCCTCCGTGACCTCGGTCGGCTCCTCGGCCTCGGCCTCGGGCTTGGCGACCTTCGCCGGCTCCTCTCCCTCAGCCTCGGGCTCGGCCACCTCCTCCCCCTCTTCGCCGATGACCGCGATGGGTTTCCCCACGTCGATCTCCTGTCCCTCCTCGGCGAGGATCTTCAGGAGGACGCCGCTCGAGTCTGCCTCGACCTCCTGTGTGACCTTCTCCGTGTCGAGCTCATAGAGCGGCTCGCCCTTCTCGACCGCGTCACCCTCCGACTTGAGCCAGCGGACGATGGTGCCGGACTCCATGCCCTGACCTAGGCGAGGAAGCGTGACCTGGCTGCTCACTCTTTGCCTAGGGTGCGCTTGATCGCTTCGAGTACGTCCTGCGAATGCGGGATGACGTATTCCTCCATCACGGGAGCGAACGGCAGCGGCGCGAACCTGGCACCGACGCGTTCGATCGGCGCGTCGAGGTAGTCGAACGCCTTCTCCTGCACGAGCGCCGCTACCTCCGCGCCCCAGCCCATGCGGGTGACCGCCTCGTGGGCGACCACGCAGCGGTTCGTCTTCTTCACCGATGCGATCAACGCTTCCTCGTCGAGCGGCTGGAGCGTGCGCGGGTCGTAGACCTCGACGGAAATATCGTCCTTCTCGGCCTCCTCGGCAGCGGCGATCGCCTCGTAGACGAGCCGGCCCGTGGCGACGACCGTCACGTCCTCGCCCTCGCGGTGGATGCGCGCCTTGCCGATCTCGATCGGCTCGATCTTGTCGGGAACGTCGCCCTTGAGCCCGTAGAGCGTCCGGTGCTCGAAGAAGAGGACCGGGTTGTCGTCGTAGATCGAGCTCCAGAGGAGCCCGCGCACGTCCTCCGGTGTCGACGGGAAGACGACCTTGAGCCCGGGCACGTGCACGAACCACGCCTCGAGCTGCTGCGCGTGCTGGGCTCCGGGCGACCAGCCGGCGCCGCCTTGGGTGCGCACGGTCAGCGGCACCTTCACCTGCCCGCCGGACATGTAGCGGTGCTTGGCGGCCTGGCTCACGAGCTGCTCCATGGCGAGCGTGGTGAAGTCCTGGTACATGATCTCCACGATCGGGCGCATGCCCATGATCGCGGCGCCGATGCCCGAGCCGACGATCGCCATCTCGGAGATCGGTGTATTGCGAACCCGCTCGGGTCCGAACTCGTCGAGCATCCCCTGGGTGACGCCCATCGAGCCGCCCATCTCGGCGATGTCCTCGCCCATGATGAAAACGTCCTCGTCGCGCCGCATGGCCTCGCTCATCGCGTCGCGGACGGCCTCGCGGTAGCTGATCTCAGGCATAAACGTTTTTAAGGGCGTCTTCCGGCTTCGGATCGGTGCCGCTCTTCGCGAACTCGACGGAATCCTCGGCCAGCTTCGTCGCCTCGGCGTCGAGCTCGTTCCATTCCTCCTCGGAAAGGTCGAGCTTCTCCCGCAGCTTCGTGATCGGATCCTGCGTCTGGCGCACCTCGCGCACCTCCTCCCTCGGGCGGTACACCTGCGGGTCGCCCACGTAGTGGCCCGTGAGGCGATAGGTCTCGGCGAGGAGGAAGACGGGCCCCTCGCCGTCGCGTGCGTGCTTGAGCGCTTTCTGCGTCGTCTTGTAGACGGCCTCGACGTCTTGACCGTCAACCTTCATCGCGGTCATTCCGTACGCCTCCGCGCGCTTCGTCAGATCCTCGATCGGGAGCTGCTGCTTGGCGGGCGTGGATTCGGCGTAGTGATTGTTTTCGCAGACGAAGACGGCCGGCACCTTCCAAAGCTGCGCGAGGTTGAGCGACTCGTGGAACGTGCCGATGTTCGTCGCCCCGTCGCCGAAGAACGCGACCGCGACGCGCGGCTCTCTGCGCATCTTGAAGGCAAGCGCCGCGCCGACGATCGCCGGCAGGCCCCCGCCGACGACCGCGTTCGCGCCGAGGTTGCCGCGCTCGAGGTCGTACAGGTGCATCGAGCCGCCGTAGCCGTGGCTACAGCCCTCGGCCTTGCCGTAGAGCTCGGCCATCACCTCGTTCGGATGCGTTCCCTTGGCAAGGGTGTGCCCGTGCGCCCGGTGGGTGGACGCGATGACGTCGCTCTCGTCGAGCGCGCGACAGACGCCCACCGCCACGGCTTCCTGGCCGATGGCGACATGGAGGAATCCCGGCAACTCGCCCGCACGGAAGCGCTCCTCCACCTTCTCCTCGAATCGGCGGATGAGCAGCATCTCGCGCAGGAAATCTTTCAAGCGCTCGGTGCCCGCTACCTGTTCCCTTTCCTCCAGCCTGGCCACGCGCCGACAGCGTACCCAGCGGCCAATAGACTTGCGCCCGATGAACCTGGCCGAGCAATGGCGCGAGATCGAGGTCGGATTGCCCGCCGACTGGACGGCTGTGGATGCGACGCTGACGGTCTCGGAGGACGAGCGCGTCAATCAGGCAGCGCTGCTCCTCACGCCGTTGACGCCTGGCCGCTCGGGCAACGCGTTCCGGCTGCACGTCCGGCGCGGAACGCCGGCTGCGCGCGTGCTGGACCGGCTCGACCGGGAGGGGATCCGCGGTCGCCTCGACCTGGTCGGAGCGGAGGAGCGCCCCGAGAGACCCACCGCAGCCCGCCCCGAGCGAGCGCGTCCGCTCACCGCCCAGTGGGACGAACTCGCGAAGCGTCTCCCCGCGGACTGGTCAGACCTGTATGCGGAGGTCGAGCTCGATTCGTCGGATTTCCTCCAGCGCGGGGCGCTTCTGCTCGCGCCCGTGAATCCCGCTCACTACGGCGGGGCGACGACGCTTCGCTTTCGCGTCGCTCGCCGCTCGGGATACGGGGCGGCCTACGGCATGACGCGCCGTTGCCTCGAGCGCCTCGATGAGGAGCGCATCACGGGGCGCGTTCGCTTCCTGCGAGCGCTCTCCGCCACGAGCCACGTCGCCACGCAGGGGCCCGTCTGGCGCGTCGGGGGGCGCTCGGTTTGAGTGAACCGGAGGTTGCCTGGACCGCCATCGAGCGCGGCGCGCACGTCTACGGGACCGGGAACGAGGAGATCGGCAAGGTCGAGGAGATCGCGGGGGACGCCGAGGCGGACATCTTCTCCGGACTGGTCGTCTCGGTCAGCAGGCTGGGCGCCAACCGCTTCCTTCCCGCGGAGCGCGTGACGGGAATTTGGCCCGACCGCGTCGAGGCGAACCTCACCGCCGCGCAGGCCGAGGCGCTGGCGGATTACCGGGAGCCCATCGCCGAGCGCTGGCAGGTCCCGGACGGCTTCATGACCCGCTTGCGCCGCTTCCTGGGCGGACGCCGGCGCTATTAAGCGCGCAGCTCGGCGCCGAACCGGTCGGCCAGGGCAGAGACGATGCGCTCGCGCAGCGCCCGCGCGTCCTCGTCCGAGAGCGTGCGTTCCGGGGACTGGAAGGCCACGCGGAACGCAATCGACTTCTTGCCTGCGGCGATTTGATCCCCGCGGTACACATCGAACACGCGCATCTCGCGAAGCTCGCGCCCCGCGGCCTCCTGCGCCGTCTCGACGAGCTGACCCGCCGGCACGTGCTCGTCGACGACGAACGCGAGATCCTGATAAACGGCGGGATACGTGATGACGTCCTCGTAGACGAGCCGGTCCGGCACGGCCGCGAAGAGTGCGGGTAGATCGAGCTCGAAGACGCCCCACGCTCCCTCGAGGATCGCCGGATGCAGTTCACCGAACCAGCCGGCGTCGCACCGGGCGGCCTTCCCGGGATGCAACGAGTCGCGCTGCACTACCTCGACCCGCAGGTCGACGTGGAGCGCCCCGTGAAGCGCTTCGACGACCCCCTTGGCCCGGAAGAACCCGCCCGCCACGATGCCGCCGACATGCCAGTGCTCGTCGGGCCGCACCTCGCCCGACGAAAGATAGACACGGGCGAGCTCGAAGAGCGCAATGCCCTCGTTGCCAACGTCCACGTTGTGGCGCCCCGAGTCCACCAAACCGCTCAGAAGCGTCGTCCGCAGGACCGCTTGCTCGGCCGAAAGCGGTACCGGCAGGCGGATCGCATCGGGAGCCGGATCGTCGGCAACGAGGCTGGACGTGTAGGCCTCGGACAAACCGCAGCCGACGAGGACGTCCTCGACCACGCGACGCAGCTTCTGCTCGCGCGTGAGCCGCGCTGCAGCACCGCGCGCGAGTGTGAACGGAACCTCGGAGAGGTGGAAGCGGACGACTTCCTCGACGAGATCCGGTTCCCGCGTGACGTCGCGGGCACGCCAGGTGGGAACCGTGATCGAGCCGTTGCCGCCGCCCTCGAAGCCTAGCCGCCGCAAGGTGGCGAGCTGACCCTTCGGCTCGAGCTCCAGCCCGGCCAAGGCACTCGCGCGCGCCGGTCGGAAATGGACGATGGGAGGCTCAGGCAGATCGCGTTTGACGTCTACGTCGCCGACCCAGGTCGCTGCCGAGAGCTCGACGACGAGCTCCGTCGCGTACGTCGCCGCCTGCTCGGCCAGGTACGGGTCGACGCCCTTTTCCCAGCGGTTCGACCCCTCCGTCCTCAAGGCGTGGCGCTCCGAGCTGTGCAGGATCCCGACCGGCTCGAAGTTGGCCGCCTCGAGGAGGACGTTGGTCGTGCTCTCGCGCACCTCGGTGTCGCGCCCGCCCATGATCCCTGCGAACGCGATCGCGTGCTCGGCGTCGGCGATGACGAGATCGGCCGGATCGAGCTCGCGCCTCGTCCCGTCGAGAGTCGTGAACTCCTCGCCCTTGCGAGCCCGACGGACAACGATCCTTCCGCCCCCGAGCGTGTCGAAGTCGAAGACGTGGAGCGGGTTTCCGAGCGAGTGCATCACGTAGTTGGTCACATCCACGACGTTGGAGATCGGCCGCAGGCCGGCGGCCACAAGCCGGGCCTTGAGCCACGGCGGAGACGAGGCTACGCGGACGTTGCGGAACAGGCGGCCGATATAGCGCGGGCACCCTTCGTAGTCTTCGATGCTGACGTTGACGGGCTCGTCTCCGGCGCGCTCGGGCTCGGTCCCAGGCACCGGCGAGAGCTCACTGTCGTACAGAGCCGAGACTTCACGGGCGACCCCGTAGACCGCCAGAAGATCCGGGCGGTTCGGCGTCGTCTCCAGTTCGAGAACGACGTCCCCGAGCGGCAAGACGTCCGCCAGCGGCGTCCCGGGATCCCACGGCTCGGCGAGGACGAGGATGCCGGTGTGGTCGGTGCCGAGCTCGAGCTCGCGCTCCGAGAGGATCATCCCGTCGGAAACCGTTCCGCGCAGCTTGGCCCGCTCGAGCCGCCTTCCATCCGGGAGAACGGCGCCGGGCAGCGCGACCGCGACGGTGGCGCCCTCGCCGAAGTTCCAGGCGCCGCACACGATCTGACGCGGCTCGCCCTCCCCCACGTCCACCCTGCAGAGCTGCAGGCGATCGGCGTTCGGATGCTGACCCGCCTCGAGGACGCGGCCGACGCGGTAAAGACCGAGGTTCCCGTCTTGATCGGGGACTCCGCGGCGAATGATCCGCTCGACCTCCGCAACGGAGATATTGACGCGGTCGGCGAGCTCCTCGACCGGGACGTCGAGGGCGACGTAGTCGCGGAGCCAGCTAAGAGGAACCAGCATCGCTCAAAACTGGCGGAGGAAGCGGAGGTCGTTCTCCCAGAACATGCGGATGTCTGGCACGCCGTGGCGGAGCATGGCGATCCGCTCCAGGCCGAGCCCGAAGGCGAAGCCGGAAACCTTCTCGGGGTCGTAGCCGACGTTCTGGAGGACGTTCGGATCGACCATCCCCGATCCCCCCATCTCGATCCACCCGGTCTCCTTGCAGACGGAGCAGCCGCGCCCGTCGCAGAGGAAGCAGGAGACCGCGGCGCCGAGGGACGGCTCGGTGAACGGGAAGAAGTCGGTCATGAAGCGTACGCGCCGCTCCTCGCCGAAGAGGGCTCGCGCCAGGTGGAGGATCGTTCCCTTGAGATCGGCGACGGTGATGCCCTCGTCGACGGCGAGGCCCTCGACCTGGTGGAAGATCGGGCTGTGCGTGGCATCGGGCGTATCCCGGCGGTAGCAGCGCCCGAGCGAGACCATGTAGACGGGCGGCTCCTGTGCTTCCATTACGCGGATCTGCGACGGGGACGTCTCCGTGCGGAGAACGACGTCCCCGTTGACGAAGAGCGTATGGAGCGGTGAACGCGTGACGTGGCCGGGAGGCATGTTGAGCGCGTCGAAGAGGTGCCAGGTGTCCTCGACCTCGTCGCCGTCCACGACCGTATAACCCAGGCCCAGGAAGACGTCCTCCACTTCGCGGCGGATCTGCGTGATCAGATTGAGGTGTCCTCGACTCGTTGCCTCTCCAGGCAACGTGACATCGACGCGCTCTTCGCTCAGGCGACGCTCGAGCTTGGACTCACGTAGGGCCGCCTCGCGCTCGGCAACGCCCTGCTCGAGCCTGTCCCTTACCGCGTTGAGGACGCGGCCCGTCTCGGCGTCGCGCACCTCGCGGAGAGCCTGCTTGAGCTCGCTTTTGCGGCCGAGAAAACGAACGCGCGCGTCATCCAGCTCCTCGAGCGTCTTTGCACTCGAAATCGCGCTTTGCGCCTCGTTTTCGAGCGCTTGAGCGTCCATGGCCGGAGCGTATCATCGTGCTTGTGGCCCTCCCGGTGGCGTGGACGAGCCTCTGGCGCGCGAAAAGCCAGGCAGGCAAGGACGCAGGGAGCCCGCGTACTGACTGTAAGTACTCGGGCGACCGAGGACGCCGCCTGGCGAGGCTTTGCAGCCGCTCAGAGGCCGCTCCCACGCTGCCGGGTGGGCCACTGAGGTGAGCTCTTACGACGCGATTGCCGCCCTCTACGATCCCTGGAGCCGGAGCGTCACCGAGGACGTGGACTTCTACGTCGGCGAGGCACGCAAGGCCGGAGGGCCGGTTGTGGAGCTGGGAGTGGGCACGGGCCGTGTCGCCGTCCCGACAGCCCAGGCCGGCGTGCGCGTCATCGGTGTGGACGATTCGGAGGGGATGCTCGGCGTGTGCCGGGAGCGCGCCGAGGAGGCCGGTGTCTCTGCCCTCCTCGACCTTCGTCTCGGCGACCTGCGCCGGCCGCCGGTGACGGAACGCGTGCGGCTCGTCACGTGCCCGTTCCGCGCCCTCCTGCACCTCGAATCCGACGAGGAGCGTCTCCAGGCTCTCGCGGCTGTCTACGGGATACTCCTCCCCGCGGGACGCTTCGTCTTCGACGTCTTCGCGCCGAGCCTGGACGACGTGCAGGAGACGAACGGCCGCTGGCTCGAGCGCGAACCCGGGATCTGGGAAAAGGCCGACTGGGACCTCGAGCGACGCGTGCTCCGGCTCACGGTTCGGGGCGAGACCGGCGAGACCATCATGCGCCTCACCTGGCGCTCACCGGCCGAGTGGCGCCGTCTCCTGGAATTGGCCGGCTTCGACGTCGTCGCCTGCTACGGCTGGTTCGATATGCGTCCGTACTCAGGCGGCGAGGACACGGTCTGGATCGCTCGCCGGCCTGCTTAACCTGAGGGCGCAAGTCCCGTAGCCCGAAAGGGTGTTTCGCCCCCATCATGGGCGCCCGATAGTCAGGGCATGAGATTGGTGTGGGGTGTCGGCGTGCTCTGCGCGCTCACGCTCGCGACCGGCTGCGGTGGGAGCAGCAAAGAAAGCGTCTCGCTGGCCACCGTCGAGAAGGCCGCGTTCACGACGGAGGGCGTGGGTACGGCCCGGGTTTCCTTCAAGGGCTCGGTCACCTTCAACCACGACCACGCCCAGCGCTACGAGTTCAAGGGACACGGGGTCACCGACTGGGGAACCGATTCCTCGAAGATGACGGCGGTTTACAGGTTCCCGGACGCCGTTCAGGAGTTCATCAAGGCGCGGTTCGGCCGCGCGCCGAGCGCAGATCTGATCCTCGACGGACACGATGGCCTCGTCCTCTACATGAGATTTCCGTTCCTGAAGCGGGTGATGCCGCCGGGTAAGAGTTGGCTGAAAGCCGACATCGTCGAGATGGGCAAGGCCTACGGGCTCGATCTCGACCGGATGAAGGAGACGAAGCAGAGCGATCCGGGCCTCATGCTCGCCTACTTGAAGTCCGCCGTGGGCGTCAGGAGGGTCGGCTCCGATCTCGTTCAGCGCGACGTAACCACGCATTACTCCACGATCGTCAAGGCGGAAACGATCGTCGAGCAGGCCCCACGAGACCAGCAGAAGGCGATGACGAAGTTCCTTCGCCTGATGGGAATCAAGACGTATCCCGTTGATATCTGGGTCGACCGCGACGGCGTCGTTCGCCGGCTCGCGATGGTGCTCGAGTACAAACTGCCTGACGGCGAGTACGTGAAGATGTCGGTCAGCGAGGAGTACTACGACTTCGGCGTCGAAGCGGACATCCAGGCGCCGCCGCCGAGGCGCGTCATCGACGTGACGCCGCGCCTCCGCGCCGACCGTCACAACCCTCGGCGCCACCTCTCGTAGAGCGCGATCGCACCGGCCGCCGCCACGTTCAGCGACTCCGCGCCTTCCGCGAGCGGAATCGAGGCGAGCTCGTCGCACGAAGCGGCGACGCCGTCCGGAAGGCCCTCTCGCTCGGCGCCGAGCACGAACGTGACGCGATCGGGCAGGTCGAGCTCGGTCAGCGGTCGCCCGCCGTGCGCCACCAGCCCGACTGTCGGGTGAGGCGCGTCTTCGAACGCCGTGAACGGGACACGGAACACCGAGCCCATCGCGGCGCGTAGCGCCTTCGGTGAGGTCGCGTCGGCGCAGCCTGGTGAGAGGGCCACAAACGCCGGGCCGAGCGCATCCGCGGTGCGCACGAGCGTCCCGACGTTACCGGGGTCGGCCACGCGCCAGAGGGCGAGGCCCGTAAGGGCATCGGTGCCGCGCTCGAGGTCGGCCCGCCGGAAGACCGCTATGACGCGCGGCGGATGAGCGAGCGTCGAGAGCTCCGCGAGCAGCGCGGGCACGACCATCTCGCCGCGCGGGATCCGGTCGGCGAGCACGGGACGCTCGGCGTCCAACAGCGCCTCGACCGGGTCGAGACCCGCCTCGAGCCCTGCCGCCACGAGGTCCTCGCCCTCGCAAACGAAGAGACCGAGCTTGTCGCGTTGCCGCCGCGAGGCGAGCTTGCGGACGAGCTTCAGCCGCGGGTTCGCAGCGGACGTGATCACGCCGCCCATTCCATCCGGTTCGCATGGCCGTCGAGGCGCGCAAGCCTTTTTCGCTCGCCCGGCCAGGTCTGCACGTCCAGCGCGAACGTCTCGTAGCTCGCTTCGTCCCCGGCGAACTCGTACGACACGTGCGCGAGCGACCCCCGCTCCCCTTCCTGCCCCAGCGTCTCGCCGAGGACCGTCCGATCTTCGCCGCGCAGATAGACCGTGGACGCCGAGTGGAAGACGACGGTGAGCACGTCGAGATCGCGTTCGGCGAGAAGCCCGGGCAGAACCTCGACGAAATCGCCCCCCATGAGCCGCGGAGGCTCGGTCCGCACGATCTCGATCGCACGGCGGACACGCTCCAGCCGCGCCGTCTGGTCGGCCCAGACGAACGCCTCGAGGAGGCGTGCGCCGTGGTCGGTGGTCACGTCGATGGGGCGCCGATCGATGCCCGTCCGAACGCGGATTTCCACCTGGGTCTCGAGAAGCTCCGGCGGAGGCCCTCCCTCCGCCTCCCCCGATAGCTCGAGCGGCGCGCTCCAGTCGCCCCACTCCTGATCGCCGTAGCGGTAGCGGTAGCGGTCCCAGAAAAGGTTCAGGCCCGCGCTCGGACCCAACTCGACCAGATCGATTGGCCTCTCGTCGGCCGCAGTGAGGAAAGCAGGTAGCAAGCCCCAGCAGCGCTGCACCTCGTTCGTCTGCACCGGATGCTCGGCGACGAAGCGGGTGAGCCAGTCGCGGTTCGCCTCGAGCACGCCGCGCAGCTTCCCCCACGGATACTGAACGACGCCGGAGAGCTCGAGGTAATGGACGCCCCCGAAGAGCCGGAGCGGCACCTCCCAGCTGGGCCTGTGCTCGCCGACGATGTCCGCGACGACCGGATCGTCTGCGAACGAACGGGCCAGATTCGCGTAGAGCTTCGATCCGCCTCGCTCGAAGTCGTCCGCCATCCGAAGGAAGACTTCTTCGACGGATTCAGAGGTAATGGCTCTTCTCCGGCCTGAAAACGCCGCAGGCTAGGTTTCAGGCCGGACTATTCAATGCGGCCTTCGCCTCGGCTGCGATGGCCGAGAAGGCAGCGGGATCGTTGACGGCGAGATCCGCCAGCACCTTGCGGTCGAGCTCGATGTTCGCCTTGCGGAGTCCGGAGACGAACTGGTTGTAGGAGAGACCCTCCTGCCGCGCAGCCGCATTGATCCGGATGATCCAGAGCCGGCGGAACACGCGCTTTTTCTTCTTGCGGTCGCGGTACGCATGCACGTCGGCATGGATGAGTGACTCCTTTGCCTTCCGGTAGGAGACATGCGGCTGCCCGACGTAGCCCTTGGCCTCCTCGAGCACCTTGCGGCGTTTTTTGCGCGCGTGAACGGATCGCTTGATGCGCGGCATTCCTCTCTCCTCCCTACCTTCCCAGCAGCCGGCGGACCTCGCGCGCGTCCTTGCCCTCGACGGGGTGATCGCGCTTGAAGGCGCGCTTGCGCTTGGCGCTCTTCTTCTCGAGGTTGTGGCTCTTCATTGCGTGCCGGCGCAGGATGCGCCCGCTCGCCGTCACCTTGAAGCGCTTCTTCGTTGCCTTGTTCGTCTTCTGCTTAGGCACTCTGCGCCACGGGTTGCTGGGTGACATTCTTGTTCGGCGCGAGGACCATGACCATGTTGCGGCCGTCGAGAAGCGGCGGCGACTCGATTTGACCGAGGTCCTTCACGTCCTCGGCGAGCCGCATGAGGAGGTCGCGTCCGCGCTCGGGATGTGTCTGCTCGCGGCCCCGGAACATGATCGTCACCTTCACCTTCGCGCGCGAGTTCAAGAAGCGCATGACGTGCCCCTTCTTCGTCTCGTAGTCGTGGTTTCCGATCTTCGGCCGCATCTTGATTTCCTTGACGTGGATCTGTGACTGGTGCTTGCGCGCCGTCTTCGCCTTCTGCTCCTGCTCGTATCGGTACTTGCCGTAGTCCATGACCCGGCACACCGGCGGGTCGGCGTTCGGCGCGATCTCGACGAGGTCGAGATTCTTGCCGTATGCGTACTCGACGGCCTCGTCGCGCGTCTTGACCCCGATCTGGCTGCCGTCGGCATCGACGAGCCGAACCTGAGGCGCCCGGATCGCTTCGTTGATCCGGACCTGCGGCTGGACTGGCCTCGGAGGCTCGAACCCCCCGCGGCGGGGCCTCACTGAAACTTCACCAAGTTGTGTTGCATCCTCCTGCTAGACAAACGAAAAGCTGCACACAGGCAGCTCGTCAACTCCCCAATTCGGTTGAACCTCCGCGGAGCCGGCGGCTCGAGAGGTGAGGAAACGTGCTCCTGCTTGCAGGGTTCACACCTTAGCAGCCGCTTGCAGCTCTCCGAGAAGCGTTTCCCAGCTCACGGTGATCTGGTCGCCGCCGCGGCGCCGCACTGCCAGCGAATCCAGCGACTCCCGCTCGCCCCACACGACGACGTAGGGGATCTTGGCCAGTTCGGCGTCGCGAATCCGGCGCCCGAGCGTCTCGTCGCGCTCGTCGACCGAAGCGCGGAAACCGTGCACGCGGAGATCGTCGGCCAGCGACTCCGCTTCGGCGCGGAAGCCGTCGGACACGGGTAGGACGCGCACTTGCTCCGGGGCAAGGAAGAGCGGCAGCTCGCCTCCCGTGTGTTCGAGGTAGATCCCGACGAAGCGCTCGAGCGAGCCGAGCAACGCTCGGTGGATCATCGCCGGGGTGTGCTCGGCGTTGTCCTCGCCCTGGTACGTGAGCCCGAACCGCTTCGGCATCTGCAGGTCGAGCTGCACCGTCCCCAACTGCCAACTACGGCCCAGCGAGTCGTCCATGTGGAGGTCGATCTTCGGCCCGTAGAAGGAGCCCTCCCCTTCACTCGGCGTGTAGTCGAGCCCGGCCGTCGCGAGGGCCTTCCGCAGCTCCTCCTCGGCGAAGTCCCAGTCTTCGTCGGTGCCGAGCTTGTTGTCAGGCCGGAGTGAAAGCTCCACGCGCATGTCGAGGTCGAAGAGGTCGTAGAGGTAGTAGGCGTAGTCGAGGCAGGCGAGGAGCTCGTCCTGGATCTGCTCCGTCGTGCAGTAGATGTGGGCGTCGTCCTGCACGAAATGACGAACTCGGAGAAGCCCGTGTAGGACTCCCGAGAGCTCGTTTCGGTGCAAGTTCCCGGCCTCGGCGAGGCGCAACGGCAGCTCGCGGTAGCTGTGCGGGTTCAGGGAGTAGAGGAGGCAGTGGCCAGGGCAGTTCATCGGCTTCAGCCCGTAGGCGCGTCCCTCGATCTCGACCTGGAACATGTGCTCGCGGAACTTCTCCCAGTGGCCCGAGGTCTTCCAGAGCTCCGAGTCGTAGAGAAGCGGCGTGCGCACCTCCTGGTAGCCACGCTTGAGGTTCTCGCGGCGCCGGAGGTCTTCGAGCACGTTCCAGATCACCATCCCGCGCGGATGCCAGAACGGCATTCCGGGCGCCAGGTCGGAGAAGTCGACGAAACCCAGGTCCTTGCCAAGCCTGCGGTGGTCGCGGCGCTTGGCCTCCTCGACGCGGCGCAGGTAGTCCTCCAGGTCCTTCGGGTCGTAGAAGGCGGTCCCGTATACCCGCGTGAGCTGCGGCTTGGTCTCGTCGCCGCGCCAGTACGCGCCCGCCAGCGAGAGGAGCTTGATGGCCCTGATCGGCTTCGAGTCCTGTAGATGCGGCCCGCGGCAGAGGTCGACGAAATCGCCCTGCTGGTAGAAGGAGATTGCGCCGTCCGCCGCGTCGACGAGCTCGACCTTGTACGGCTCCCCCTCCTGCTCGAAGTAGCGCTTGGCCTCGTCGCGGTCGACCTCGGAGCGCTCCCATTGGCGGCCTTCAGTGATCTCGCGCCTCATCTCCTCCTCGAGGCGCTCGAGCGCCTCCTCGCCCACCGGCTCGGGGAACTCGAAGTCGTAGTAGAAGCCGTTCTCAATCGGGGGGCCGATGGCAACCTTCGTCCCCGGGTAGAGGCGCCTCGCGGCCTCGGCGAGGAGGTGCGCCGCGGAGTGGCGAAGGACGTAGAGCGCGTCGGGGTCGTCCTTGTCGCGCGTCGTGAGGATCTGGATGTGCTCGCCGTCCTCGAGCGGAAGCCTGAGGTCGCGCACGCTCCCATTCGAGCGCACGAGAACGGCTTGCTCGGCGAGCTTGGCGCCGATCGCGCGCGCGGCGTCGAGCCCGGTGGC
>DASQXE010000086.1:0-12129 GCA_035639875.1 Gaiellaceae bacterium | reverse complement strand
GATCGAGGGAGTGGGCGGCACCTCCTCGCCCCGCGGCACGCCGCTCTGGCAAGCGATCGAGTCTTTCGTCGCCGAGGAGGACCCGGGTGCGGCGCTCGCGCCCGTCGTCTTGCCAGGTTTCACGGATAGCCACTACATGCGCGAGGCATTCGGGACCGTCTGCTACGGCTTCTTCCCGATGCGCACGATGGACCCGGAGCTTGCCGCGCGGCTCATCCATTCGGCGGACGAGCGGATTACGATCGACGATCTGGAGCTTGGCGCCCGCTTCCTCCACCACGTGGTACGTACACTCGAAGGGTGAGTGAAAAGGTCCGCCTTGGCGGCATGGCCCTCGGGAACGGGGTGCTCGTGCACGGCCCCCGGTACTGGGCGTGCGCCGTCCGTCGCGGCGATGGTTCGATCGAGGTGGCTTCTGGACAGAAACCGCTCCGCGCCGTCGACGTGCGCAACCCGGTCCTCCGCGGCCCCGCGCGACTGGCCGAGGTATTTGCGCTCCTTCCCGAGGTCCGCCGCCGGTTACCGGCGGCCGAGCTTCCGTTCCAGCGGCCGGGCGTCGCGGGCGCGATGGTGGGGAGCGCGCTCGCACTTCGACTCGTTCGCGCCAGCCGGCTCTCGCCGTTGACGCAGGAGGCGGTCGCGGCCTTTCTCGCCGTGGGCCCGGCCGCGGTTGCCCTGCGTGGCTCGAACTTGGCCGAGTACCACGGAGCCGAGCACATCGCCATCGGCACGTATGAGCACGGCGAAGAGCGCGCCAAGGAGCACGAGCGCTGCGGCTCCCACGTGCTCGGTCCACTCCTCGTTACGAGCGCGGCCGGGAGCATGCTGGCTTCGCGCTTTCCAGCGCAGGTGCGGCCGCTCGCGCGCGCTGCCGCGGGAGTCGGCGCGATCGCAACTTCCCTGGAAGTGTTCGGCTGGATGGTCAGGAACGAGCGCCACCCCCTCGCCCGCGCACTCGCCAGGCCAGGCCACGAGCTTCAGCACCGATTCGTCACCGCCGAGCCGACGCCCGAACAACTCGAGGTCGCGGAAGCGGCCCTGCGCGAATGCCTCCGCCTAGAATCCCCTGCAAATGACCCTCACGGAACAGAGGAAGAAGCGCCTCCCACCTAGGATTTTCAGTGAGGGGGAGATCCCCCTCACTCACCCCCCGCGTTAGCACCGTGGCGGTCCAAACCACACGCAACCGCCTTCCGCCCGAGATCTTCGATTTGCCGGTCGACAAGATGCGGGAGGGCTACTACACCGACGTCTACTTCAACTTCGCGCGCGAGACGCTGCTCTGGGACGAGCGCCACCCGCGCGTCGTCATGCAGGTCTTCCAGAAGAAGAACGCCGTGCTCGGCGGGATGGACGAGGCGATCGCGATCCTCAAGCTCTGCTCGCACGATTGGGACGCGCTGACGGTGCACGCGCTCTACGACGGCGACGAGATCTCTCCGTACGAGACGGTGATGACCATCGAGGGCGACTACACGCTTTTCGCCCACCTGGAGACGGTCTACCTCGGCGTCCTCGCGCGCCGCACGCTCGTCTCGACGAACGTCCGGCGCGTCGTGGACGCGGCCAACGGGAAGCCGATCCTCTTCTTCCCGGCACGCCACGACCACCACCGTGTGCAGACCGGGGACGGCTACGCGGCGCACGTCGCAGGCGCGATCGGCGTCTCCACGGAAGCGCAGGCCTCCTGGTGGGGCGGACGCGGGGTCGGCACCGTCCCGCACGCGCTGATCGCCGCCTACGGCGCGAACACGGTGCTCGCAGCGACGAAGTTCTCGGAGTGGGCGGCGGGGCACGAGCCCGACGTGAACGTCGTCGTCCTAGTCGACTTCGAGAACGACTCGGTCAAGACCTCGCTGGAGGTCGCACGCGCGCTCGGTGACCGGCTCTGGGGGGTGCGCCTCGACACGTCGCGGACGCTTGTGGACAAGTCACTCTGGAACGAGATGAGCGACTTCGACCCGCGCGGCGTGAACGAGCGGCTGGTGCGGAGGGTGCGCGACGCGCTCGACGAGGCCGGCTTCGAGCGCGTCCGGATCGTCGTCTCTGGCGGCTTCGACGTCGACCGCATCCGAGAATTCGAGGAGACGGGCGTCCCGGTCGACTCTTATGGGGTCGGGTCGGCCCTCATCCGGGGCGAGAACGACTTCACCGCGGACATCGTGCTCACCGACGGGCTTCCCTCGGGAAAGGTGGGGCGCATGTACCGTCCGAACTCTCGACTCGAGCCGGTGCTTTAGCTCTGTCCCCTCCCGGCCGATGGAAGCCGGGGTGGACCGGATCTTCAACTTCCTCGGCACGCTCGCTGAGGCTGCTCTGACGTGGCTGCCGCTCGTCTTCTTCGGCCTGATCGTGTACCTCCTCTGGCGCACGCTCGCGTTCATGCCGCGCGTCAAGCCGGCGGAGATCGACCCGGAGTCGAAGTCATCGGTCAGCTGGGACGACATCGCGGGCGTGGACGAGGCCGCCGCTGAGCTCCAGGAGGTCGTCGACTTCCTGCAGCACCCACGCCGCTTCGCGCGTCTCGGGGCGCGCGTGCCGAAGGGAATCCTCCTCTACGGGCCGCCCGGCACCGGCAAGACGCTGCTCGCGAAAGCGGTTGCCCACGCCTCGGGTGCCAACTTCTACTCGCAGAGCGCATCGGCGTTCGTGGAGATGTTCGCGGGACTCGGGGCCGCGCGCATCCGCAAGCTTTTCGAGAAGGCGCGCAAGAACGCCCCGGCGATCGTCTTCATCGACGAGCTCGACGCCGTAGGCACGCGGCGCACAGGCTCGGGCTTCAACCGTGAGCACGACCAGACGCTGAACCAGCTTCTCGTCGAGCTCGACGGCTTCCGCAGTCCTGACCGCGTGGTGATCGTCGGGGCCTCGAACCGGCTCGAGGACCTCGACCCGGCCCTTCTCCGCCCGGGCCGCTTCGACCGCCAGATCATCGTCGCGCCGCCGGACCTCGCCGGCCGCGAGGCCATTCTCGGCGTGCACACGCGCGGGAAACCACTGGCCGCGGATGTCGATCTGGAGTCGATCGCACGCCAGACCGCGGGCCTCACGGGCGCTGACCTCGCCAACATCTCCAACGAGGCGGCCATCTTCGCGGGGCGCGCCGAACAGGCCGAGATCCATCAGAGGGATTTCGAAGCCGCGATGGAGCGCGTGATCGCCGGCCTCCAGCAGCGGCGCGTCGTCACGGAGAAGGAGAAGCGCATCCTCGCTTACCACGAGGGTGGCCACGCGCTCATGTCGCACCTCGTCGGCAGCCCGCAGCCGGTGCAGAAGGTGACCATCGTCTCGCGCGGCCGTGCGCTCGGCTACACGCTCAACACGCCCCAGGAAGACAGATACCTGCACACGAAGGAAGAGCTGCTCGATCTGATGAAGGTCCTCCTGGCGGGCCGCGCCGCCGAGCAGATCGTCTTCGGCGCCGTGACGAACGGGGCCGCCAACGACCTCGAGCGCGTCACGGAGCTCGCCCGCTCGATGGTGTTCGAGTTCGGGATGGGCGAGGGCGTCTCTTCGCGGACGATGCGCGCGGACAACTACGCGCTCTCGGAGCACACGAAGCGCCTGCGCGACGAAGAGCAGGCGCGGCTGTGTGACCACGCCTTCGCGGAGGCGCTCCGCCTCCTCTCCAAACACCGCCGGACGCTCGACAAGCTCGCCGACGCGCTGCTCGAGAAGGAGACGCTCATGCGGCCGGAGCTCGAGGAGCTGTTGGCGGGCGTCGAGCCGGAGTCGGACTCCGGCGAAGCCGTCGGCCGCGTGGTCCAGCTCCCCGATCACTAGGGTCGGCCCGCGCGGATAGGATCGGAGCGTGGAAGTGCGCTCCGTGCACCACGTCGCTTTCGCGGTTGCCGACCTCGATGAGGCAGTGGATACGTACCGGCGGTTCTTCGGGGCGCGGGTCGAGCTGCGCGGCCGCATGGACGATCAGGGCGTCGAAGCGGCATACCTGCGGGTGGGCAGCGGGCGAGTCGAGCTGGTCTCCGCGCTCGAGGACGACACCCCTGTCGGGCGCTTTCTCGCCAAGCGCGGACCGGGCATGCACCACGTCGCCTACGAGGTCGCCGACGTGGGCGCGGCCGTGCGCTCGCTCGCTTCGGAAGGCGCCGAGGTCATCGACGCGGAGCCGCGACCCGGCCTGGGCGGCTACGAGGTTTCATTCGTCCACCCCGACTCCGTATACGGCGTGCTCGTGGAGGTGATCAGTGCCTAAGGCTTCTCCAAACGGCCGCGTCCGGCTCGAGATTGCGTTCGAGGGCGGCCAGATCGTCGGTGGGAACGTGAGCGGTGAGAGCGCCGACGGCCTGCGGATCGCGCTTGCCGGCGACGACCTCGTCTACGACCTCGAAACCGAGGACGGGATCTACATCATCGCGCTCCGGAAAGTGGTCTACGTGCGGCGCACGTCGCGCGAGACGCACATCGGCTTCGGGGCGGCCACTTAAGGGAAACCCCCTTGCGGTGGCGGAAGACGCGACAACTGCGGCCGACGTCCGCGGGCTGGTCGAGCGTGCGCAGCAAGGAGACCGGCAGGCACTCGAGGAGCTCTACCTCATGCACTTCGACCGCATTTACAGCTACCTGCAGCTGAGCGTCGGCAACCGCCACGATGCGGAGGACCTCACCAACCAGACGTTCGTGAAGATGCTCGAGTCCATCGAGCGGTTCGAGTTGCGCAAGGTCCCGATCTCGGCGTGGCTCTTCCGCATCGCGCACAACCTCGCGATGGACCACTTTCGCTCGGGGCGCCGCTGGCAACCCGAAGAGGAGCCGCCCGAGCCGCCGGGCGCCGAAGAGCGCTCGGCGGAGGAGGAAGCCCTGCAGTCGATCGGACGACAGAGCATGCTCGAGATGATCGAGGGGCTCTCTCGCGACCAGCAGCAGGTGCTGACCCTCAAGTTCGTCTTCAACTTCACGAACGCCGATGTCGCGACGATCCTCGGCAAGACCGAGGGGGCGATCAAATCGCTCCAGCACCGCGCGCTGGCCTCCCTCCAGCGACAGCTGACGAGCGCCTAGGTGTCGCTCGAGGTCGGGATCATCGGCCTGCCGGGGTCGGGCAAGACAACCCTCTTCAACGCACTCACGCACGGGCATGCAGGCCTCGCTGAGTTCGGTCGCCCGCACGTCGGCATGGCTGCCGTTCCCGACGAGCGCCTGCCGAAGATCGCCGCAGTTGTCGGTTCCGCCAAGGCGACTCCGGCCGCCGTTCGGGTTCTCGACGTCCAGGGCACCGAGGCGGCCCTGCTCGGCGGGCTGCGCCAGGCTGACGCGCTGCTCGGAGTCGTCAACGCGTTCGCCTCGGATCAGGAAGAAAGAGAGCAAAAGGAGACGGTCGAGCTCGAGCTCCTGGTGGCGGATCGCGATCACGTCGAGCGGCGGCTGGAACGGGTCTCGCGCGACGCGAAATCGGGCGACCCGAGGCTGAAGAAGGAAATCGGTGAGCTGGAGGCGGTGCTCGTGCACCTCGAAGGCGAGCAGCCGCTCGCCGACTACCCCGGTGACCTTCCTCCCGAGCTCGAGCCCCTGACGACCAAGCCGCTCGTCTGGGTCGTGAACGGGGGCCGGGAGGGAGTCGACCTCAAGCTCGAGGCTGAGCTCGTCGAGCTCGACGAGCAGGAGGCGGCCGAGTTCCGTGATGGGCCACCGCTCCTGGATGAGGTCCTGCGCGGCGTCTTTGCGACCGCGGATCTTCTCACCTTCTTCACCGCGAACGAGAACGAGGCGCGAGCCTGGACGCTCGGGCGCGGTGCAACGGCGCTCGACGCGGCAGCGACCGTGCATAGCGATATGGCGCACGGGTTCGTGCGCTGCGAAGTAGTGCGGTGGAAGGATCTCGTGGAATGCGGGTCGCACGCCGAGGCCGCTCGCCGCGGCCTCGTGCGGCTCGAGGGGAAGACCTATCCCGTCGAGGAGGGGGACGTGCTCCAGATTCGCTTCACGCCACGCCGGTAATCGCCGACGGCACCCGCCGGGGGAGATCCCCAGCGGGTGCGTTCGGCACTACGCCCTTAGCCCATCGCGCTGGTTCGTGCCGGGTGCACCGGCTCGGTCTTCCACGCGCTGACGATCATGAGCAGGCTGACGAGGAGGATCCAGCCGGCGAAGATGATCATCGGGAAGTAGTAGATCGACAGAAGCATGACGACGGCGACGACCAGGCCGATCCAGCCGACCCAGGCCGGCAGGACCGAGGTGCGCAGCGCAGCCGTCGACGTGGCGAGCACGACGATGGACGCCGCCATCACGCCTGCAACGAGGAGCAGGTACCCGGCCCAGTTGAGGGCCTCGGCGGTGTTCGGCGCGAGCTGGAAGTCCTGATCGCCAGCGAGCATCGCGGGAGCGGCGGATACGGCCGCGCCGGCGATGATGAGCGTGGTCGCGATCGTCCCTGCTCCGAAGATGAGGCCTGAGAGAGTGCCTGGCCCGCTCTCCGCGCGGTCGAGCATCGTCCGCAGCGTTCCGAGGAAGGCGAGGAACGCGATCCCAGCCGCGACGAGGAAGAAGAAGGCCGTCACTTCTTTCGCCCGGTTCCCGGAATCGGCATAGAAGGACTGCACCCCGGACGTGGTGTCGCCGGTGTTGCTGATCAGCGCCAGGCCGAGCAGGAAGCAGGCTACGAACAGCACGCCTGTCATCGCAGACCAGCGTTCCCAACGAAAGCCGTACACGAATTACCCCCTTTGTGAAGGACGTGGCAAATCGTGAGATTCGCCCCGGACGGACGAATGCCTGCCGGCGCTGAGAACCGGCTGAGAATCAGCTGAGAACTAGCAGAGAACTAGCAGAGAACTAGCAGGGGACTAGCAGCAGCCGCAGTCGCAGCCTTCGCACTCCGGGCCGCAATCGCAATCGCAACCGGCCATGGCTCCTCCTTTCTCGCTTGGTTCGAGGCTAGCGGTTATATTGATAAACGTCAATGAAGACCATCGCCACGATTCCGGCCTCGTGTTGCTCGCCGGGGGCGCCGGCGCTCCCGGCGGAGGCGCGCGTTGCGCTTGCAGAGCGCTTCAAGGCTCTCGGCGATCCAACGCGCGTCGCGATCGTCAACCGGCTCGCGGGCGCCGGCGAGGTTTGCGTGTGCGCGTTCGACGACCTCGGCCTCTCGCAGCCGACGATTTCTCACCATTTGCGCATCCTGCGCGAGGCGGGCCTCGTGGAGGCGAGCCGCCGCGGAACGTGGGCCTATTACCGCCTCGTTCCCGAGACCGTCGCGGCGCTCTCAGGCGCGCTCGCGGCGTAGCTCACCAGGGAATCGGCGTGCGGTTGCGGAAAAACCCGCCGCGCGGGCCGTCGTCCTCGAGCGTCGCCAGCCAGACGGGCGTATCCGCGCCCTCCTCGAGTGACCGGGGCGCCCTCGGGCCGCCCATATCTGTCCGCACCCAGCCGGGGCAGCAGGAGTTGACGAGGATGTTCTCGCCGGCAAGCTCGGCGTCGAGCATGCGCGTGAGCGCGTTCAAGCTCGTCTTCGAGATCCGGTAGCCGGGAGCATGCCCGCCCATGTCGTCGAGCTGACCCATGCCGCTCGAGAGGTTGACGATGCGCCCGTAGCCGTTCCGGCGCATGAGCGGAAGGGCCGCCTGCGTCAGCCGCCAGGCTCCGTACAAGTTCGTTTCGAGCGTGTCGCGCACGTCGTCGAGATCCACGTCGACCGCGTTCGTGCTCCAACCGCCGCCTTCCACCCCGGCGTTGTTGACGAGGACGTCGAGGCGCTCGAAATCGTCGTCGATCGATCGGATCGTGCTTTGGATGCTGTCCTCGTCGGTGACGTCGAGCCGGCGGGCGGCCGCGCCGTTGCCGATCTCGCGGGCGGCTTCCTCGCCACGCGAAAGGTCGCGCGCGCCGATCACGACCCGATAGCCAAGCTCGGCGAGCTCCTTGGCCACCTCACGGCCCAGCCCGCGGTTGCCGCCGCTGACGAGGGCGACGCGCTCCACGCTTGGAGGCTAGCTATTCGGTTGGTCTCGAAGCCGCGACGGCGTCCAGCTGGTTCGCGTGGTACAGAACAGCCGCCTCGGCCGTACGTGCGGCCCGCATATCGTGGTGGGCGGCGACCGCGTGGAGGAGCTCGGCGCGCACGTCTGCGTCGAGTCCTGCGGCCTGCTCCTCGATCATCCGCAGGCCAAGGTGTACGTGGCCGAGGAGCCGTCCCTCTCCGGTGGGCAGGAAGAGTGGGCCGCGGCCAAGCTCGTGTGCGCGTCCCACGTCATGGAGGAGGGCGGCGGCTAACAGCAGATCGGCCCGCAGGCGCGGATGAAGTTGGGTCGCCTCGCGGCAGAGCGTCGCCACCGCGACCGTGTGTTCGAGCAGTCCGCCGGAATACGAGTGGTGCGAATCCGGCGTCGCAGGCAAGACTCGCAGCCGAGTGCGAAGCTCCGGATCGCCGAGAAAGCGTCCGACGAGGTCGCGGAGCCTCGTGTGCGAGATCTCGCCAGCGAGGAAGTCGAAGAATCCGTCGAGCTCGTCGACGTCGCGTCGTGACTCGGGGACGAGCGTGGCCGGGTCGGCCTCGGCCGGCTCCAAAGACCGAACCTCGAGCTGCAAGCGGTCACGAAATCGCTCCACCCGACCGAGCACCCGAACCGCGTCCCCTTCTCGAAATCGCTTGTCGAGGAGGTCGACGTCGTTCCACACGCGTGCGTCGATGCGCCCGCTCGGATCCACGAGCTCGAGCGCGAGGTATGCGCTCCCGCTACGGGTTCGCAGGCGCTGTTTGCGAGCGACCGCGTACGTGCCTTCGACGACCCGGTCCTCGGCGAGCTCCGCGATCGTCACGGCCGGATTCTAGGACCCGCGTCGGCTGCTAGCCTGGCCTCGATGGCGCTCGTGAAGCCCTTTCGCGCGCTCCGCTATTCCGCGGACGCTGCGGGGCCGCTCGACGCGCTTGTGTCTCCACCCTACGACGTCATCTCGCTGGAGCTACACGAGGAGCTCCTCGAGAAGAGCTCATACAACGCTGTCCGTCTTGTCCGCCCTGATGACGCCCACGTGGCGGCCGAGCTACTCGCCGACTGGCAGGCCCAAGGCATTCTCCTCCGGGAGGAGGAGCCTGCCGTCTGGCTGCTGGAGGAGGAGTTCCCGGGACCGGCCGGAACCCGGCGCACACGGCGCGGGCTCGTCGCGCGTGTCGCGCTCGAGCCCTACGAGCGCGGGGTCGTCCTTCCGCACGAACGGAGCTTTCCGAAGCCGATGGAGGGCCGGCTGGAGCTCCTGCGCCAGACGCGAACGAAGCTCTCGCCCATCCTCATGCTCCACGACGGGCCGGGACCCGACCGCCACTCCGGGCCACCGGAGCTCGAGGCGACGCTCGACAGTGTGACGTCCCGGCTCTGGCGGCTCGATCCGGACGCCGCTGCGGGCATCCAGGCGCCCCTAGTCATCGCAGACGGCCACCATCGCTACGAGGCGGCTCTGCGTTTTCATCAGGAGGACGGAAGCGACGAGACGGCGCACGTCCTCACGGCCCTGGTCAGCACGACGGACCCGGGGCTTGCCATCCTGCCGACCCACCGGATCGCTTCGTCGGCGCCAGCCACGTTCGACGGAACACGCGACGTGGACGAGGCGCTGCGCGTGCTTGCGAACCTGCCGCGCGACCGCGGCGCGTTCGTGATGATCCGTGCGGAGGGTGCCTCTGTGGTGGAGTCGGAGGACCCCGAGCTGGACACTGCTCTCGTCGACGCGCTCCCGCTCGAGGGAGTGCGCTACACGGCCGACGTCGAGGAGGCCCAACGCGCGGTCGCCTCGGGCACGGCAGCAGCCGCGTTCATAGTGCGGCCTCCGACGATCGACCAGGTGAAGAGGTTCGCCCAGGCTGGTGAGCTCATGCCCCAGAAGAGCACGTACTTCTATCCCAAGCTCGCGAGCGGCCTGCTCTTCTCGCCGTTCGACGAGTGACCGACTGGCTCGCTTTCTGCCGGGACGCGACGACGGAGGTCGAGGGGGCGCTCGCGGCCTTGCCGACGCGGAGCGAGCGCGAGCCGGCGGTCGGGCGAGGGGAAGGTGGCGACGAGACAACGGCCATCGACGCCGCCGCCGAGGCTGCGATCGTCACCCTGCTCGAGGCGCTCCATGCGGACGGAATCGATTTCACGCTCGTCTCGGAGGAGCTTGGCGAGCGTTCCTTCGGGTCGGACGGGGTCCGCGTCGTCCTCGACCCGATCGACGGAAGCCTGAATGCCAAGCGCGGGATTCCGTTCTTTTCGCTGTCCGTCGCCCTGGCGGACGGGGCGGCGATGAAGGACGTCTTCTTCGGCTATGTGTTCGACTTCGGCACGCGTGAGGAATGGACCGCCCGTCGCGGCGAGGGCGCCTTCCTCGACGGGACGCCGCTCGACGGACCGCGGCCGAAGGAGGACATCGAGGTGCTCTCGTTCGAGGCGACGCGGACCGATCTCGTGGCCAAGCGCGTCGCCGACATGGTCGGGCTTGCCTATCGGACGCGGATCATGGGCTCGCTCGCCCTCTCGCTCTGTCACCTCGCTGCGGGCCGCGTGGACGCGGTCTGCTCGCTCAAGCCGGCGCGCAGCGTGGACATCGCCGCAGGACAGCTGCTCGTGCGCGAGCGCGGTCTCGCCATCGACCTGCCGGAGGCGCCGCCGTTCACCGAGGCGCCGCTCGATGTCGAGGGTCGGTCGCTCGTCGTCGCCGCGGCGACCGAGGAGCGCTGTGCGGAGCTCTACCGTCGGCTCAACGCCTCGCGCTGATCCGGCGCTCGAGATTTGCGCGGACGGCCGGCCACTCGCCGTCGGTGATCGCATACCACGCGGAATCGCGTCGCTCGCCGTCCCGCACGAGCATGTGGCTGCGGAAGATCCCTTCGAACCGCGCCGGCAGCGCCTCGAGACCCCTTCGTGCCCGTTCGTTCCGCGCGTCCGTTTTGAACTCGACGCGGATGCAGCCGAGTTCCTCGAACGCGTGCCGGAGAAGCAGGTACTTGGCCTCGGGATTGACGCCGGCTCCCCACGTCGCGGGCGTATTCCACGTGTACCCGATCTCGAGCCCGCGGTGCTCGGGGCGCAGACTCATGTAGCGCGTGCTCCCGGCGAGCTCGCCGGTCTCTATGAGCCGCAGGGCGAACGGGGCCTCGCGTCGCTCGGCCGCTGCCCCGAGCGCAGCCTCGAACCACCGGGTGAAGACCTCCGGCTCGTGCCCGTGCACGGTCATCCAGTGCCAGATCTCGGGATCGGCGCCCGCCTCCCTCAGGCCGGCCTCGTGCTCCTTCGCCAGCGGTTCGAGGACGACGATCTCGCCCTCGAGGCGCTCCCAGAGGCGCTCGAACACGCCCTACACGATAAAGACCGTCGTCCCGACCGATACGTGCTCGAAGAGCCATTCGGCGTCCGGGATCTGCATGCGGATGCAGCCGTGGGACGCCGAGTAGCCGATGGAGGCCGCGTCGGGCGTCCCGTGGATGCCGACGCCGGGCGCCGAGAGCCCCATCCAGCGCGTGCCGAGGGGGTTGCCCGGCCCCGGCGGCACGGGCGAAAGCCCCTGCGCCCAGGGTGAAGGCGGTGGATACCACCACGGGTTGGCCTGCTTCGTGACGATCTCGTACTGGCCCGAGGGGGTCGGGTACGCGGGCTGTCCGGTCGCGACCCCGAACGTCTTCCACTTATGGGAGCCTCGGTAGAGATAAAGGCGGTTCGCGCTCCTGCTGATCACGATCACGGGGCCGAAGTCCGCCTTCGTGACCCGCGGGCGGCGGAGGGCAGAACGGATTTCGACCGGGCCGCGGCTGCCCGAGCGCACGGCCGCGCCGAGGGCGGTCTCGAGCGTGCGCGCACTCACCGCGAGGCCGACCCGTTCTCCGGTGACGACCGGCCGCATCCCGCGCAGCCGCACCGACGCATCTACCGGCGGCCGCGAATATTCCCGCGCGAGCGCGGCCGAATAGCTCTCGAGCCGCGGGCGGTCGAGGAGGACATGTAGTGGGACGGCTGCGCCGGACCGCGCTCGCATCGCTTCCGTGACCGCTTGTCCGACGAGCGGCACTCCGCCGATGCGGGCGCCCGAGACATAGCTGGTCTTCCCGTGCACTGCGACTGCAAGCGGCTGCCGGAAGGAAGCCTGCACTGCGATCTTCGCCTGCTCGGCCGTCATGCTGCCGACGAGCGTTCCGCCGATCGA
>DASQXE010000085.1:0-16935 GCA_035639875.1 Gaiellaceae bacterium | reverse complement strand
GGCCGACAGCCGCAGGCGGACGCGGTTAAGCGAATGGTCGACCCAGGCGATGTCGTCGAGTGAGACGACGCGTTGCTCGCGGCCGACCACGAGCCAAGCGCTCCCGTCGCTGCGCAGCACCGCGCGAGCGCGCCCGGCCGGGCGCCCCCACGCGGCCTCCGTCGCATACCCCTCGAGCCCGTGCGACTCCTCGTCTGGAAGCTCGAAGCTCCACGACAGAACGGAACCCATGGGGCCATCGTGCCTGGGTCGACCCTCCTCGCGCGCGATGAACGAGGATGACGACCTGATGTCCGAGACGGACACTTCACCGCCGGAAGCCGAACGGCCTGAGGAGTCGGTCTTCTTCGAGCCGACGCCGGGTCCGGGCGACAGCGACGGCGGCGATGTTTTCCGGCCGGAAGAGGAAGAGCTTCCGCCGTGGCGCGATGAGCGCTAGCTGATAGTCTCTTACATATGTTTTTGACTTATAGACCCGCGTGAGAGCGCGCCATCGCTATCGCGGAGCGCGCAGTCGCGCGTTCGTCCGGCCTGGACACTGGGCCGTGCGCGCACGCGTGGAGCGGTTCGTCGAGCCGTCTCTCCTATTGCTCCTGCGCGAGCGGCCGATGCACGGGTACGAGCTCATCGAGCGGTTGCCCGAGGTCGCCGGCCGCGACACGAGGGTCGACGTCGGCAACCTCTACCGCATCTTGCGCGCGCTCGAGGAGGACGGCATCGTCACGTCGGAGTGGAGCGCCGACCTGCCGGGCCCGGCAAAGCGCACCTACGAGCTGACCGATTCGGGACGCCGCCTCCTCGACCGGTGGGCCGAGGCTCTCCGCACAGCTCAGGACGTCATTTCGGGATTTCTGCAGCGCTACGAAGCGGGCGAGGGGAGGTGAACATGCATCGCCGACACGGATATCGTCACGGATGTGGTCACGGCTTCCGCCGCCGCCGCGTGCCCGATCGCGAGGAATGGCTTCGGCACCTCGAGGAGTACCAGAAGGACCTGGAGCAGGAGGTGGCCGACGTCGCCGACCTCATCCGTCGCCTCAAGGAGGAGAAGAAGGAGACCGCCGAGGTGTAGGCGGCGTCAGGCCGCCTCGGCTACGCGCTCGTGCAGCCGGCCGAGGCCGTATGGGACCCACCAGAGAGCCAGGCCGGCTGCGAGCGCCCACAAGAGGTTGACCTCGAATCCGATTCCTCCCACGAGGAGAGTGAGCACCCAGTCCCGGGCACCCCGGACGTCGCGGAGAAGAGCGATGTGAAGGAGGCCCGCGCTGGCGAGCAGGCCCGCGAGCACCGGGAGGGGGAAAGCAGGTAGCACGCCCCCGAGCCCCGAGCCGAACCCGACCGCGAGTACGACGAGGCCGACTCCCATGACGAGAGGGGCGGCGGCTGTACGGGCGCCGAACTTGTAGTGGGCGGTCATGCCGCCCGCTCCGTGGCAGACGGGCATGCCGCTGATGGCACCTGCCAGCAGGTTCGCCGTCCCGAAAGAGGTGGCCAACCGCCCCGGCCGCACGCGCTCGCCGCGTTCGCCGAAGTAGACCCGGGCGGCGTCCGCCGTCGCGAGGCACGAGTTGGCGAACGAGAGCGGGGCCTGTGGGAGGACGAGGACCGTGAGTGCGGTCAGCAGGACGCCGCCGTCGAGCGCCGGTGTCACGAGATGCGAGGGACCGACGGCGAGGTGACCGCCGGCGAGTGCGAGCGCGACAGCGACGCCCGCGCCAACGAGGACGAGCGAGATCGCGTACCGCTTCAGCGTGAACGCGAGCGCGAACGCCAAGACACCCAGCGGGAGGGCCCACCGCGGGTCGAGCGCGTAGGCCTCGAAAGACTTCGGTGGATCGGTGACAAGGCCCCAGGAGATCTTCAGGAAGAGCAAGCCGACCGTCAGTTGAACACCGCGAACGAGCGCGCGCGGGAAGACGCGCGCGAGGAGATCGAGGAGCCCGAGCCGCCCCGCGAGGAGGAACATCGCCCCCATCAGCAGCGCCCCGGCGGCGATCTCGTCCGATCCGAGGCCTTTGGCGATCGCGATCGCCCCGAAGGCCTTGAGCGGCTGCACGGGCACCGGCAGGCGATAGACGAACGCCGCCGTGATGTAGAGGAGTCCAGCCGGCAGAAGGACAGCCGTGGCGGACAAGCCGTTGCGGACGATGAGCGCGACGGCGATGGGCACGAACACGCCCAGGTCGGCGACCGCTCCAGCGAGTTCCCGGCGGTCGAATCTCACCGCCGTATCATGCCCGCGAATGTTCTTCCGCCAGGTGCTGCACGAGGACCTCGGCTGCGCCTCGTACGTCGTCGCAGACGGCGGGGAGGCGGCGGTCATCGACCCGAAATGGGAGATCGAGGACTATCTCGCGCTCGCCGAGGAGCACGGCTTCGAGATCCGGCACATCCTCGAGACGCACAACCACGCCGATCACGTCTCGGGGAAGGGACGACTCGCGAAGGCGAGCGGGGCGCGGATCCACGTTCCCAAGGACGCCGGGGCCGAGTTCGAGCACGACCCCGTCGCCGACGGCGACACGGTGCGCGTCGGAGACGCCGTGATAGCCGCGGTGAGCACGCCGGGTCACCGCCCCGAGCACACCTCGTACACGATCGCGGACGCGGCGCGCGGCGAGGAGCCTTGGCTGGTCGTGACCGGCGACTCGCTGTTCGTCGGCGACGTCGCCCGCCCGGATCTCGCGGTCGAGCCCGACGAAGGCGCGCGCGGCCTCTATTCGTCCCTCAACCGTCTGCTCGAGCTCGATGATTTTGCGGAGATCTGGCCTGGGCACATCGGCGGGTCGCTCTGCGGCGGCGCCGGCATGAGTGAGAAGCCCGGGACGACAATCGGGTTCGAGCGCCGCTTCAACCGCCTCCTTAAGCTCGAGGACGAGAACGACTTCGTGCGCGAGCTGACGACCGATCTCGCTCCTCAGCCGCCGAACTTCAAGCGCATCGTCGAGCTCAACCGCGGACCCCTCCTCGAAGAGGTCCAACACCTAGACGCTCTCGCCCCGCATCGCGTCCAGGAGCTCGTGGACTCGGGGGCAACGCTCCTCGACGGCCGATCGCCGCGCGAATTCGACGCCCAGCACGTGCCGGGCTCGGTGAACGTGACGATGGCGCGGTCAGCGGTCGGCACGCGGGCGGCGTGGGTCGTCGATCCCGAGAGCGATGTCCTCGTGACCGCGGAGACTGACGCCCAGGCCCAGCGGATGGGGCGGATGCTCGAGGCCGTCGGCTTTCGGCGCCTCGCCGGCTTTCTCGCCGGCGGAGTGACAGCTTGGCACGAGGCCGGTCTGGAGACGTCCTCCACTCCGTCGATCGACGTCCATGAGCTCGCCGAGCGTCTCAAGAGCGACGCGGTCGCGCTGCTCGACGTCCGCGAAGACGACGAATGGCAGGAAGGGCACGTCGAAGGGTCCCTGCACATCCCCTACCACGAGCTCAGAGACGGCCCGCCCGACCTCCCGAATGGAAAATCCCTGGCGGTTGTCTGCTCGGTCGGCAATCGCAGCTCGATCGCAGCCTCGCTCCTCCGTCGTTCCGGCGTCGAGAACGTGATCCACGTCGCGGACGGAGGCGTCGCCGACTTGGCGGAGGAGGGAATCCCGCTCGTAGAGGGGAACTGAACGCTCACCTTGCTACACTCCGACCGCGTAGGGCGGCGTAGCTCAGTTGGTTAGAGCAGCGGAATCATAATCCGCGTGTCGGAGGTTCGAGTCCTCCCGCCGCTACTAAATCGCGAGCAAATCTTGGTCAATCAATCAGTAAATTTGATGCGTTAGCATGGCTACCGGAGTACGGGTCGCGATCACGCTCGCCTGCACGGAGTGCAAGCGGCGTAACTACCAGACGCAGAAGTCCAAGCGGAACACGCCGGACCGCTTCGAGGTGAAGAAGTTCTGCCGCTGGTGCGGTTCGCACACGCTGCACAGGGAGACCCGCTAGTGGCCCGCAACCGGTCTTCGAGGACCCGCCGTCGCCGCGAGTTCCAGCAGCCCGCAGGCGCGAGCGAGCGCGCGCGCCAGCGCCGCCGGGAGATCAAGCCCGTCGGCCAGCCGAAGAGCCAGACCGGCGCCCGCCGCGAGCGCCGCGGAGGCTTCCGCGGCTTCGCCGCCGAGTCGATCGGCGAGCTCAAGAAGGTCGAATGGCCCGGCCGGCGCCAGCTCGTCGCGGCGACCGTCGTCGTCATCATCGCCGTCGCCGTCGTCGGGACCTACCTCTGGATCGCCGACCTCGCGTTCGCCCGCTTCGTGAAAGACGTCTTGCTCAACCTCTGATGTTTCGCTGGTACGTCATCAACACCTATTCCGGGCACGAGAACAAGGTGAAGGCCAACCTCGAGCATCGGATCATTTCCATGAACCAGCAGCCGCGGTTCCGGCGCGTCATCGTGCCGACCGAGCAGGTCGTGGAGACGAAGGACGGCCAGAAGGTGCAGACCGAGAAGCGCGTCCTGCCCGGCTACGTGCTCGTGAACATGGACATGTCCGACGAGGCGTGGACCGTCGTGAAGAACACGCCTGGGGTGACAGGTTTCGTCGGCTCCGGCACCAAGCCGGTGCCGCTGTCGCAGACAGAGGTCGACCGCATCCTGCACACGGCAACTGCAGGCGCGGAACGCCCCCGCGCTCTCGCCGACTTCGAGCTCGGCGAGTCGGTGAAGGTCACCTCCGGCCCGCTGTCTGATTTCGACGGCGAGATCGTCGACGTGAACGCCGACCAGCAGAAGCTCAAGGTGCTCGTGAACATCTTCGAGCGCCAGGTGCCCGTCGAGCTCGCCTTCGACCAGGTCAAGAAGCTCGACTGATGGCGAAGAAAGTCCTCACGCTCATCAAGCTTCAGATCCCCGGCGGCCAGGCGAACCCGGCGCCCCCGGTCGGCCCTGCGCTGGGCCAGCACGGGGTCAACATCATGGAATTCTGTAAGGCGTTCAACGCGCAGACGGCGCAGGCCGGCGGGCGCATCACGCCGGTCGAGATCACCGTCTACGAGGACCGGTCGTTCACGTTCATCACGAAGACGCCGCCGGCCGCCGTGCTCATCAAGGAGGCGCTGAATCTCGAGAAGGGCTCGGGTGAGCCGAATCGCGAGAAGGTCGGCCGCCTGACCCGCGACCAGGTGCGCCAGATCGCCGAGACGAAGTTCGTCGATTTAAACGCGCGCGACATCGACCAGGCCATGAAGATCGTTGAAGGGACAGCGCGCTCGATGGGCGTAGAGGTGCGTACTTGATGGCCCAGCACGGCAAGCGTTACCGCCATGCGCGGGCAGCCATCGACCGCGAGCAGGTGTACTCGCCGCTCGAGGCGGTCAAGCTCCTGAAGTCCTCGGACGGCGTCAAGTTCGACGAGACCGTCGAGGTGCACCTCAATCTCGGCCTCAACGTCCGCCATGCCGAGCAGCAGCTGCGGGGCACGCTCATGCTCCCGCACGGCACCGGCAAGGACACGCGCGTTGCCGTGTTCGCCGAGGGCGAGAAGGCGAAGGAGGCGGACGACGCCGGCGCGGACTTTGTCGGCTCGGCCGACCTCGCCAAGCGCATCGAGGAGGGGTTCGACGACTTCGACGTCGCCATCGCGACCCCGGACATGATGGGAACGGTGGGCCGGCTCGGCCGCATCCTCGGCCCGCGTGGGAAGATGCCGAACCCGAAGGCGGGGACGGTGACGTTCGACGTCGGCAAGGCGGTCCGTGACTCGAAAGCAGGCAAGCTCGAGTACCGCACCGACCGGGGCGCGAATGTCCACCTGACGATCGGGAAGAAGAGCTTCGACGAGCGTCAGTTGCTGGAGAACTACGCGACGGTCATCGAGGAGATCGTCCGGGCAAAGCCCGCCGCCGCGAAAGGCCGTTACATCCGCTCGATCACGCTTACGAGCTCGATGGGCCCGGGCATTCCCGTCGACACGCAGCGCACACGCGGCATAGCGGAAGAGCAGGAGGGCGCCGAGACCGCGGCGTAATTCGCTACAACATCGCTGTCGCCGAAGACAGCTGGCAGTCCCGTAAGGGTCGGAAGCCCAGCCGAGGCGGTTCGAATCGAGAGCTTTCATCTCCTTCGGGCCCGCCTTGCCGGGCCCGAAGGAGGTTAAGGATTCGATGCTGAGAAAAGACAAGGAGCAGGTCGTCGCGGAGCTCGTCGACCGCTTGCGCTCGTCCGACACGCTCATCGTCGCGGACTATCGCGGCCTGACGATGAGCGAGATCGATGGTGTGCGCACGGAGCTGCTCAAGCACGGCGCCAGGTTCTCCGTGGTCAAGAACACGCTCACGAAGCGCGCGGCCGAGGAAGCCGGCGTGAAGGAACTGACCGAGCTCCTGGACGGCCCGACCGCCATCGCGTTCGTCGGCGACGGCGACATGGTGGCTGTGGCGAAGTCGCTGCAGGAGACCGCGCGCCAGACGAGGGTGCTGACGCTGAAGGGCGGGATCCTCCAGGGTCAGCCGATGAGCGCGGACCAGGTGCGCGAGCTCGCCGCCCTGCCGCCGGCGAACGTGCTCCAGGGGCAGATCCTCGGTGCCGTCGTCGGTCCGCTCAACGCCGTCGTGGGGCTGTTCACGGCGCCGCTGCGCGAGCTGGTCGGTGTGATCGACGCGCGCATCACGCAGCTGCAGGAACAAGGCGAGGATGTAGGGGCCGTGGATGCCGGGCCCGAGGAATCGGAAAAACGGCAGGAATCGAAGGAGGAATCAACAGATGGCAACTGATACGAAGAAGCTCGTCGATCAGCTCGGCAAGATGACCGTGCTCGAGCTCGTCGAGCTCAAGAACCAGCTCGAGGAGGAATGGGGCGTGACGGCTGCGGCCCCGGTCGCGGTGGCCGCTCCGGGCGCCGCCCCGGCAGCCGCGGGCGACGGCGCGGCGGCGGCCGAGGAGCAGTCGACGTTCGACGTCGTGCTCGCCGGCGCCGGCGACAAGAAGATCCAGGTGATCAAGGTCGTCCGCTCGATCACGAACCTCGGCCTCAAGGAGGCCAAGGACCTCGTGGACGGGGCCCCCAACACGGTCAAGGAGGGCGTCGCCCGCGAGGAGGCCGATCAAATCAAGGCCCAACTCGAAGAAGCCGGGGCCACCGTCGAACTGAAGTAGCAGTGAAGAAGGGGAGGGGGGACCTTGGTTCCCCTCCCTACCCCGTCAGGGGGAGGACCAGGGCTCTGGTCCTCCCCCTTTTTGTTGATCTTTTCGGCGTAGGTGCACGTTCTGCGCGGAAGCGGCGTCAATGGGAGAGACGAACTCTCTTTCCCCTGGAGGCACCCCTTCATGAGATCCCCGCTGAAAGCGCTCGCCTTGACCCTCGTGCTCGCGCTTCTGTGTGTCCCCGCGGCCTTCGCCAAAGGCAAGCCGCCGTGGGCAGGTGGCGGCGGCAGCGGCCACGGCCACGGCAAGCCCGCCTGGGCAGGTCAAGGCAAGAGCCACGAGCAGAAGGCCAAGCACGACAAGCAGGCCAAGCACCAGAACAAGCACCAGCAGGCCGACGCCGCCGACCCGGACGGATCGGGCGACCTCAATCTCGAGGATCTGAACCCTGCCTGGTACTGCAAGACGCTCGCCCTCCTACATGCCGACTCGTTCTCATCGCTCGCGACGAACGACAACGATGCGAACGCTTTTGGCAAGTGCGTCTCCGCTCGGGCTCACGGCGACGACGTCGCCGCCCAGCTCGACGACCAGGAGCAGCAGTCCTGCGACGAATCCTCTGCTGACGGCAGCGGCGATTCCGGACAGGACGGCTCCACCGACGAAGGCACAACAACCTCGGGCGACGAAGGCACGACGACGTCGGCCGACGAAGGCACGAGCACGTCGGCTGACGACCAAAGCTCCGGCGACTCGGGCGACCAGTCCGCCTGCGAGAGCGACAGCAGCGCCGGTCAGGACGACCAGTCCTCCGACTCGAGCGCGGACGACCAGGCCGAGCAGGAGGACCAGGACGAGGACTCCGACGCCCAGGCAGACGAAGACGACCAGGGCGGTGACTCGGAAGCCGCGGCGTTTGCGCACGCGCTCGTCCGCTACATCCACCTGTAACCCGTAGGGGCGGGGCGCGCCCCGCCCGGAAACGTTCGTCGGGAGAGAGAGGCGCCACCGGCGCCTCTCTCGCGTTTTCGGCCGCAGCCAGCTATACTCGTTCTCCGAAAGCGGTCACCCGCTGCCTTTGGCTTGCGGGGAGGCCGCTGTTTCTGCTACTCTTATGGGTCGCGCCGCCTTTGCCGTTTTCGCCTGCCATTTGAAGTTCGACCCTGCCTAGAGGGAGGTCTCTTTTCTTGACCAACAAGGTCGCCGCGCGCCGCGCGCGCAAAAGCTTTTCCCGCCTGAAGCACGTACTCGACCTTCCAAACCTGATCGACATCCAGAAGGCGTCCTTCGACTGGTTCATGAAGGAGGGCCTCCAGGAGACGATCGACGACATTTCGCCCATCGAGGACTACACCGGCACGCTCGCCGTCGAGTTCGGCGACTACTGGTTCGGTGACCCTCAGTTCTCGATCAAGGAGTGCCGCGAGAAGGACCTGACGTACCAGGTGCCGCTCTCGATGAGCATTCGCTTCGTCAACAAGGAGACGGGCGAGATCCGAGAGCAGACGGTCTTCATGGGGGACTTCCCGATGATGACCGAGTGGGGCACGTTCATCATCAACGGAACCGAGCGCGTGATCGTCACGCAGCTCGTCCGCTCCCCGGGCGCCTATCTGATGGAGCCCAAGGATCCGACGAAGCAGGTCTTCATCGCGAACCTCATGCCGAGCCGCGGCTCGTGGCTCGAGCTCGAGATCGACAAGAAGGGCATCGTCTACGCGCGCATCGACCGGAGGCGGAAGCTTCCGATCACGACGCTTCTGCGCGCGCTGCCCGCCGAGGACCCGTCGACGGGCTTCAAGCTCGACACGTCGGACAACGAGGCGATCCTCAAGCTCTTCGACAACTCGATCTTCATCGCGACCACGCTCGAGAAGGACACCACCACGCGTGAGGAAGAGGCCGTCGTCGAGGTCTTCAAGAAGCAGCGGCCGGGCGAGCCGCCGACGCTCGAAAACGCGCGCAACCTGCTGCGCGGGCTCTTCTTCGATCCGAAGCGCTACGACCTCACGAAGGTCGGGCGCTACAAGCTCAACCAGCGCCTCGAGGTCGACGTGCCCGACGACGTCCGCGTCCTCACGACGCAGGACATCGTCGCGCTCGTCAAGCGCCTGGTCGACCTGCCGAAGAAGCTCGGTGTCGACGAGGAGTCGAAGGACTACGCCGCAGACGCGGCCACCCTCTCGCGCGAGCCGATTCGCGGCGAGCTCGACGAGTACGAGCACTTCGGCAACCGACGCCTGCGCACGGTCGGCGAGCTCATCCAGGAGGCGTTCCGCGTCGGCCTCTATCGCATGGAGCGGGTCGTCCGCGAGCGCATGACGACGGAGGACGTCGACACGATCACGCCGCAGACGATCATCAACATCCGGCCGGTTGTGGCGGCGCTGAAGGAGTTCTTCGGCTCCTCGCAGCTCTCGCAGTTCATGGACCAGACGAACTCCCTCGCCGGCCTCACGCACCGCCGGCGCCTCTCGGCGCTCGGGGCAGGCGGTCTCACGCGCGAGCGCGCGCCGATCGAGGTGCGCGACGTGCACACGACCCACTACGGACGCATGTGCCCGATCGAGACCCCGGAGGGCCCGAACATCGGCCTCATGGGCTCACTTGCCTCGATGGCGACCGTGTCGGAGTTCGGCTTCGTCACGACTCCCTACCGGGTCGTCGAGAACGGCAAGGTGACGGACAAGATCGTCTATCTGGATGCCTCCGAAGAGGAGAAGTTCACGATCGCGCAGGCCAACGAGCCCGTCGACGAGAAGACGGGCAAGTTCCTCCACGACACCGTCCTCTGCCGCGGAAGCGGCGGCGAGCCCGTCACGGCTGCTCCGAAAGACATCCAGTACATGGACGTCAACCCGGCGCAGATCGTCTCGGTGGCGACGGCGCTGATCCCGTTCCTCGAACACAACGACGCCAACCGCGCACTCATGGGCGCGAACATGCAGCGGCAGGCCGTGCCGCTCATGATCACGGAGCCGCCGCTCATCGGCACCGGCCTCGAGTATCGCGCCGCAGTCGATACCGGTGACGTCGTCCTCGCCGAGGCGGCGGGGGCCGTGACGGACGTGGACGCCGACCAGATCGTTGTCGAGACCAAGGACGGCAAGGAGGCGTACGAGCTCGTGAAGTTCATGCGCTCCAACCAGGGCACGCTCATCCACCAGAAGCCAATGGTGGGTATGGGCGAGAAGGTGAAGGCCGGCGACGTCCTCGCCGACGGCAGCTCCACGGCTGCCGGCGAGCTCGCGCTCGGCAAGAACCTCCTAGTCGCCTTCATGCCCTTCGAGGGCTACAACTTCGAAGACGCCATCGTCCTCTCCGAGCGCCTCGTCAAGGACGACGTCCTGTCGTCGATCCACATTCACGAATACGAGATCGACGCGCGCTCGACGAAGCTCGGCGACGAGGAAATCACGCGCGACATCCCGAACCGCTCGGAGGAGTCCCTCAAGGATCTCGACGATCGCGGCGTCGTCCGCATCGGCGCCGAGGTCGGCTCGGGTGACCTGCTCGTCGGCAAGGTGACGCCGAAGGGCGAGACCGAGCTGACGGCCGAGGAGAAGCTGATCCGCGCGATCTTCAAGGAGAAGGCGCGCGAGGTGCGCGACACCTCGCTCAAGGTCCCGCACGGCGAGGGCGGCAAGGTCATCGACGTGAAGACCTTCTCGCGCGAGGCAGGCGATGACCTGTCGCCGGGCGTGAACGAGCTCGTCCGCGTCTACGTGGCGAAGAAGCGCAAGATCGCCGAGGGCGACAAGCTCGCCGGGCGGCACGGAAACAAAGGCGTGATCGCCAAGATCGTCCCCGAGGAGGACATGCCGTTCCTCGAGGACGGGACGCCGGTCGACGTTGTCCTGAACCCGCTCGGCGTTCCGAGCCGGATGAACATCGGCCAAATTCTCGAGACTCACCTCGGTTGGGCTGCCATGCACGGCGTCTTCGCCGAGGACGGTGATACGAGGGGGAGTTCCCCCTCGTCCACCCCCCGGACTGGGGCCAACGGTAGGGAGCCGACTCCGGTTGCATCGGCCGTCTTCGACGGCGCCAGCGAGGAGGAGGTCGACGACGCCCTCGTCGAGTGGACGAAGCAGAACCCGGACCACCCGGTGAAGTTCAACGTCGACATGAAGCGAGGGGTGGGCCGCCGCTGTTCCGGCAAGGTGCGCCTCTTCAACGGGCGCACCGGCGAGCCCTTCGACGAGAAGGTGACCGTCGGCTACATGTACATCCTCAAGTTGCTCCACCTCGTCGACGACAAGATCCACGCGCGCTCGACGGGCCCTTACTCGCTGGTGACCCAGCAGCCGCTCGGGGGCAAGGCGCAGTTCGGCGGCCAGCGCTTCGGCGAGATGGAGGTGTGGGCGCTCGAGGCCTACGGCGCCGCGTACACGCTGCAGGAAATGCTCACGATCAAGTCCGACGACACGGTCGGGCGCGTGAAGGCGTACGAGGCGATCGTCAAGGGCGAGAACATCGCCGAGCCCTCGATCCCGGAGTCCTTCAAGGTCCTCCTCAAGGAGATGCAGTCGCTGGCGCTCGACGTCAACGTCCTCTCCGAGGAGGGCGGCGAGGTCGAGGTCCGCGAAGAGGACGACGAGCTCCTCCGTGCGGCCGAGGAGCTCGGCATCGACCTGTCGCCCGGGTCGCTGCGCGCAGCGGCGCGCCAGCCGACCGCCGAGGAGACCGAGGAGGGCATGGAGCGGGCCGACGAGACCGGCGAGCTCAGCCTTCCGGCCGACGAGCAACTCGGCGACATCGACGAGATGGAAGCCGGGCTGGTCGGCGAGGCGCCGGCCGAGGAGGCCGAAGAAGTGGCGGGGCCGTTCGAGGAAGCCCCGGACCTGGCGGATTTGGAATTAGAGGAGTAGAGGAGAGCCTTGATCGACATCAATAACTTCGACGCGATCCGTATCGGCCTCGCGTCGAGCAAGCAGATTCGTGACTGGTCGTCCGGCGAGATCACGAAGCCCGAGACGATCAACTACCGCACGCTGAAGCCCGAGAAAGACGGCCTCTTCTGCGAGCGCATCTTCGGTCCGACCAAGGACTGGGAGTGCTACTGCGGCAAGTACAAGCGCGTTCGCTACAAGGGCATCATCTGCGAGCGCTGCGGCGTCGAGGTAACGCGCCAGAAGGTGCGCCGCGAGCGCATGGGCCACATCGACCTGGCCGCTCCCGTCTCGCACATCTGGTTCTTCAAGGGCGTCCCGAGCCGGATCGGTTACCTGCTCGACATCGCTCCCAAGGAGCTCGAGAAGGTTCTGTACTTCGCCGCGTCCATCGTCACGTCGGTCGACAACGAGAAGCGCAAGGCCGATCTCGCCGACCTCGAGGACAAGGTTCGCGGGGAGTCCGAGCGCATCTTCGTCGACCGCGACGAGCAGCTCGCGGCGCTCGAGGACCGGCTCTCCCGCCGGCGCGACTACTTCACGAAGGGCAAGGAGCGCAACTTCGACGAGGACGACGAGTTCTGGGCTCGCGGCCTCTCCGCGTGGGCGGAGGAGCAGGGCCTGCCGCCGCTCGACGAGGCTCGCACGATGGCGAGCGGCGTCTTCGCGGAGGCGGCGCAGAACATCACGACGGAGGACTCGAAGAAGATCCGCGAGCTCGTGCGCAAGACGGCGGTCCGTGACGATCGGCAGCTTGCGCCCCGCGAGATCGAGGCGGTCGGGTCTGCAGCCGTGCAGATCCTCGAGGCACTCGCCCCGCTCGCGAAGGACGCGGACAAGGCGACCGGCTCGAAGAAGGGCGCGATCACCAAGCACATGAACAGGGTCCGCGACGCGCTGCTCGCGGGCGAAGAGCTCGAAGGCGAGGACGCGGCTCTCGTCCAGCGCGTCGACAAGAAAAACCTCGAGAAGGTACGCGAGCTTGGCAGCCGGCTCCTCGCAGACGTGCTCGAGAACGCAGAGCCGGGTACCGATCCGGCGGCGGTCAAGGAGCTCGCGTACGACCTGTGCCTGCGCGAGGGCGCAAGCAAGGACGACTTCGACGCCCTCTCCCAGTGGGCCCTCAAGGTTCGCGAGATGTACCTCGACATCGAGTCGCGGCGCGAGGACGCCCGCGAGGCGTCCGTCGACGCGGTCAACCGGCTCGAGCAGACTTGGCAGCTCTTCCGCGACCTCGAGCCGAAGATGATCGTCAACGACGAGATGCTCTTCCGGGAGCTGAAGGATCGTTTCGGCTCTGCCTACGGATTCGGCGTCTACTTCAAGGGCGGCATGGGCGCGGAGGCGATCCGCGACCTCCTGCGCGACCTCGACCTCACGGCCGAGGTGAAGTCCCTGCGCGAGACGATTCGCACGTCGAAGGGACAGAAGCAGAGCCGCGCGATCAAGCGGCTGAAGGTCGTGAACGCGTTCATCACCTCGGAGAACCGTCCCGAGTGGATGGTCCTCGAGGCGATTCCGGTCATCCCGCCGGAGCTGCGCCCGATGGTGCAACTCGACGGTGGGCGCTTCGCCACGAGCGACCTGAACGACCTCTACCGGCGCGTCATCAACCGGAACAACCGCCTCAAGCGGCTCCTCGACCTCGGTGCGCCCGAGATCATCGTCAACAACGAGAAGCGCATGCTGCAGGAGGCCGTCGACGCCCTCTTCGACAACGGGCGCCGCGGCCGCGCGGTGACCGGACCTGGCAACCGGGCGCTGAAGTCGCTTTCGGACATGCTCAAGGGCAAGCAGGGCCGGTTCCGCCAGAACCTGCTCGGGAAGCGCGTCGACTACTCGGGCCGCTCGGTGATCGTCTCCGGACCCCAGCTGAAGCTCCACCAGTGCGGCCTGCCGAAGCTGATGGCGCTCGAGCTCTTCAAGCCGTTCATCATGAGCCGGCTCGTCGAGCGGAAGTCCGTCCAGAACATCAAGGCGGCCAAGAAGTACGTGGACTCGATGACGTCAGAGGTGTGGGACGTCCTCGAGGAGGTCATCGCCGAGCATCCAGTGCTGCTCAACCGCGCGCCGACGCTCCATCGCCTGGGCATCCAGGCGTTCGAGCCCGTCCTCGTCGAGGGCAAGGCGATCCAGATCCATCCGCTCGTCTGCCACGCGTTCAACGCCGACTTCGACGGAGACCAGATGGCCGTCCACCTGCCGCTCTCCGCAGAGGCGCAGGCCGAGGCACGCATCCTCATGCTCTCGGCGAACAACGTCCTCTCGCCGGCGCATGGGAAGCCGCTCGCCACGCCCACCCAGGACATGGTCATCGGCGGCTACTACCTCACCTACTGCGGGACCGACCTCACTGCGACGACGGCCGAGGAGCTCGATCCTCGCCCGAAGCGATTCGCGAGTGAGGACGACGTCGTCCTCGCGCTCGACGCGAAGCAGGTCGGGCTCCAGGATCCGATCGAGTACCGCCGCAACGGCGAGGTCATCCTCACGACCGCCGGCCGCGTGATCTTCAACGAGGAGGTCGCGCGTGCCCTCGAGCGGGCGCTCGGGGACGAGCTCGACCGCAGCCAGATCCGCTACATCAACGAGACGCTCGGAAAGAAGGAGATGAATGACTTCGTCACGACGCTCGTCGACGACTACCGCGCGACGACGATCTCCGCGGTCCTCGACACGATCAAGGACCTCGGCTTCCACTACGCGACGCAGGCCGGGATCACGATCTCGAAGAACGACATCATCATCCCGGAGAACAAGGAGGAGATCCTCCAGGACTACGAGGAGCGCGTCCAGCGGATCGAGCAGCAGTACCAGCGCGGCCTAATCACCGAGGACGAGCGCAAGGAGTCGATCGTCAACGTCTGGACGGAGGCCACCGACACCGTCGCGGACGCGATGGAGGAGACGCTGTACGCGCTGAACCCGATCTACATGATGGCCAACTCCGGAGCGCGTGGATCCTTCAAGCAGATTCGCCAGCTCGCCGGTATGCGCGGTCTGATGGCGAATCCGAAGGGCGACATCATCGAGCGCCCGATCAAGGCCAACTTCATGGAGGGCCTGTCCGTGCTCGAGTACTTCATCTCCACGCACGGCGCCCGCAAGGGTCTGGCCGACACCGCGCTGCGCACGGCCGATTCCGGCTACCTCACCCGGCGCCTGGTGGACGTGTCGCAGGACGTCATCGTCCGCGACGAGGACTGCGGCACCGACGACTTCATCGAGCTGCCGTTGACGACGCCGGACGGCCTCAACCGGTCGCTCGCGGGCCGGGTCGCCGCCGGCGACATCCACAAGCCGCTCGCGACCGGTAAGCCCGGAAAGACCGTCCTGCTCGAGAAGGGCGCGGAGATCACTGTCCCGCGCCTGCGTGAGATGCACGACGAGCTCGGTGAGGTGGCCGACGACTTCCGCGTTCCGGTGCGGACGGTCCTCAAGTGCCGCAGCGAGTTCGGCGTCTGCCGCGCTTGCTACGGCACGTTCCTCGCCACGGGAGAGATGTGCGAGATCGGCGACGCGGTCGGAATCATCGCCGCGCAGTCCATCGGCGAGCCGGGCACGCAGCTGACGATGCGAACGTTCCACACCGGTGGCGTCGCCGGCGCGGACATCACGCACGGCCTCCCGCGAGTCGTTGAGATCTTCGAGGCCCGTAACCCGAAGGGAGCGGCCAAGCTGGCCGAGGTCGGGGGGCGCGTCGAGGTCGAAGAGACCGACCGCGGGCCGAAGGTCACCATCCACCCGTCCGGCAAGGACGAGGACGGCGAGCCGCTGACGCCGAAGGAGTACCAGCTCCCGCGCCGCACGAGGCTGCTCGTTGCCGACGGCGAGGTCGTGGACCCGGGCGACCCGCTCCACGAGGGCTCGCTGTCACCGGCCGAGGTTCTGGCCCTCCATTCCAAGGCAGGCAAGGGCTCCACGCCGACCGAGCTCTACCTCGTCGGCGAGGTGCAAAACGTCTACAAGTCCCAGGGCGTCGACATCCACGACAAGCACATCGAGCTGATCGTTCGCCAGATGCTCAAGAAGGTCCGCGTCGAGAACGCCGGCGACACGGATTTGCTTCCGGGCCAGCTCGTCGACCGGGTCGTCCTCGAGCGAGAGAACGTCCGCGTGAAGAAGTCGAAGAAGGAGCAGGCGACGTTCGAGCCGCTCATCCTCGGAATCACGAAGGCCTCGCTCGCCACTGAGTCCTTCCTCTCCGCGGCCTCGTTCCAGGAGACGACGAAGGTGCTGACCGACGCCTCGATCGAGGGCAAGATCGACCGCCTCCTCGGTCTCAAGGAGAACGTGATCATCGGCAAGCTGATCCCGGCCGCGACCGGTCTCAAGAAGTACCGGTCGATCGAGATCGCACCGAGCGAGAAGGTGCCGCTGGAGGCGTACCGGCGGCCGCCGACCGAGGAGCAGCTGCTGGCGGCGCTCGAAGAGATCGGCTCCGACGGCGAGCCGGACCTCGGCATGCTCGGCATGACCTTCGGCGGCGAGCCGGAGACGAACGGCGAGGGCCGGCCGCACGAGTCGATGGAGGCAGAGGAGATCCCCGAGATTGACTCGCCCCTCGACGAAGAGGGCTAGCTAGACGCACTGGACGGCGGAAGGCCGAGCGAAGCCCGGCCTTTGCCGCCTGGCGACGCGCGCGGGGACGGGGCATCCCCGCCCTACCACCACGGCGGCGTGAAGACCTTCCAGCGGGCTACCGTTCGAGACCGTGGCTTGGATCACAGCCGCGGTGATCGGACTGGTGCTTGTCGCGCGCCCTCGTTAGCTAGCTCGCCCTGCGAATTAACCTGCCTGGGTGGCTGTCCGTATCGCGACCGTCCTCTGGGAGCTGTCCGGCGAAGGGGCCGAGCTGTGCAGGCTCGAGGACGCCGAGCCGGGTTTTCGCCTCGCCGGCACGGCGATTGTCGCTGAGGCCGGCGTCCCGTACTTCATCGAGTACGCCGTTGGGGTCGACGCCGAATGGCGCAC
>DASQXE010000084.1:0-18634 GCA_035639875.1 Gaiellaceae bacterium | reverse complement strand
GTGGACGAAGTGCGTCGCCTTGGCCCGCACTTGCTCGTAGTCGTCGAGCGGGACCTGGAAGCGCTCGCCGCAGGCCGGATCGTGGCACTCGCAATAGAAGTGTGCGCTGTCGACGTCGAACCGGTCGGCGGCCTCTGCGATCTGTTCGTTGACGTCACGGAAGAGCGACTGAATCTCGCCGATCCGCTGTTCGGAGGAGCTCATATCGGGGCTAACAACGGTCACGGGCCGCGTCTGGTTACGGATAGGATCGGCGCGGTGCAGACCCTCCGGCGCACGCCTCTGTACGAGCGTCACGCCGCTCTCGGCGCGCGCCTCGTTCCTTTCGCCGGGTGGGAGATGCCGGTGCAGTACACGTCCATCGTCGCTGAGCACCGCGCGGTTCGGACGGCGGCCGGCGTGTTCGACGTCTCGCACATGGGACAGCTCTCGATCAGCGGTGCGCGCGCCCACGACTATCTCCAGGTGCGCCTTTCGAACGACCTCGATCGGATCCGAGCCGGTCAGGCGCAGTACACGCTTCTGACGAACGAGCACGGCGGCATCATCGACGACCTCATCGCCTACCGGCGCGACGACGACGACTACCTGCTCGTCGTCAACGCCGCCAACGTCGAGGCCGACCACGGGGCGCTCGACGAGACTGATGACGTCTCGGCGCAGTGGGCGCTCCTCGCCGTCCAGGGCCCGGAAGCCATGAGCCGCCTGGACCTGGAGATCGAGCCGTTCACGGTTCGGGAAGACGACGTCCTGGGCGTCCACTGCTTCGTCGGCGGCACCGGTTACACGGGCGAGCGTGGCTGCGAGCTTGGCTGCTCGCCCGACGACGCCGTCGAGCTCTGGGACGCCGTGCTCGCCCGCGGCATCGTCCCCTGCGGCCTCGGCGCCCGCGACACGCTCAGGCTCGAGGTTTGCTATCCGCTGCACGGCAACGACATCTCCCCCGACCGCACCCCGATCGAGGCCGGGCTCGGCTGGGCTTGCGCGCTCGACAAAGAATTCACCGGCGTGGATGTCCTCCGCCGGCAAAAGGAAGACGGCTCTGCTGAGAAGCTCGTCGCCTTCGTCATGGAGGAGAAGGCGATTCCGCGGCACGGAATGCGCATCGCGGAGGGAGGCGAGGTCACCTCAGGCTCTCTCTCGCCGATGCTCGACATCGGCATCGGTCTCGGCTATGTCCCGGCCGAGAGGGCCGCGGTCGGCGCCGAGGTCACCCTCGACGTGCGCGGGCGCCCGAAGCGGGCCCGCATTCACGAGAAACCGATCTATAAGCGCGAGGAGCGCTAGTCAGTGGCTGCGGACGAGAGCTATCCCGGCGACCTCAAATACCACCGGGAGCATGACTGGGCGCGGATCGACGGCGAGACCGCGACCCTCGGCGTAACCTGGTACGCGCAGGACGCGCTCGGCGAGATCGTGCACTTCGAGCCGCCCGCTGAGGGGGACTCGGTCGCCAAAGACGAGAGCTACGGCGAGGTCGAGTCGGTCAAGGCGGTCTCGGATCTGATCTCGCCGCTCTCCGGAGAGGTCCTCGAAGTGAACCGTGAAGTCGTCGATGCTCCCGAGCGGATCAACGACGACCCCTACGGGGACGGCTGGCTCGTCAAGATCCGCCTGTCGGACCCCGGCGAGGTGGGCGACCTCCTCGACGTGGACGCGTACAGGCAGCTCCTGGAGGAGCTGTAGGCGCGGCGCATGCCTCGCCCGGCGAATCTTCCCTACCTCTCGCTGACGGAAGCCGACCGCGACGCGATGCTCGCGACGATCGGCGTCTCCTCGATCGAGGAGCTTTTCCGCGACATCCCGGAAGGCGTTCGCTTCCGCGGCGAGCTCGACTTGGAACCGGCTCTCCCCGAGGCCGAACTCGTCGCCCACCTCGAGGAACTCGCGAGCCGCAACGTTCCGACCAGCCGAGAGCTCTCGTTCCTGGGTGCCGGCATTTACGACCACTACGTGCCTGCGATCGTCGACGCGATCCTCGCGCGCGGGGAGTTCCTGACCGCGTACACGCCCTACCAGCCGGAAATGAGCCAGGGCGTGCTCCAGGCCATCTTCGAATACCAGACGGTCATCTGCGAGCTGACGGGCATGGACGTCTCCAACGCGTCCGGGTACGACGGGACGACGGTGGCGGCCGACGCCTGCTTCGTCGCCAGGCATGTAACCGGCCGCTCGAAAGTCGTCCTCTGCGAGACGCTGAACCCGCAGGTTCGACAGGTCGTCAAGACGTACGCGCCAGGATTCGGCCTCGACGTAATCGAGGTGCCCCACCACGAGGGAACGACCGATCCCGACGACCTGCGCCAAGCCGCCGATGGAGCGGCCTGCGTCATCTTCCAGCAACCGAACTTCTTCGGCTGTCTCGAGCCGGCTCCAGAGCTCGCGGCTGCGGCGAACGAGGCCGAGGCTCTACCGGTCGCGCATGTCGATCCGGTCTCTCTGGGTCTCCTGGAAGCACCCGGGAACTACGGCTGCGCGCTCGCGATCGGCGAGGGTCAGGGCGCCGGCAACTACCAGTCGTACGGCGGGCCGCACTACGGCTTCATCGCCATGCGCTCCGACTACGTCCGCCGGATGCCCGGCCGGATCGTCGGCGAGACGACCGACCTCGCGGGTCAGCGAGGCTATGTCCTCACCCTGCAGACTCGTGAGCAGCACATCCGTCGCGAGAAGGCGACATCGAACATCACCACCAATCAGACGCTCCTCGCGCTCGCGGGGCTGGTCCACCTTTCCTGGCTGGGTCCGCAGGGCCTGCGCGAGCTGGGGGCGACCTGCACGGCCCTCGCCGAGTACGCGAAGCAACGCATCTCGCTCCCGCAGCTGTTTGCTGACAAGACAACGTTCAAGGAGTTTGGCATCCGGGCCGGACGACCCGCGGAGGACGTCATTCGCGCCGCGCGGGAGCGCGGCGTCCACCCCGGCTACGCCCTGAAGCGCGACTACGGGGGCATGGAGGACGCGCTCCTCGTCTGCGTCACCGAGAAGAAGACGCCGGCCGACGTCGAGCGGCTGGCCGACGTGCTCGCCGAGGTAGCGGCATGAAATTGATCTTCGAGAAGTCGAAGCCGGGGCGGCGCGCCGCAGTCGTGCCGAAGCCCGACCTTCCGGTTCCCGAGATTCCCGAGGGCCTGCGCCGCCGGCGCCCGCCGCGCCTTCCCGAGCTGGCCGAGCCGGAGATCGTTCGCCACTTCACCGCGCTCGCCGACCGCACGTTCGGCATCGACACGGGCTTCTACCCGCTGGGCTCCTGCACCATGAAGCACAACCCGCGCGTGAACGAGCGCGTCGTTGCCCTGCCGGGCTTCCGCGATCTCCATCCGCTGCAGGAGGAAGACGCCTCACAGGGAGCGCTCGAGCTCATGTGGCGCCTGCAGGAGATCCTCGCCGAGGTATGCGGGCTTGCCGCGGTCTCCCTCCAGCCCGCGGCCGGCTCCCAGGGGGAGCTCACCGGGCTCATGCTCATGCGCGCGTACTTCGCCGACCGCGGCGAAGCGGAGCAGCGGACCACGGTCATCACCGCCGACACAGCCCACGGGACGAATCCCGCGAGCGTGACGATGGCCGGCTACCAGCTCCAGAAGGTCGAGACGGACGAGCGCGGGAACCTCGATCTCGACGACCTGCGGGCCAAGGTAGACGAAAACACCGCCGGTCTGATGCTGACGAACCCCTCGACGCTCGGTCTCTTCGACGAGCACATCGAGGAGGTGGCGACGATCTTCCACGACGCGGGCGCCCTCCTCTACTACGACGGCGCGAATCTGAACGCGGTCTGCGGGATCTCGCGCCCGGGCGACATGGGCTTCGACATCGTCCACATCAACCTGCACAAGACCTTCTCCCAGCCGCACGGCGGCGGCGGTCCCGGCGGCGGCCCGATCGTCGTCCGCGACGTCCTAGAGCCCTTCTTGCCGGTGCCTGCAGTCGTCCGCGACGGCGACCGCTTCCGGCTCGACTACGACCGGCCGAAGTCGATCGGCAAGGTGCGCGCCTACTGCGGGCCCTTCGGGGTCTTCGTCCGCTCGTACGCCTTCATCCGTGCCTACGGACCGGCGCTCCGCGAGATGTCCGAGGCCGCCGTCCTCAATGCGAACTACATGCTCGCCCGGCTGAAGGAGGCCTACGAGCTTCCGTTCGACCGGGTGTGCATGCATGAGTTCGTCCTCTCTGCACGCGGGCTCAAGCGTGAGCACGGGATCACTGCGCTCGACGTCGCGAAGCGCTTGATGGATTACCGGTTCCATCCCCCGACGATCTACTTCCCCCTCATCGTTCCGGAGGCCTTGATGATCGAGCCGACGGAAACGGAAGCGAAAGAAACGCTCGACGCCTTCTGCGACGCCATGCTCGAAATCGCGCGGGACGCTGCCGCGAACCCGCAGTTGCTCAAGGACGCGCCGCACCACCGGCCGGTGAGGCGTCTCGACGAAGTGAAGGCGGCCAAGCGCGCCGTCGTCCGCTACCGCTTCGACGACCACCCGGATCTGGCGGGACAGCCGTCGGCGGGCGAGGCGCTCGAGGCCCAGAAGGGAGCCTGAGTGGATCGCGAGATGCTCGAGGCGCGCGTCGACGCCCTGCGCGAAGAGAACCCTGGGCGGGCGGAGTTCCTCGCGGCGATCCGCGCCTTCGCCGACTCCCTCGACGACGAGGAACGCAAGCTGCTCGGCGAGGTCCTCCTTCGGCGAGAGCCGTCCACGGGCGGATTCGACGTGCTCAATCGCCGTCTCGAGGAAGGCGGCTGGATGAAGCGGACGCTCGGCAGGATGGGCGAGCACGAGCGCAAGATCCGCGAAGGCTGATGGAGATCGGCTCGGGGAGCGCGCCGGGCGACACGTTGTTCGACTGACCCCGCTACCTTGAGGGCGATGATCGATCTCCGTTCCGACACGCTCACGCAGCCGTCGCCCGGAATGCGGAAGGCGATGGCCGACGCTGTGGTCGGGGACGAGCAAAAGCGGGAAGACCCGACTGTCATCGCGCTCGAGGAGAGCGCCGCTGCGCTGCTCGGCCAGGATGAGGCGGTGTACCTCCCGACGGCGACGATGGCGAACCAGATCGCCTTGCGGATCCTGTCCGAGCCCGGCGACGAGGTGCTCGCGGAGGCGATGGCGCATGTCTTTCGCTACGAGCTCGGCGGCCCCGCCGTCCACTCCGGTCTCGCGATGAAGGCGCTCCACACTGCGTACGGCATCTTCACGGCGGAGCAGATCCGTGGGGCGGTCAATCCGCCCGGCGATCTCCACACCGCGCCCACGCGCGTCCTCTGCTTCGAGAACACGCACAACGGAGGGGGCGGTCGTGTCTGGCCGCTCGAACACCTGCGCGCGGTCGTCGACGAGGCGAGGCGTCTCGGGCTCTTGGTCCATCTCGACGGAGCGCGCCTCATGAACGCGGCCGTCGCGGCCGACGTGTCCGCCGCCGACTACGGCCGCGAGTTCGACACGGTCACGCTCTGCCTCTCGAAGGGCCTCGGCTGTCCGCTGGGGGCGCTCATCGCAGGCTCCCGCGAACGGATGGCGAAGGCTCGGCGAATGAAACACCTGTTCGGCGGCGCGATGCGCCAGGCCGGGATCGTCGCCGCGGCCGGGATCTACGCGCTGGAGAACAACGTCGAGCGCCTGGCCGAAGACCACGCGAACGCGCGCCGGCTGGCGGAGGGCCTTGCCGAGGCCGGCCTCCCGGTCGACCTCGAGCAGGTGGAGACGAACTTCGTCCTCCTCGACGTCGGAAGCCTCGGCCTCACAGCCGACGACGCGGTCGCGCGGCTGCGGGCCGATGGCGTCCTTCTGTCGTTCGCCGCCAAGAACGACGTCCTGCGGGCGGTCACGCACCTGGATGTCATCAGGGAGGACATCGAGCAAGCGATCGAGCGGATTCCACGAGCGCTGGCCGCCAGCGACCGTCCGGTCGAGCTCGCGGGCGACGCGCCGACACCGTACTAGCGACGAATCTGATTCGCGGTCCGGGGACGGCAGCGTTTCTTTCGCGCGCGGAGGACTTCCGCCGCCACGTCGGCCAGGACTGATTCAGGCCGCTGCGAGGAGAGCGGCCTCGTAACGAGCGAGATAGCCGAACGGATGCTCGAAGACGTCGAGAGGCTTCGCGTTGCCGACCGGGACTTCGAACGTCTCATCCGCGCGCGTGTCGACCACGCGGACGCTCAGATAGTCGTCGATCGGATCCCAGAGGAGCGAGACTTCGAGCCCATCGGCGCTTCGCTGAGCAAGTTCCCTGCGGTGCATGGGCCCATCGTCCCCACGCGGGACAACGGGCCCATCACCGCCTCGTAACGGTTTCGCTACTCGTACTGCAGCGCGCGCAGCACGTTCAGCCTCGCCGCGCGCCGCGCGGGGAAGATCGCCGCGAACATCCCGACGACGATCGCCACGACCGCGAAGATCGCCAGCTGACCGATCGGGATCTTGATCTGGACGTTGAACTGCGAGAGCGCCTTCGTCATCAGGAGGGCGAGGAAGATCCCGAGCGGTAGCCCGAGGGCCGCGCCGATGAGCGCCGTGATGATGCTCTCGTTGCGCACCATCCGCCGCGCCTGGCGCTGGGTCATGCCGACGGCGCGCAGCATTCCCAGCTCGCGCGTCCGCTCGAAGACCGAGAGGACGAGCGTGTTCACCATGCCGAAGATGCTGACGACGACAGCGAGGGCGAGGAGCACGTACAGCATGTTCAGGAAGCTGTTGAAGTCCTTGTTCTGCTGCTCGATCCAGCCCGTGCGCGTCTGCACCTTGGCGTCCGGGAAGTCCTTCACCGCCGTCTCGAGCGACTTCGTCGTCGCGTCCGAGGGCTCACCTCGCACGTCCACGAAGACGAAGGAGTTCTGCGGCCGTTCGTAGAGCGAGTCGAACAGCGACTGCGTGATCGACACCTCGCCGAGGATCGGGAAGAAGGGCGGCGGCTCGTAGATGCCCTTCACAACGAGGTCGGCTCGCTGCCCGCTCGGCACGAGGAGCGAGAGCTTGTCTCCCACGTTGAGCTTCTTCTGGTCGGCGAAGTCCTTCGCGATGATGGCGCCGTTGCGGCCCATGTTGTTGAGGACGGCGTCGGAGCCCTGCTTCCACTTGAACGTGTAGGCCTGCGCGATCGCACCCTGCTGGATGCCGGTGACGTAGCCGCTTTCGCCCTCCGCCTTGCCGAGGCCGGAGCGGACGCTCGTCGTGAACTCGGAATCAGAGGAACGGCCGACGGCTTCGCCGGCGTCGGGCACGAACGGAGAGAAGCCGTCCTGCGCCGTGAGGACGTATTCCGCCTTCACCTGCTGCTTGATGGCGTCGCTGTTGGACGATTTCATGCCGTTGGCGAGCACGGCCACGAACGTGACGAGCGCGATGCCGATCATGAGCGCGGCGGCGGTCGAAGCGGTCCGGCCCGGGTTGCGCCGCGAGTTCTCCCTCGCGAGAGCGCTCATCGTCCGCTCGGGCCGAACGTTAGGGAACTCGACCGGCCATTCCGGTTCGAAGCTGCTAACCGCCGAGCGGATCCAGATGAACAGCACCGTCGCGACAAGAATCGCGGCGACGCCGACTGCGATGAAGCCGAGCGCCTTCGCGATGAGGCTCACGAGGACCACGAGAGCGAGCAGGATCGCGACGCCTGAGGCGGCGTGACGCAGGCGGCGCCCCGCACTGGCGTGCTGGGCAAAGGCGGCCGAGCGCAGCAGCCAGTACGAGAGGGTGATCGGGTAGAAGATCGTCGAAAAGACGACGACCGCCCATTTCGCGACCGGCCCGGTCGCGACCGCCAGCGGCCGGACCGTCCTTGACGAGACCATCGCCACGCCGATGAAGAGGGCGAGGACGCCCACGGCCATCGCGATCAGCCGCTGCGCCGTTCCGATGTGGTGCTTGAAGAGGGAGTAGCTGAGCACCGCGACCGCCAGCGCGATGACGACGAGCGCGATGTAGGGAACGAACCGCGCCATTCGGCCCGTCGGCAGGACGAATCCCTCGCGCACTGCGGCGATCGGCGGCACGCGCGTGGCCTTGCGCGCCGGCAGGAGGCCGGCCACGAGCGTCACGATCATCCCGATTGCGAGCGAGACGATGATCGTCCGCGGAGCGAACACGATTCCCTGCGTGGGCAGGTCGAGGTTGAACTGCTTGAAGAGCCAGTTCAAGAACGCGGCGAGTCCGAGCCCTAAGAAGAGGCCAGTCAGCGACGCGATGAGCCCGATCACCGAGGCCTCGATGATGACCGAGCTCAGCACCTGCTTCCGCGAAGCGCCGATCGTCCGCAGAGTCGCGAACTCCCGCGTGCGTTGCGCGACCGTGATCGAGAGCGTGTTGAAGATGACGAATGCGCCGACGAAGAGGGCCACCCCGGCGAACGCGAGCAGGAGGTAGCGGATGAACTTCGTGAACTCGACGTCCTTCTTGTCCTCGCTCGCCTGCTGTGCGCCCGTACGCACGATGGCATCGGAGGGCAGAATCGTACGAATCTCCTGGACGAGCTTCTCCGGCGTGACGCCGTCCTTCGCCGCCACCGAGATGGCGTCGTATTGACCCACGCGATCGAGGAGTTGCTGCGCCTTGGGGATGGTGAAGACCGCGAAGGTCGCCGAGCCGATCGACGCCACCTCGCCGTAGTGGGCCAGGCCGACGAGCTTGAACGACTGGACGGGCTTCAGCGTCGCGACCTTGATCGTGTCGCCGACCTTGTAGCCCTGCTCGTCGGCGGATTGACTGTCGGTCACGACCTCGTTCGAGGACGCGGGCCAGCGTCCTTCGACGAGCTTGAGCGGGTTGAACTGCGCCTGCGCAGGATCGATCCCGAAGCCGAACGAGGGCGCGCCCTGGGTGTTGATGGCCTTCCCGTTCTTCTTGAGGATCTTCGTGTGCGAGTCGTCGATGACGCTTCCCGTTGCCGCGGCGGTGTCCGGAAGCGCCCTGACCTTCTCCAGGAGGGACGCCGGAATCGACGGCTTATCGGCCGTGTCGCCTTGGACGTTGATGTCGGCGGTCTTGCCTGACACGACCGCGTCGGTGTTCGCGTACGTCTCCTGGAAGATGCTGTCGAATGCCTTGTTGATCGTGTCTGTGAGGACGTAGGTACCGCTCACCATCGTCACGCCGAGGACGATGGCGAAGGCGGTCAGGATGGCTCGGAGCTTCCGCCCCGCAAGCCCTTTGAGGGCGACGCCGATCATGACCGGCTCACCTCGTCCATCGCCTCGAGGATGTCGTGCGCGTTGGCGCCGCGAAGCTCCCTGACGATGCAGCCGTCGGCGAGGAAAAGGACGCGGTCGGCAATCGCCGCCGCGTTGGCGTCGTGCGTGACCATGACGGTCGTTTGCCCGTAGGTCGTCACCGAGTCGCGCAAGATCTCGAGGATCTCGGCGCTCGTGGACGAGTCGAGGTTGCCCGTGGGCTCGTCGGCGAAGACGACGGTCGGTTTCGAGATGAGGGCGCGCGCGATCGCGACGCGCTGCTGCTGGCCGCCGGAGAGCTCCGAGGGCCGGTGTCCGCGCCGGTCGTCGAGGCCGATCTTCTTGATCACCTCGTCGACCCAGGCCTTGTCGATCTTGCCGCCGGCGAGCTCGAGCGGCAGCACGATGTTTTCCTCCGCCGTCAGCATGGGGAGGAGGTTGAAGAACTGGAAGATGAAGCCGATGTGCTTGCGGCGGAGCTTCGTCAGCTCTGCGTCGCCGAGCGCGGTGATGTCGGTGCCGTCGATCGAGACCGCGCCGGACGTCGGCCGGTCGAGGCCGGCGAGGATGTGCATGAGCGTCGACTTGCCCGAGCCCGACGGCCCCATGACGGCCGTGAGCTCTCCACGGCGAACGTCGATGGAGCAGCCGCGCAGCGCGTCGACTGCGGTGTCGCCCTCGCCGTAGCGACGCGTGATTTCCTTTGCTTCGACGACCGCGCCCGCCGTCGCTCGTTCGCTTGCCGTTACCGATTCTTCACTGGTCGTCGTAGCCATGTGGTGTACCTCCAAGGGACTGGTGGAGTCAGGGTGTCACCATCGGGGTCTGATGTGAAGGCGGCGATCCCGCCTCTTAACGTGCGGGTAACCGAACCCTTCCAATCGATCAGGGATTGCGGTCACCGGCGAGATAGAAAGCGATCGCAACGCCGACGTAAGCAGCGACGAGGGCGATACCGCGCGCGCGGCTCGAGCGGCCGTGCCAGAGCAGCGCGGCGACAAAGACGGTCGCGGCGCAGAGAGCGCCGAGCTCCACGGGGCGGAACGAGAGCGCGAGTGGCTCGATCGCCCACGCGAGCAATGCAACGGCGGGTATGAGGAACACTGCCACCTGGGCGCTCGAGGCAAGCGCGATCTCAGCTGCCAGCTTGATACTCCCCCGATAAGCAACGACGACCGCGCCCCCGTGCTCAGCCGCATTCCCGACGATCGCGACGATGACCGCCGCCACGAAGAAGTCGCTCAGGTGGGCGCGGTCGGCAAACGTCTCCAGCGAGTGAACGAGGATCTCCGCGACGAAGGCCGTCATCGCCGTCGCCGCACCGAGAACGGCAACGGAAACGGGGAACGACCAAACATCCTCGCCGCTTCCCTCGCCTCCGACGTGGAGGCGCCGGTGCCGGCGAAGCGAGATCCACGTCACGGCGAGGTAGACGAGGAGCAACACGCAGGCGACCGGCAGTGAGAGGACGGCCAGCGAATGGCGCTCCGGGTCGCCGTGCCAGCTCGGGATTGCCGGGGCGAGGAAGAGGAGCGTCGCCAAACCGACGAGCGCGAGAGAGGTCAGGCTCGACTCGCGGTCGATCGGCCCCGCTCCCCCAAATGCGAGCGAAAAGCCGAGAACGAGCAGGAGATTGCCGACGACGCTGCCCGTCAGCGATCCCCGCACGACCTCAGTGAGGCCGTCGGCGACGGCGAAGAGGGCGATGATGAGTTCAGGGGCGTTGCCGAACGTGGCATTGAGGAAGCCGCCGATCCCCGGCCCCGTGTGGGTGGCCGCATGGTCGGTCGACTCGCCGATGATCCACGCGAGCGGAACGAGCGCGAGGGCGGCGGCGATGAAGAGCGTGATGTCGCTCGCGCCCGCTCGGTCGAGCGCGATGACGAGAGGGCCGAGCGCAAGAAGTGCGTAGAGCGTTTTGCGGACCACGCCGCGCGCACCCTAACGTTGGCCTCTCGATGATCGAAGCCGTCCTTTTCGACTGGGGCGACACGCTGTTCCACTTCGCCTACGACGAAGCATTGCTCGAGGCAGGGTGGGAGGCGGGCCTCGCGGCGCTCGGACGCGAGGGCCTACCCGGTCACACGGACACGGCCGCGCGATTCCGGGAGCGCTACGAACCGCTCCTTTGGGTCCCCGGCTCGGTGGACGAGATCGAGTACCCCGGGATGGTGCGCGAGCTGCTCGGTGGATTCGACGTCGAGGTCTCCGACGAAGAGCTCGGCCGCTTTCTCGAGGCCGAGCACGCCGCCTGGGAGCCCGCCCGCCGGCTGGGCGATTCCACGCACGCGCTCCTTGACTCGCTGCGCGAACGGGGCTTGAAGACCGGCCTCGTCTCGAACGCGTTCGATCCGGGTTGGCTGCTGCACAACGATCTCGAGCGAATGGGCCTCGGCGAGCGCCTCGACGTCGCGGTGTTCTCCTCGGAGGTCGGCAAGCGCAAGCCCGACGAGACGATCTTCCTGGCGGCCCTCGAGCCGCTCGCCGTCGCGCCGGAGCGAGCCCTGTTCGTCGGCGACCGGCGCTACGAGGATGTCCGCGGGGCCAAGCGGGTGGGCATGAAGACGGCGCAGGCGTTCTGGTTCCGTGCCGACGAGGACGAGCGCGGCCTCGATCCCGATTACGAGGCGTTCACGCCGATGGACGTGCTCAACATCGTCCGTAGGCTCACCGGCGAGCTCTAGGCAGGGAGTGGATGAGGGGCTTGCGCGCCCTCAGGCGGCCTTACACCCGACCCCGCTTTCTGTCAAGTCTTGCGGGCAATCCACAGGTTCCCCACAATCCACAGCAATGCAACGGCACTTGCCGATCGTGCAAGAGCTTCCGCTCCGGCCCCAGGACGAGACCGAGTGCCGCCGTTGCGGGGTCCACTGCGACAAGGTCGTCTATCCGGCCGCGTGCATTGCGCGGTCCTGCCCCTTCGTGTACGCCTACCAGGAGTGGGGCCGGACGTACATCGGCTGCATGCAGAAGGTCTACGACGTCGAGATCGATCTTGACGCGCTGCGAGAGGCGGCGAGTCGCAAGGGCGGGTTCGGCGCCGTGAAGACAGTCCGGCAGCCGCTGCCGATGTGCAAGGCCGAGGTGGCGAGCTGCTACGAGAACAGAACCGACGAGCTCGGCTGCGTCAACCCCGAGTTCTACGAGATCCCGCGCGAGCAGCCTTCGTTCCGCGTCGTCGATCGGCAGAGCGCCTAGCGCTCTTTTTCTTTCCCATCCACCGGCGGTGCAGCTGCTTCAGCTTGCGGACCTCGTCCGCGTCGGGCCCGTGGCCGTCTTTCCCCGGGACCTCGAGGATCGTCGGCAGCCCTTGCAGTCGGGGGTTTGACAGGAAGACGCCGAGCTTCTCGCCGATGACGCCCTCGCCGATGTTGGCGTGCCGGTCGCGGTTCGAGCCGAGGTCGGCGTCCGCGTCGTTCACGTGCAGCGCGCGCAGCCGGTCGAGCCCGATGCGCTCGTCCAGCTCGTCGAGGCAGGCATCGAGCGCTCCCGGATCGGTCACGTCGACGCCCGACACCCAGAGATGGCACGAGTCGAGGCAGACCCCGACGCGCTCGTGTCGGCCGAGGCGGTCGACGAGGATGGCGAGCTCGTCCACGGAGCGTCCGATGGTGCCGCCGGCGCCGGCCGAGTTCTCGATGAGAAGCCAGGTCTTGTCTGAGCAATGCTCAAGCGCCTGCTCGAGAGCCGGCACCGCTCGCTCGAGCCCGGCCTCGAGGCCGGCGCCGAGATGGGACCCGACGTGGAAGACGACTCCGTCGGCATCGATCGCACAGCCGACGTCCATCGTGTTCACCAGCGAGGCAACCGACTTCTCGTAGATGTCGTCGTCGGTTGCGGCGAGATTAACGAGGTAGAGCGCGTGGCAGACAACCCCTTCGATCCCAGCCTCCGCGCGCCGTTCCTTGAAGCGTTCGAAGTTGGCCGGATCGTGATTCGTCGGGCGCCACGTGCGCGGGCTCTGTGTGAAGACCTGTACCGACTCCGCGCCCATCGTCTCGGCCCGTTCGATCGCGGTGTGGATCCCGCCGGAGGTCGAGACGTGGGCTCCCGCAATCACCGGACTACGATAGCCGCGTGCCTCCCATCGTCCGTTTCGCTCCCAGCCCGACCGGCCTCCTGCACATCGGTGGCGTTCATACTGCGCTCTTCAACTGGCTCTACGCCCGCCACGAGGCCGGCGAGTTCCGCCTGCGCATCGAGAACACGGACACGAGCCGCGAGGTGGCCGAGGCGACCGAGCAGATCCAGGAGTCGTTGCGCTGGCTCGGTCTCGACTGGGACGGCCCCACGACCTTCCAGCTCGACCGCATGCAGCGTTGCAAGGAGGAGGCGCGGCGCCTCGTCGACGAGGGCAAGGCCTATGAGGACGTGGGCGCGATTCGGATTCGCATGCCGGACGAGGGCTCGACCGGCTGGGACGACCTCATCCGGGGGCGCATCGAGTACCCGAACGAGAAGCTCGAGGATCTCGTCGCAGTGCGCGCGGACGGCCGGCCGACGTACAACTTCGCCTCCCCGGTCGAGGACTGGCTGGACGGGATCACCCACGTGATCCGCGGCGAGGATCACATCTCGAACACGCCGAAGCAGATTCGCATCCTCCAGGCACTCGGCGCGTCGCTTCCTCGGTACGGGCATCTGGCGAACATCCTCGGACCTGACGGCCGCAAGCTCTCGAAACGCCACGGCGCCGTGTCGGCCGAGGAGTTCCGCAAGCAGGGCTACTACGCGCCCGCCCTCCTCAACTACCTCGCTCTGCTCGGGTGGAGCTATGACGACCGGCGCGAGCTCTTCACGCGCGAGGAGCTCGTCGAGCTGTTCACGCTCGAGCGCGTCGGCGCGAGTCCAGCTGTCTTCGACTACCAGAAGCTGACGCACCTGAACGGGGTCTATCTGCGCTCCCTCAGCCCCGCGGAGTACGCCGGCGTCCTCGCCGGCTACCTTCGAGAGCAGGGCTACGAGTGGAACGAGGAGCTCGTTCGCCGCGCAGCGCCGCTCGTCCAGGAGAAGATCGCGACTCTGGGCGAGTTCCCCTCCTTCGCCGGCTTTCTCTTCGAGCCGGTGGAGCCCGCCCGGGAGCTGCTCGACGGGTCGGCTCCGCTTCTCAGCGACGCCCGCGAGGCCCTTGGAGGCGTGGATCCCTTCGAGGCCGGACAGATCGAGGCGACGCTGCGTGGGCTCGCCGAGCGGCTAGGGCTTAAGCCTCGCCAGGCGTTTCAGCCAATCCGGGCGGCCGTTACGGGTTCGAACGTTTCTCCGGGCCTGTTCGAATCGATCGAGCTCCTCGGCCGCGAGGAAACGCTTGCCCGTCTCGCCCGCGCGGCCGCCGCCGCGGCGTAGCAGGTAACGATCGAGCGCCAGTTGGAAAGCGAGCCAGGAACGCCTGCGGCAGTCAGCTGTGGGGCGAGCGGCGGCGCAGGTACTTTCTCCGCCGGTCCGTACCATTTCTAAGTAGCAAAACGGCCGTCGGGGCCGTGAGGTTACGGGCGATAGAGAATGAAGCCGCCGGCGAAGAGCGCGAGTCCCGCGGCCCAGACCGGCCAAGCAACGAGGACGGCGCCCGCCGTAAAGAGGAACGCACCGCCGAGGATGAGGAGCGTGGCGATGATCGCGGAGACAGCCGAACGGCCGGAGCCGCGGCCGCGCGATTCGGGGGCCGTCCGGGCGGCGCGCTGTCGTGCGAGCGCACGGGTGCGCTCGACGGCCCGCAGACGGGCGAGGCGGACACGGAAGAGGGTCCCGCGCCACTCGTGCAAGAGAGACTCGACCGCTTCGGAGTCGCCCGCTTCGAGGGCGAACGCGACGTCGGCAGTCGCGTCGCGTGCCTCGGCGAGAGCGTCTACCAGCTCGCCGTGCAGGGTTGCCGCTGACGGCGGCGGATCGATCCCGACGGCGAGCTCCGCGCTCGCGTGCAGGGCGTACTGGAGGCTCGGAAGCTCGTCGGAGTGCTCTTCGATGAGCGCTTCAGAGGGACTCTCGGCGATGCGCTCGAGGCGCGTAAGGGCGGTTCCCACCCTTTCCCAGAGATCCGTGACGGCTGCCGTGTAAGCCTGCCGCTCGCCTCCCCGAACGGTCCTCTCCATGCGCCGTGATCATACGCGCTCGGGCGATTGCGATCGGGCGGCTGGTGACTCGGCCGTGGCGAGATCCTTGCGCGCCTGGAAGAGCTGGCGGCGCACGTGCAGCGTGCGCAGCATGACCGCGACCGCACCGAAGCCGAGCACGACGTTGACGGCGACGGTCACGAGCTGCATGCCCACGCTGAACGCCAGCAGAGCGCTCCGCGACGCTGCGCCCTTGAGGGCGAAGACGAGCACGGCCTGCTGCGTCCCTGCGCCGCCCGGCGTGAAGGGGAGAAGCGTGGAGAGGCCCTGGACGACGAGAACGGCGACGACCGTGTGCACGCCCGCGTCGATGTGGAAGGCGCGCAGGAAGAAATAGACGCTGAAGGCGCGAACTATCCAGCTGCCCGCCTGCCAGGAAACGACCTGCTTGAGGAACGCCTCGCGGTCGCCCAGGATCAGGAAGCCCCTGGCGACGTTCTCTTTGAACGCCGTCACGCGCCGCGAGGCCCACGCGATCAGGAGGATGACGCCGCCGAGGACGACGCACCCGAGGAACGCCGCGAGCCGTGGATGCTCGACGACGAACGACCAGTCGAACGCGGGCAGCTTGGGAAGATCGGGCACGCCCGGCAGCAGACCGAGGGTGAGCGCGTACAGGAACAGGCCCGTCGCCACGACGAAGTCGAAGAGTGTCTCCACGATGAGGGTGGACGCGAGGGTGGGATAGGAGGGCTCGGTGAGGCGGTGCTTGGCGAAGTAGACCTTGACCACGTCGCCGCCTCGCGCCGGCGCGACGGAATTGACTCCCACGCCCGCGACGTAGGCGCCGAAGATGCTCGCGTACGGGACGTGGGTGCCCGGAGTCGCGGCGCGCACGATGTTCTGCCAGGCCCGCGCCCGCAGGCCGAGCCTGACGACCTGAAGGACGACTGCCGCCCCGAGCGGCGCCCACGCCACGGATGCGAGCGCGCTGAAGAACGCCTGGGCTGCATCGATGAACGCCCTGACGTCCTCCACGATTCTGACGATAGCTGGCGCCTCAGGCGGCGGCGTTGTCAGGCGGAGCGCCCGGAGCCCGCGTCCGATCGCGCTCCTCGAGCTGCTCGCTCACTCGCTGGTAGAAAAAACCGGCGAGGAGGAGGACGGTGCCGACGGCGATGAAGGACAGGGCGCGCGTGAGCGACGAGAGGAAGGCCAGGTCGTACAGGAAAATCTTGGCCAGCGTCACACCGAAGAGCGCGAAGCCCCCGAGCCGCAGAGCGCGCGACCGGCGCGTGAGTCCGAGATAGAGGAACGAGAGGCTCACTAGTCCCCAGAACGCGCTCACGCCGGTATGACCGCGCTGGAACTCGGTGTCCATGTCGGCGCCGGTCGCGAGCTCGGCCAGCTCGAGGATCGAGAGGGAGACCGCGTAAAAGAGGACGGTGCCCACTGTCCCCAGCGCTACCGATCGGGCGTGACGGACGAGCTCCGGGCCGTACGCGAACACCCCCGCCGCCGCGGCGAGGAAGAGGAGCGCGGGCACGCCCCCGCCCGGGTGGGCGACGGCGACGAAGAGCTCGCGCGGCGGCGCTTCCACCCAGAGGGCGTAGCCGAGCGCGAGCGCGAAGGTAAGGGCGGCGCCGGCCTGCAGGCGCAGCTCGCGCCCGAAGCGGGCAAGAAGGGCAAGGAGGGCGACGAGGGCGGCGCCGGCGAGGACGAGCCAGCGCCCGACGAGAAGCTCGGCGAGGGCGGCGGTCGCGAGGGCGAGGGCGAGCGCCCAGAGGAGGGTGGAGAGATCGCGCTGGGAGCGAGCAACGGGCGCGGAGAAGGCGGCGAAGAGGAGCGCGAGCGCGAGGAGCGCTCCGCCCTCGCTCGCGATCCCCTGCCACTCGCCGTGCGCGAGGGCGACGACGGCGGCCGCCGCCAACGCGGCGCTCGTCACGATCGCCGTCCCCGCGGGGGCGAGTCGATAGCGCCAGGGCGCGAGGCGCCCATACTCGTACCCGGCGAGGAGGAGGCCGGCGGCGAGGGCGAGGAACGAGGACGCCCAGACGGTGCGGGCGAGCCAGAAGGCGTCGAAGGCGACGACCTCGGCGAGCGTCGCGGCGAGCAGCGCGAAGCCCACGAGCTCGAACGAAGCGGCGCGGCCGCGGACTCCCCGCTCCAGTAGCAGGAGCGCGACGCCCGCCCAGAAGCCGGCGAGCCCGACGTGTCCCCACGCGAAGCTCGCGCGCCAGACGAAAAGCTCCAGGATGGAAAGCGAAATCGCGTACAGGCTGAGCGCACCGGCGATCGCACCCGCGACCGGCCTTCCCACATCGCGCCGCAGCGTCGCGAAGACCACCGCGGCCCCAACCAGGAAGAGGAGAGCGGGCACGCCCTGAGCGGGGTGGGCGACAGCGACGAAGAGCTCGCGCGGCGGCGCCTCGACGGCGAGGGCATAGCCGAGGGAGAGGCCGAACACGGCCGCCGCTGCCGCCCGCAGGCGCGCCTCGCGCCCGAGCCAGGCGAGGATCGCCAGCCCGGCGACGACCCCTGCCCCGGCGAGCACGAGCCAGCGGCCCGTGAGGAGCTCGCTTCCGCCCGCGACTGCAAACGCGAGAGCGACAGTCCAGAGGAGCGTGGACAGGTCGCGTTGGGAGCGAGAGACCGAGATCGAAAAGCCGCCGTACAGGAGCGCCAGTCCGGCCAGGCACGCGCCCTCGGTCGAGATGCGGTGCCAGTCTCCGTGCGCGAGAGCGACGAGCGCCGCTCCGCCCAAAGCCGCGCTCGCGACGATCGCGGTCCCCGCCGGGAAGAGACGCTCGCGGCGGTGGCTCAGGCGCCCGTACTCGTAGCCGGCGAGGAGGAGCCCGGCGCCGAGGACGAGGAAGGAGCAACCCCAGACGATGCGCGACAGCCAGACGGCGTCGAACGCGAGCACCTCGGCGAGCGTCGCGGTGAGGAGCGCGACCGAGGCGAGCTCGACCGAAAGGATCCGTCGCCGCACTCCCCACTCGAGTACGACCAGCGCCGTGCCTGCCCAGAGACCTGCGAGGCCGACGTGCCCCCACTCGAAGGTGGCGACGCGCACGAACAGCTCGAGGAGGGCGAGCGACGCGCTGTAGAGCGCGAGGACGGCACCGAGCCAGAGCGCGGCTGCGCGCCAGAGCGATTGCGATCCTCCCAGCCACGCCGCGAGGTCGCGGCCGCTCACTGGCTCCCTCCACGAAAGACGCACGCGCGTGCCTCCCGAAGCGCAATACGCGAACACCCCCGCCGCCGCGGCGAGGAAGAGGAGCGCCGGCACGCCCCCGCCCGGGTGGGCGACGGCGACGAAGAGCTCGCGCGGCGGCGCTTCCACCCAGAGGGCGTAGCCGAGCGCGAGCGCGAAGGTAAGGGCGGCGCCGGCCTGCAGGCGCAGCTCGCGCCCGAAGCGGGC
>DASQXE010000083.1:0-8764 GCA_035639875.1 Gaiellaceae bacterium | reverse complement strand
GATGAGCGCGTCGGCGGCGTCCGCGACCGCCGAATCGATCTCCACGCCGCGGTTCATGGGCCCCGGGTGCATGACCCGTTGGCCCGGACGCAGGCGCGCCTGCGTCACGCCCCAGCGCGCCGTGTACTCGCGCAGGCTGGGGACGTAGTTGGCGCCCTCGAGCATGCGCTCGCGCTGCATCCGGAGGACGTAGACCACGTCCGCATCGCGGATCACGTCGATCGAATGCGAGACATCGCAGCCGAGCGCGGAGATCCCGCGCGGGATGAGCGGCGGCGGGCCGACGACCGTCACGCGCGCCCCCATGAGGATGAAGGCCTGGATGTTCGATCGCGCGACGCGCGAGTGGAGGACGTCACCCACGATCGCGACGTGCAGACCGTCGACGCCGCCCAACTCCTCGTCAATCGTGTAGAGGTCGAGGAGCGCCTGAGTCGGGTGCTGGTGCGTCCCGTCGCCCGCGTTGACGACGTGGGCCTTCGTCCAGCGGGCGACGACGTACGGCGCGCCGATGTGCGCGTGGCGGATGACGACGATGTCCGGGTCGTACGCGCCGATCGTGATCGCCGTGTCCTTGAGTGACTCGCCCTTGTCCACGGACGAGCCCGAGGACTTGATCGACATGACGTCCGCAGAGAGCCGCTTGGCCGCGAGCTCGAAGCTCGATGACGTCCGCGTCGAAGACTCGTAGAACAGGTTGACGACAGTCCGGCCCTTGAGCGTGGGCAGCTTTTTGACTTCGCGCTCGAGCGAGTGGGCGAACGCCCTCGCCAGTGAAAGGAGCCGCTCGACGTCGTCTCGGGAAAGATCTGCGATTGAGATCAGATGCCTGCGCTCGAGGCGGCGCGGAGGCAGGAGCTCGTCGCGGATCAGCGGACGGACATCAGCCATCGTTCCTTCCTTTCTCAGGCTCGGGGACGAGCAGGACGCGATCCACCTCGTCGACCTCGACGAGCTGCACCTGGATGCGCTCGTCACGCGACGTGGGCAGGTTCTTGCCGACGTAGTCGGGACGGATGGGGAGCTCGCGGTGACCCCGGTCGACAAGGCAGGCGAGCTGAACGCGCGCGGGACGCCCGTACTCGAAGAGCGTCTCGATGGCGGCGCGGATCGTTCTCCCGGTCGAGAGGACGTCGTCGACGAGCACGCAGGTCATCCCCTCGAGCGGAAAGTCCAGGCGGGTCGCGCGGACGACGGGCTGCGGGTGTCGCGGAGCCTGACCGTCGCGAACCACGACGTCGTCGCGGTGAAAGGTGATGTCGACCGTTCCGAGCGCGACCTCGACGCCGCCGAAGTCGGCCATGTAGCGCCGGAGCCGTTGGGCGAGCGGGACTCCGCGCGTGTGAATACCGACGAGAGCCGTCCGGTCGAGTTCCGGATTGCCCTCCACGATCTCGTGCGCGATGCGGGCGACCGTCCGGTTCAGCGCTTCGGCGTCCAGCAAAACCTTGCCCGCTTCGATTTGCGCAGCCACAAGCGACTCCTTTCCGGCCTCACGGGACCGGGTTAAAGGTGTGCGGGCAGGAGACTAGCTGCGCCGGCGGACGGCGTCCACTCGAGGGCGCGTCGCCGTCACGATCGCCCAGTGAACCTCGTACTCGACCTCCTCGCCGAGCTCTCGCTCTGCGCGCGCCACGGCTCGCTCGATCGCCTCGTCGTCGAGCATCGTCAAGCCGGAGATGTAGCGGCCGCGAATCCGGGCAAGCGCCTCTTCCCGGTCGATGCGTACCGTCTGGCGGAGCCGACGATCGACGGGGTCGCCGAAGCCGGCGCCGAGGAGCTCCTCGCAGAGCGTGGCGGGATCGGCCATGCGCGGACGATCGACCTCCTCGAGTCCGGGGACGAGGCGATAGAGCCAGAAGCCCTCGAAGTACTCCGGAGCGAAGGTCGCGATCACGATCCGGCCGCCCGGCTGAAGCACGCGGAAGAGCTCGGCGAATGCCCGCGGCCGGTCGACTACGTGCACGACGAGCCGAAGCAGCGCACGGTCGAACCAGCCGTCCTTGAATGGAAGCGTTTCTGCGGGAGCGCGCTTCAGACGCACCGAGCGGCCGACATTGGCGCGGGCGCGCTCGAGCATCTCGGGCGAGGGATCGACGGCCCACACTTTCGTCCCGCGCTCGTTGAGCGCGGCCGCCACGCGGCCCGTGCCGCAGCCGACATCGAGGACGCGACGGCCGGCCAGATCGCCCGCCTCGACGATCGCCTCGAAGAGCTCCCACCAGTTCTCGTCGATCGGCCGGAGGCGGTCGTAATTCGCGGCCATCCGGCCGTAATCTGGCTTAGCGGCCCCCAATGAGCTCGTCAGGGTCGCTCATCGCCTCGATGGCGTGCTGAGCGTCCTCGAGCGCGTCTTCCGGCACGAGCACCTTCTGGGGGGCGTCATCCAGCTGTCTCGGGTGCTGGTCGACGGCCACCTCGAGCTCCGACGGGATCCCGGCCGAGTGCAGGATCGTTTGGATCTCCTCCGCCTCCGCGAGGTCCCTCGCCACCACCACCTGCACCATCGCTCCCACTCGGCTCGGCCTCCTCCCGCCGTCCCTGTGCCCCGCCCTTGACGAGACGCGGTCCGCCCCGTTCCGGGAAGCGGACGTCGATGATATCGAAGTCCCGCGGAACGACGGTCTCGGGGAAGACGGCGCGCGCCTCCCGGGCGATCTCGGGCCCGAAGTAGCGATTGGACAGGTGCGTGAGCACGAGCATGCGCACGCCTGCGGCCCGCCCGAGCTCGGCGGCGTCGAGGGCCGTGGCATGCAACGTGTCGTCGGCCCGCTCGCGTTCCTCGGCAGCGAACGTCGCCTCGTGGACGAGCACGTCGGCCTCGCGCGCCGCCTCGAGGACTTCACGCGCAGGCCGCGTATCCCCGGCGAGGACGACCTTGCGCCCGGGCCGCGGAGGCCCGAGCACCTCTTCGGGTCGCACCGTGGCCCCGCCCGGGACTTCGACGGTGGCGCCTGCCTGCAGTCGCCCGAAGAGCGGGCCCTCCGGAACTCCGAGCCGACGGGCTGTCTCGACGTCGAACCGTCCCGGACGAGGGTGCTCGACGATCGCGTAGCCGTTCGCGGAGACGCCGTGCTCTACGCCGAACGCGACGATCCCGTAGTCGCCGCGGTCGAGCGCGTCGCCGGCCCGAAGCTCGACGAGCTCCACCGCGTACGTGAGCTTCCCAAATACGCGCCGCAATACCTTGAACAGCTCGATGAGCCCAGGCGGCCCGTACACCGTGAGCGGAACTTCCCGCCCGCGCAACGCGAACGTCTTCAGCATCCCGGGCAGGCCGAGATAGTGGTCTGCGTGGTAGTGCGTGAGAAACACCTCCGGAAGCTCGACGAGGCCGACGGTTGAGCGCAGCAGCTGGCGTTGCGTACCCTCGCCGCAGTCGAACAAAATGCGGTCGCCGCCCCGTCGCACGAGCGTCCCAGCGAGGCCGCGCCGGGCCGTCGGCACCGAGCCGGACGTGCCGAGAAACACAATGTCGAGATCCACGGGCCAAGTGTAGGGGCGCGCAGGACTCAAGTCCGCGCGCCAGAAGTCCGATTTTGGTGCGGTAGTGGCGCGTGTGACGATGACTCAGCGGGTCACCCGTTCGCTCACACTTCTGTGGGCGTTCGTCGGCGTGACCGCGCTCGTGCTCGCGGCGAGCGCGATCGTCCTCGGATCGATGATGACCCAGGCGCTGCGCCGGCAGGCGGTCGACGACGCGGAGCTCTCGCTGACGGATTACACGAGCGGCGTCCTCTCCCCCCGCCTGGTCTACGGCACGCAGCTCAAGGTCGGTGACGATGTCACCGGCATCGTCCGCCGAAACCTCGCCGAGCGGCCGGACATCCTCAGCGTCAAGGTTTGGCGGCGGGACGGCGTGCTCGCCTGGACATCGCTCGCGCCAGAGCGGATCGGCAAGCGCTTCCCGCTCGGGGACGGCCTGCGGGCGGTTTTCCGCACGGGCGAGGCGCAAGCCGGGCTCGAAGATCTCAAGGACGCAGAGGACGCCGTCGAGGCAAAGCTTCCCGTCGACGAAGTGCTCGAGGTATACGCCCCGGTCTACGCCGGCGACAAAGAGCTGATCGGCGCCTACGAGGTGTACGCGGACGCCACCCCGCTCGAGGCCTCGATCGCAAGCCGCAAGCGCGAGATCTGGATCGCGACCGGCTTCGTCTTCCTGCTCCTCTGGGCACTCCTGCTCCTCCTCGCCCGCAGCGCCTCGAGCACGCTGCGCCGCCAGACGACTGCCCTACGGGAGCGGTCGGTCGCCCTGAGTGAGTCCTACCGCCGACTCGAGGAGAGCTCGCTGGAGGCGATCGAGAGCCTCAACGCGACCGTCGAGGCCAAGGATCCCTACACGGCCGGTCACTCGCAGCGCGTGCAGCGCATTGCGTTGTCGGTCGGCCAGGAGCTCGGCCTGAGCGTCAAGGAACTCGACGCGCTCCGCTTCGGCGCCCTCTTCCACGACATCGGCAAGATCGCAATCCCCGACGCTCTCCTGACGAAGCCCGGGCGGCTCACGGATGACGAGTACGAGCTCATGAAGCGCCACTCCGTGGAGGGAGCGCGGATCGTGGCCAAGTTCAGTCGCCTTCGGGAGTCGGTGCCGATCATCCGCCACCATCACGAGCGTTGGGACGGCCGCGGCTACCCGGAGGGCCTCGCCGGAGAAGACATTCCCATCTCGGCCGCCATCGCGGGCCTCGCGGACTCCTGGGACGCAATGACGATCGAGCGCCCGTATCAGCGCGCCCTGTCCGTCGACGAAGCGCTCGGCGAAGTCCGAGCCTGCAGCGGCACACAGTTCGTGCCTGCCGTGGTCGAAGCGTTCTTCGAGGCCGTGCGCAAGCGGCCCGATGATTTCGGGATTCCGGAAGCCCAGGCTCTGGTTGCGAGTTAGGCTCGGCTAAGGCGGCAGATACAGCACCGTCCCAGGCTGTAGCAGCCCTGTCGTCAGCCCGTTCCGTTGCTCGATTCGCCAGACGGCCGCCCGCGGATCGCCCGGATAGCGAGCGGCTGCGAGTGCCCACAGCGTCTCGCCCGGACGCACGACGTGTCGGGCCTCGGCGTCTGCACCTCGGGATGGACGCGCAGAGACCAATGCCACGGCGAGGAGCGCGAACCCAAGAATCAGAGCGCAGGTGTAGCGCCGTACGAACATATGTTCGTCATCGTAAGGATGCCGTCGGACGGCATGCTCGTCAGTCGTCGAGCGAGACCAGATGTGGCGTCCCGCGCTCGAGCACGATCATCGCGTGACCCGCCGCACGACGGCGTTCGGTCGGGCTCCCCGGGTTGAGGATCCACGTCCCCCCGCACCGCGTCACCTCGGGCAAGTGCGTGTGCCCGTACGCGATCGCGTCACAACCGGCGAAACCCGCGCGCAGCCGCTCGTATCGGCCGCCTGCCGGCCCCGCGTCGTGGACGAGGCCGATGCGCATCCCCTCCACTTCGACGACGAGCCGCTCCGCAAGCGATGCGCGGAGCGCCGGCTCATCCATGTTGCCGTGGACGGCGGCCACCTCCGCGATCGCCTCCAGCTCTTCGAAGAACGCCAGCGACGTGAAATCGCCGACGTGAAGGATGAGGTTCGCCCGCTCCAGCGCGTCAACGCAGGCGGACGGCAGCCGCCGCGCTCCGCGCGGCAAATGCGTGTCGCCGATGAGGGCGATCAGACGAACTCGGGCAGGAAGGCGCCGTCGCGATACACGAGGTTGCCGTCCGCATAGACCTCGCTGCCCGAGCGCAGGTCACAGACGAGATCCCAGTGGAGCGCGGATTGGTTCACGCCACCGCTCTCCGGATACGACATGCCGAGCGCGAGGTGGATCGTCCCGCCGATCTTCTCGTCGTAGAGCGTGTGGCCGGTGAACTCGGTCACGGCGTCGTTCAGTCCGAAGGCGAACTCGCCCGCGCGGCGCGCGCCCTCGTCCATGGCGATCATCTCGCGGAGAAATTCTTCGCCGCTCGCCGCTCGCGCCGTCACCACCTCGCCGTCACGGAACTCGAGCTCGATGTCCCGAACGACGCGGCCGGCGAACGTAGCGGGATACGTGAAGCGGATGCGCCCTTCGACGATCGACTCGACGGGGCCCGTGAAAACCTCGCCGTCGGGGAAGTTCTCCCTGCCGTCGCAGGCGATCCACGTGCGGCCCGCGACCCCGACCTTGAGGTCGGTGTCCGCTCCCACCACGCGCAGCTCGTTCACCCGGCCGAGCCGCTCTGCGAGCCTCGCCAGCTTCTCGCCAAGTTCGCGCCAGGCGCCCACCGCGTCGTCCCGGTCGAGGAAACCGGCGCGGTAGACGAAGTCCTCGTAATCCTCGAGCGACATGGCAGCGTCCTGTGCCGAGGCATTCGTCGGGTAGGCGGTCACGCACGCTCGAAGCGCGCCGATGCGTGAGCGCTCGATGTAGCGCTCGCGAAGCTTTTCGCGGGCGCGCGCGTAGCGCGCCTGGCGAGCCGGATCGACCCCGCTCAGGGCGCGCGAGTTCGCGTCGCCCTCAACTGCGATCCGGACATCGGCGCGCTCGAAGTCCTCCCAGCGCGCAGGATTCACCCACTCGATCTGATCGTCGGAGCCTTCGGACAGAAGCGCTTCTGCGGTTCCTTCCAGGGCGACGCGCACGTGCGGATGGGCGCCGGCCGCGACGACGCGGCGAAAGAGCGCGCCCAGGAACGGTGTCGCGAGCGGGCCGGTCTCAAGGAGGACGAGATCGCCCGGTTGGACGTTCGTCGAATAGTCGACGAGGACGTCTGCGAGGCGCTCGACGCGGGGATCAGCCACGCTCGACGGCCTTCACGGCCTCTACGGCTGGGGCCTCCGGCTCGTCGAGGAACCGCCCGGCTTTCCAGATGAGCTCGCCGTCGGCATAGACCTCACCTTCTTCCCGCAGATCGCAGATCATGTCCCAGTGGAGGCCGGACGTGTTGCGTCCCCCGGCCTGCGGGAACGCCGAGCCGAGCGCCAAGTGCATCGTCCCCCCGATCTTCTCGTCGAAGAGGATGTTGCGCGTGAAGCGGTCGATTTCGTAGTTGAGACCGAACGCGAGCTCGCCGGGCACGCGCGCGCCGTCATCCATGTCGAGGAGGGAGGCGAGATACTCGCCGCCGCGGGCCGCCTCGGCGGCCACGACGCGCCCGCCCTCGAAGCGAAGCCGGATGTCCTCGACCTCGCGCCCGTGGTAGATCGCCGGAAACGTGTACCGGATCTCGCCCTCGGTCTCCATCTCGAGCGGACTCGTGAACACTTCGCCGTCGGGCATGTTGTAGCGCCCGTCCGCGGCGATCCACTTGCGGCCCTCGACGCCCACGCGCAGATCCGTGTCGACGCCGACGATGCGAAGCTCGCGCACCGATTCGAGCTGGTCCGCGCGCGCGGAGAGGGACGCGGCGACAAGCTCCCAGTGGGCGGCGGGGTCGTCCTCGTCGACGTGGCAGGCTCCGTAAACGAAATCCTCGTAGCGCGCCAACGACATCTCGGCGTCCTGCGCGTGCGCGTGCGTCGGGAAGAGCATTCCGCACCAGCGCATCTCACCGATCGAGATTCGCTCCCAGCGACGGTTTGCGAGTTGTCTCTGGGCGCCGAGGAAGCGGGCGTGGCGACGGGAGTCGACCCGCGAGAGCGAGCGGGTGTTCGTGTCGGACCAGATCGTCGCGAGAGCGTCCATCGTTTCCATTTCGTGCCATTGGATTGGCGAGACGTACGCGAGCTGATCTTCGGAGCCCTCCTCGAGCAGGATCTCGAGCAGTCCCTCCACTGACAGGTTCGCGTATGGATACGCGCCGGCCGCGAGCGCCGTGCGGTATAGGGCCAGCGCGAGCGGGGCGGCGACGTCCGGTGCGTCGATCCGCACGATCTGGCGCTCGCCGAGGCGGAGCGAGTAGTCCGCGACGAGCTTGGCAAGCCTGGTGACCCGGGGGTCGGTCATCGCGCCTTTATACCGGAAGGGAATCGCTCCAGCACTGCGTCCAAGACATAGGCAGGTCCGAATCGGACAGGGTCGTCGACCGGTAGCCCGGTCTCGTGCTCCGCCTCTGCGATGGCCGTTTTGGCGGCGGACTCCTCGAGGCGGTGCGTGTTCAGCGCGACCGCCGCGACCCGTGCCGGGCGCGCTGGAAGCGCGAGCCGTTCGTGCAGGTCGACCAGTTCGCCGAGCGGCGGAATCGGGTGGCCCGGACACCCCTCGATCTCCTGCTGACCGGCCAGGTGACAGAGGACGAGGAGGTGGGGCGCGCTCCCGTGGTAAAGGCCGAGCGCGACGCCGGAGAACTGGGGATGGACAATGGAACCTTGGCCCTCCACGAACAGGAGGTCGCCATGCCGGGCGCCCTCGACGACAAGCCGCTCGGCCGCGCCTGCGAGGAAATCCGCGACGACTGCGTCGACCGCGATCCCCCAGCCCGCGATCGCGATCCCGGTCTGCCCGGTCGGGACGAACACCGACTTGAGCCCCCGCGCCCGCGCCTCGCGGTCGAGCTCGATGGCGACCGACTTCTTGCCGATTGCACAGTCCGACCCGACGGTAAGGACGACCGTGGCGTCGTGCGCGAGGTTCTCGCCCGTCGGAACGCTCAGGTCTGACGGCGGTTTGCGGAGATCGCGGATCTCAGCGCCATGCCGACGCGCGAGCTCGGCGAGCTCGGGATCCTCGGCGAGGAACTCGTGCATGCCGCACTCGAGATCGAGGCCCGCCTCGAGGACGGAGCGGAGGAGCGCGCGCCACTCGGGTGGCAGACGACCGCCGGCGACGGCGACGCCGACGAGGGCTGCGTTCGCCTTGGG
>DASQXE010000082.1:0-26051 GCA_035639875.1 Gaiellaceae bacterium | reverse complement strand
GGTCGGCTATCCGGTCGCGGGCCGTGGGATCCAGCGGCGCCACGCGGTGGTGGTGCTCGCCGCGTCGCTCGCACTCGTCCTCGTCGGCGACCTCGGCTTCATCGCCGGCAGTGGGCTTGGCGTTTACTTCCCGGCACGGCTCCTGCAGGGAATCGGCGCGGGCGGCCTCTGGATCGGAACTGCCTTCGCCGTTATCGAGCGGTTTCCGGGCGAGGAGTATCGGCGTCTCAGCGGCCTGACCGCGATCTACGGGATCGGTGCCATAGCCGGTCCCGCGATCGGCGGTGCGGGCGGGATCCGCACTCCGTTCGCCATCCACCTCGGCCTCGTGGCGATCGCAGGGGCAGCGCTCCTCCTCCTCGGATCGCCGCGCGATCTCGTGCGCTTCAGCTCGGACCGGGGTGCTCTGCGCAGCCAGGGGTTCTGGGTCGCCTCCGCGGGAATCCTGCTTGTCGCGCTGACCCTTGGGACGTTGGACGGGCCGCTTCCGCTGCATTTCGCGGAGCACCTGAGCCAGGCGCGGATCGCCGCTCTCTACGTGGTCGCCGCTCTCGTCGGCGCCGCGTGTGCAACGATCGCCGGGAACCTCCCACCGCGGCCCGCGTTGTGGGCGGCCACGCTGCTCATGCCCGGAGCAATCGCCCTCGGCGGCCTGACCGAGACCGTGCCCGTGTGGATCGCCGTCGCCGTCCTCGCGGGAATGGGTGTCGGTGCCGGCGAGGCGGGCTCGCTCGGTGTCCTGCTGGAGACGATCGGGACGGAGCGGATCGTGCTGGCCATGGTCGTTTGGTCCCAGGTCTGGGCGATCGGCTACCTGGCGGGTCCCGCGGCCGGAGGCGGAGTCGCCGAAGCGCTCGGCTACGGCGCCATCGGTCTCGTACCCCTCGCCGCGTCGCTCCTCGTCGCCGTCACGGCCGTCGCCCCTCGTCCGGAGCGCGCCCCTGTCTGAGCGGGTCGCAGGAGTGGACGGCTACCGGCGCGGCTGGGTGGCGGTCGCGCTGGAGGACGGCCGCTTCGCGTCCGCCTCTGTGTTCCGCGATTTCGCGGAGGTTTGCGCGGCACTGCCGGGAGCCGAGCGGATCGCGGTCGACATTCCGATCGGTGCCGGCCCGCGAGAGGCCGACGACGAGGCGCGCGCGTTCGTCGGCCCTCGCTGGCCGTCGGTCTTTCCCACGCCACCGGGTGACATCGTCGCGCTCGACGACTACTCGGAGGCCGTCCGGCGCCATCCGAGCCTGTCGCGGCAGTCCTTCGCACTCTTCCGCAAGATCCGCGAGGTTGGGGAGTGCGTCGACGGCCGCGTGATCGAAGTGCACCCGGAAGTGTCTTTTCGGGCGCTGAAGGGCGCCTACCTCGAGGAGCCGAAGTCGACCTGGAACGGATTCATGGAGCGACGCGCGCTCTTGTCCGCAGCAGGTATCGAGCTCCCGGACGCGCTGCCCGCCGGTCTCCCGCTCCCGGATGTACTCGACGCCGCCGTCGCCGCCTGGAGCGCCACGCGGCATGCGCGCGGCGAGGCCCAGCGTCTTGGCCCCGGGCCGTCGATCTGGTACTGACGGTTGCAACTTGAGGGCGCGGCAGATCCATGGCATAGTCGCCGGCCGCGAGGGACTGTTCCCCGGGAGAAAGGAGAAACGTGCGGCGTGTACTTGCTGTGACCGCAGCCGCGGCGGCGATCATGGGCCTGACGGCGTCTCAGGCATTCGCGTTCCACTGCTTCGTGGCGAAGAAGCCGCAGGGCGCCGGTTCCGCCGGTTCCGCCACGATCGAGGTGACAAACGAGACGTTCACGCCCGGCGCCGACCTGCGCACGAACCCGCAGGGCCACCTGACGGGAGGCTTCATCACGCTCACGGCGACGTTGAACGGCGAGCCGATCGGCACCTTCGACGTTTTCACGCACGACCTGCCGGACAGCGCGCACAATTCGGGCCCCGGCGACAGCGAATGCGACGGAATCGGCGTCGACGACGCGATCGCCTGCATGGGCGGCGAGTAACTCGCGACCTCACCGGCTTCGCGAAGAGCTCCGGAAGGAGCTCTTCGTTTACGCGCGAACCGGCTCGAAGCGCAGCTTGGCCAGCTTGAGGTCCTCCGGGATCCGCGTCGGGTAGCTCCGCGTCAAGCAGGCGCGGCAGAAGGTCCCTTCGGGCCGGCGCGTCGAATCCTGGAGTCCCTCGAGGGAGAGATATGCGAGCGACGTTGCGCCGATGAGCTCCCGCACCTCCTCGACCGAGCGTGACGCGGCGACGAGCTCGTGTTCGTCCGCCATGTCGATGCCGTAGAAACAGGGGGACACGATGGGGGGCGACGAGATGCGGACGTGCACCTCCAGAGCCCCGGCCTCGAAGAGCATGGCGACGATCTGGCGTGTCGTCGAGCCGCGCACGATGGAGTCGTCGACGACCACGACCCGCTTCCCCGCCACCTCGGCGAGTGGATTGAACTTCGACCGGATACCGTGCTCGCGCAGCGCCTGGTCAGGCTGGATGAACGTGCGGCCGACGTAGCGGTTCTTGATCAGGCCCTCCGCGAACGGGATCCCGCTCGCGCGCGCGAAGCCGATCGCCGCCGGCGTGCCCGAATCAGGCACGGCCATGACGAGATCGGCCTCCACCGGCGCTTCCTCGGCCAGCCGTTCGCCCATGCGCACGCGGGCGCCGTGCAGCTCGACGCCGCGCAGCTTCGAGTCGGGGCGGGCGAAGTAGATGAACTCGAAGATGCAGAGCGCGCCGCCGCCCTTCGGCTCGACGGCCTGAACCGCGTGGCAACCGTCGTCGTCGATGACGACGAGCTCCCCCGGCGCGAGCTCGCGCTCCACCTCCGCGCCGAGGAGATCGAAGGCGCAGGTCTCGGAGGCGAGCAGCCAATCGTCCTCGAGCCTCCCGAGGGCGAGCGGGCGAATGCCGTCCGGGTCGCGAAAGCCGACGAGCTTGTCCTCGGAGAGAAGCACCGCGGAGAAGGCACCCTCGATCCGCTCCATCGCGGCTGCAACCGCCTCCGCGAGCGGCCGCTCGTCGCGGGCGATCAGCGCGGCGATGACCTCCGTGTCGGACGTAGAGTTCAGCCGCACGCCCTCCGCCACGAGCTCGGCGCGGAGCTCGCTCGTGTTCGTGAGGTTGCCGTTGTGGCCGAGTGCGACCATGCGCGTCCGTCCGTGCTGGACGATCGGCTGCGCGTTCGTCCAGTGCGTGGAGCCCGTCGTCGAGTAGCGCGTGTGGGCGATCGCGACCTGCCCGCGCAGACCGCGGAGCTTCTGCTCGGAGAAGACCTGCGTGACGAGGCCCATGTCGCGGAGCACGGTCAGGCGCCCGCGGTCTGCGACCGCGATTCCAGCCGACTCCTGGCCGCGATGCTGCAGGGCGAAGAGGCCGAAGTAGGAGAGGCGGGCGACGTCCCGTCCCGGCCCGTGGATTCCAAACACGCCGCACATCAGAGCTCCGCTCCGTACGCGTCGGCCAGCTCGTCGATCTCGACGCCGAGAACCTTCGACCCGCCGACCGTTCCGAGGCGCCGGTACGGCATTCCCTCGAGAGCGGACTCGTCATCCGGACTGCACGCGACGACGGCCACGCCCCCGCCTTCGCCGAACCAGGTGACGGCGTTGTCCTCGAGCTCGATGCGCGCGCCGATCCCGGAGACGATCGCCAGCTCGGCCAGCGCAACCGCGAGGCCGCCCTCGGCTGCGTCATGGGCGGCGGTGAGGACCGGCGAGGCGCGCCAGAGAAAGCGAACGAGCGCCGCCTCGGCCGCGAGCTCGGGCTGCGGGGGCCGGCCGGCCGGACCGCCGAGGAAGAGTGCCTGGTACTCGGAGCCGTCGAGCGAGAGCTCGGGAGCGCCGACCAGGAAGACCGCGTCGCCCTCCCGCCACGAACCTGGGACGAGCCTGACGTCGCTGACGAGGCCGATGCAGCCGACGACAGGAGTTGGCCAGATCGAGCGTCCGTCCGTGTCGTTGTAGAGGGAGACGTTCCCGGAGACAACCGGAACCTCGAGGGCCTCGCAGGCGAGTGCCATGCCCTCGATCGTCTCGGCCAGCTCCCAGGCGACCTCCGGCTTCTCCGGATTGCCGAGATTGAGACAGTCGGTGACCGCGAGCGGCCGCCCGCCGGCGCACGCTACGTTCCTCGCCGCCTCGAGGACGGCGACGGTGCCTCCGGTCCGCGGGTCGAGTGCCGCGAGGCGCCCGGCCCCGTCAAGCGAGACGGCCAGACCGCGGTGGGACGGACGCAGCCGCAGCACGGCGGCATCGAGGCCGGGACGGCGGACCGTCCGTGAGCCGACGAGGTGGTCGTACTGGCGGAAGACCGGCGCGCGGCTGCGCACGTTGGGCGATCCAAGCAGGTCGAGGAGCTCGTCCGGGTCGGCCTTGATCGGCCGATGGCGGATCGGCTCCGCGAGCGCCCGCGCCCGCGTCTCGATCCGGTAGCGCGGAGTTTCGTCGGTCAGGAGCGCGACCGGGATCTCGCCCATGATGTCCTCGTCGTAGAAGGCCCGGAGAGATCCGGAATCGGTCACCTCGCCGATATCGGCGACGGCGAGCTCCCATCGTTCGCACACAGAAACCACGTCGTGAAGTCGCTCGGCCTTCACGACCGAGATCATGCGTTCCTGGCTCTCGGAGATGACGATCTCGACAGGCTCGAGGTCGGGCTCCCGAAGCGGGACGCGGTCGAGGTGGACATCGATGCCGACTCCTCCGCGGCTCGCCATCTCGGCCAAGGAGGAGGCAAGCCCGGCGGCGCCGAGGTCCTGCAGGCCCTGGACGAGGCCGGCCTCGACGAGCGCAAGGCTCGCTTCGATCAGCTTCTTGCCCGTGAACGGATCGCCGATCTGGACAGTCGGCCGCTTGTCCTCGTCCTCGTCCGAGAGCTCTTTGCTGGCGAGCACGCTCGCGCCGCCGATCCCATCTCGCCCAGTCGTCGCGCCGAAGAGGACGACGAGGTCGCCCGGCCGCGTGGCGCGCGCCCTCACGACCCGTTCGGCCGGGACGAGCCCGACGCACATGGCGTTGACGAGCGGGTTCTCCGCGTAGGCGCCCGCGAAGAACGTGTCCCCGCCGACGGTGGGCACACCCACGCAGTTGCCGTAATGGCCGATACCGGCGACCGCTCGCCCGAAGGAGAAATCCGGCTTGCCGAAGCGGAGGCCGTCGAGCAGCGCGACGGGGCGCGCTCCCATGGCGACGACGTCGCGCAGGATGCCCCCTACACCGGTCGCGGCGCCCTGGAACGGCTCGACGGCCGACGGATGGTTGTGGCTCTCGACCTTGAAGGCCGCCGCCTCGCCCTCGCCGAGGTCGACGACGCCCGCGTTCTCGCCCGGGCCCTGAAGTACGTCCACGCCCTCGCTCGGCAACCGTTTCAGGAGGAGAGCCGAGTGCTTGTAGCCGCAGTGCTCCGACCAGAGGAGGGAGAAAACGGCGAGCTCGAAATCATTCGGCGGGCGGCCGAGCAGACCCCTGATGCGGTCGTATTCCCCGTCGGTGAGGCCGAGCGCGCGGTGTAGCGGCTGTTCCGCGACCGAGCTCAAAGGAGGACCTCACAATATCGGTTCGCCCGGATCGCCATCGGTAGCGTACGGCCATGGTCCGCGGCTACGTGCCTCTGCTTCTCATCGTCGCCGGAATCTGGGGCGCGTCGTACCTCTTCATCAAGGTGGCGGTCCGAGAGATCGAGCCGACGGCCATGATGGACCTCCGCCTCGTGCTCGCAGCTGCGGTGTTGGTTCCCTTTCTCGCTGCGCGGCTCGGATTCCGGCACGCGGCCGCCGAGATCCGCTCAGCCGGCTTCGGGGCGTTCGTCCTCGGAACGCTGAACATGGCTCTCCCGTTCACGCTGATCGCCTGGGGCGAGAAGCACATCGATTCCGGCGTCGCCGCGATCGCGAACGCGACCGTGCCGATCTTCGTCGCCATCCTCGCCATCCGCTTCAACCCCGGCGAGCGCGTGCGCGGGCTTCGGCTCGTCGGGGTGGCGCTTGGGCTCGTCGGAACCGGCGTGTTGACAGGGGTGCATCCGCAAGGCGGCTGGTGGGGAGTCGCCGGAACGCTCGCGGTGGTCGTCGCTTCGCTCTCGTACGCCTCGGCGAACCTCTACACGCAGCACCGCTTTCAGCAGACCTCGCCGCTCGTGATCACGACCGCGTCGACGCTTGCCGGCGCGCTCGTCCTCTTACCGCCGGCGTTATTCCAGCTTCCCGACGCCGTGCCGGGCTGGAAGCCGCTCGCGTCGGTCGCGGCGCTCGGAATCGGCGGCACCGCCTTCGCGCTGATCTTCTTCTACGCCATGATCAACCGCTACGGAGCCTCGCGCGCGTCGCTCGTCACCTATTTGCTGCCTCCGTTCGCGCTCTGCTACGGGGTCGTCTTCCTCGACGAGCGGATGACGCTGAACGCGTTGCTCGGCCTCTTCCTGATCCTCGCGGGAGTCGCATTGGGCTCCGGCTTCGTCCAGCTCGCCCAGCGGCGGCGGGCCGCTGCGGCGACGCCGCGTCCGTGACGGACGAGTTGGCGGGCGATCGGTTCCGCCTGCGGCGGGCGACGCCCGAGGATGTCGACTTCATGGTTGCGCTCGCGACCCATGAGGACGTGGAGCCGTTCATGGCGGCCGTCTCGGCGCGCGACCGGGACGCTCTCCTCGAGGAACTCGCCAAGGCCGAACAGGAACCGAGCCACTACGGGCGCTTCATCGTCGAGGTGGACGGCGCACCGGCGGGCGTCATGGCCTTCGAAGTGTCGAACCGCCGGAGCCGCATCGCCAACTTGTTCGGGCTCATGCTGCATCCCGATTTCCGCCGCCGCGGAATCGCCGATGACGCGGCTCGGCTCCTCGTGCGTCACCTGATCTTCGACCTCGACTACCACCGGGTCCAGCTCGAGTGCTACGGATTCAACGAGCGCGCGATCCGCCACGCCGAGCGCAGCGGATTCGTCAAGGAAGGCGTCAAACGGAAGGCGTACTGGCGCCACGGCGAGTGGGTCGACGGCGTCCTCTTCGGGCTCGTGCGGGAGGACCTCGAATAGCGGCGCGACGACAAGTGATCGTCGTCGGCGCCGGTATCTCCGGGCTGACGAGCGCGTATCGGCTCGCGCGCACAGGCATCGACGTCGAGGTTTTGGAGGCCCGCGACCGAGTCGGCGGTCGAGCGTGGCGGATTCCTGTGGGGGAGGCAGGCTTCGACGCCGGGTGCGAGGCGCTCGATCACGAGCACGCGACCCTGCGCTTGCTCGCCGATGAAGTGGGCGTTCCGACGGTTGAAGCGCCCGCTTGGGAAGCGGATCCTCCGCTCGATCTGGACGAACGCGACGCGCAGCTCTTTCAGGCCTTCGAAGCTGAGATTTCTGCGCTCGCCGCGCGGATCGACCCCGATCATCCGGAGGACGTCGACGGCGCCGGCATCCTTGACCACCAGACGCTGGCCGGCTGGCTCGAGGAAGCAGGCGCGGGCCCGAGAGTTCGACGCGCTACCGAGCTCTGGATTTCGGTCGCCTCGTCGAGCGTGGCGCTCAACCAGATGTCGTTGCTCGGCTACGCCGCGAAGCTGGCGGCGGGCGCTGCCCCGACCGGCCTTCGCCTTCGATTTGCCGGGGGGCCGAGCGCCCTCGCCGAGCGACTGGCCGAGGAGCTCGACGGACGCGTGCGCCTCCATAGCCCGGTCGTGGCGTTGGAGGACCGCGGCGCGGAAGTTTCCATTACCCTCGACGATGGGTCGGTCGAGCGGGCCGAGCGGGTAGTCGTCGCGATCCCGCTTACCGTGCAGCGCGAGGTGCGCTTCGGGCCGCCGCTTCCCGAGCATAGGCGACTCGCGCTCGAGCAAGCCCGCTACGGCAGGGTGGTGAAGCAGGCGGTCCTGACCGATCGGCCCGTGGGCGCGACGCTTCCCTTCCTGTCGGAGGACGGGCACGTCTATCGATCGGTCCATGAGCCCAACCTCATCGTTCGATTCGCAGGCGCAGGGGCCGCGAAGCGGAGATTCGACCTGGGCCGGTTCCTACGGGTCACGCCGAACGCCGAATCGGCCGCCGACTGGTCGCAGGAACGATGGACGCGGGGTAGCTACGTCATTCTCGGCCCGGGTGATCTCCTGAGCTGGGGGACGCGGCTCGGCGAGTCCCATGGACGTTTGCATTTCGGCGGCGTCGAACGCTCGACGCTCAAGAGCTACATGGAAGGCGCCGCGCGCGGCGGCGAGGAGGCCGCTGCCGAGGTTCTCGAGGCGCTCGCCTAGCCGGTCGGGCTAGCCACACCTGCGGACACAGGTGGCTCGCTGGTGCCGCACGCCGGAGGACGCACCATGAGGCCATGAACCTCGCCCTCGCGTACGAGCCTCCCTCCCCAGAGCCCCCGAGCGCGTCCCCCCGCTTCAATGCATACCTCCTGAACGTCGAGTTCGCGGCCTCTACGGGCGAGGAGTGGTCGGCGGTCGGCGGCGGCGAGTCCCTCGCCGGGGCGATCGTGGCGGCCCGTGAGACGCTTCCGGCCGGACCGGCGTGGGGCGTCGCCGGCTGGAACGACCTCTACGGAGACTAGCGCTCGATGAGCTCGACCCTATAGCCGTCTGGCAGAAGACACGTGTCGAATGCATCAAGGCCGCGTACGGACATGATGCGCTTGACAGCCGCGACGCGATCAATCCTCTCAAGTCCCAACCTAAGGGGAGCCGCGCGATCTGCCTGCGAGCCCGCCGACCTCGAAGTCGGTCTCGCTTGGTCCGAGCTCGGCGAGCGTCCAGAGCCGAACCCTCGACCGCTTCCCCCGCACTTCCAGTTCGTCGACGAAGACGAGGTCTTTGGGGGGGTACCCGAGGCGACGTCGCGTCGCATCGGCAATGAGGATCGTATACGGCGTGCTCTTCGTCATCGCCTCCAGGCGGGCGGCGGTGTTTGTCGTGTCGCCGACAGTCGTGTATTCGAGCCGCCGCTCTGATCCGACTGTCCCCGACACGATCGGTCCGCTGCTGAGGCCGATGCCCATGCGAAAGCCTTCGCCGAAACCGTTGATCCTCAGCCACCCGTTGAAGTCCGGCAAACGCGTGCAGAACATCTCGCGAGCTGCGGCCACCGCGCAGTCAGCATGCCTGGCCATCTCGATCGGCGCTCCGAAAACGGCCATGACTCCATCGCCCATATAGGCGACGAGCGTACCTCCGTTGTCGAGGATCGCATCGCTCATCTCGCTGACATAACGATTGAGTACCTCGATCACGGTGTCGGCAGGCAAACTCTCGGCAAAGGCCGTGAAGTCACGCAAATCGCAGAACATCACGGTCCCATCGAGCGTGACGCCCTTGAGGCGGAGGTCGTCTTCGGTCCGTTGGAGAACCTCGTCGACCACGCGCTGTGGCACGAAGCGGGAAAAAATATCCCGGACCCGCTCGCGCTCCAAGTCGTCGAGCCGCTTCCGCGTCAAACAGTTGTTGATCCGAGCTCGCAGAAGCACAGGGTCGAAGGGCTTCGGGAGGTAATCCGCAGCGCCGTGCTCGATGCCCCGGACGACGTTTTCGATGTCTTCGAGCGCCGAGATCATGATTACGGGGATGTGGCGCAACTCACTGTCGGCCTGCATCTGTGCGAGTACCTCGAACCCGTCGAGCCGCGGCATGAGAACATCGAGGAGGACGACATCGAACGAGTCGGCATGAAGGAGCTCTAACGCTCGAACGCCGTCCTCGGCCGTCGTGGGCCGATGACCTTCGTGTTCGAGGCGACGCGCAAGTAGCAAGCGGTTGACGGAGTCGTCATCCACGACAAGCACATTTGCCTGCGTAACGGCCACGTCAGCCCCCGCCCGCCATGGCTGCGAGGGCACCTTGGACGCGCTCGAATTCGTTCTCGATCCGCCCGACCAGTTCGCCTGCACCTGCGAGCGTCCCCGCCTGGGCACTGAGCTCGAGCTCTTCGCTTAGAGACGCAAGCGCGGTTGCACCGAACGTTCGTCCATTCGACTTCAGCGTGTGAGCGGCGCGGCGGAGCTCTTCGGGGTTGGCTTGCTCGAGCGAACTTCGGAGGGTCCGAACAAGGTGTGGACCATCGTTGAGGAAAACGGCGATCAGCTCGCGGACGAAGATCGGATCCTCAACGCTTGCTTCGAGTTGGGTGAGATCGACTGCTTCAAGGTCGTCCACCTCATGCGCTGACGGCGAGCCACCTGGTGACGCGGTGCGAGGCACGGACCTCGCGAGCGCAGCCGCCAGCTCGGCCGGGCGAATTGGCTTGCTCAGATAATCGTCCATTCCGGCGGCAAGACAGGTTTCGCGATCGCCCTGCATTGCGTTTGCGGTCATAGCGATGATGCGAGGCCTCTCCGCGGGCCACCGCTGATTGATGCGGCGTGATGCTTCGAGCCCGTCCATCACCGGCATCTCCACGTCCATGAGCACGACGTCGTATCGCTGACGGGCGAGCGCATCGAGTACCTCCGCGCCGTTGACGACGACGTCTGCGCCATAACCCAGCTTCCCGAGCAGCGCAAGGGCGAGCTGCTGATTCACCGCATTGTCGTCGGCGAGCAGGATCGTGAGAGGCGTCCGCTCGACCGACGCGTCACTGCGGCCGCCTCGAGCTTCCACCGGGCTCACCTTCTCGGAAATCTCGCCGAACACGCGCATGAGTGCTTCATAGAGCTGTGAAGCCTTGATGGGTTTCGTCAGCTGTGCGGCGACGTCGACGTATTCGTCCACATCCGTTCGCCGGCCGAGGGACGTCAACATCACGAGCGGGAGGTCACGCCCATCGTGCGAGCGGCGGATCTCCCGGGCAAGTGCGTGGCCGTCCATATCCGGCATCTGCATGTCGAGGATCGCGACATCGAAGGCATCGCCGCGACGTATCCACTCGAGGGCCTCCCTCGGCGAGCCCGTCTCGCGCGGCACCATTCCCCAGGCGGATGCTTGCCGCTTGACTACCTCGCGGTTTACGGCGTTGTCGTCGACGACAAGGAGACGCTTGCCTCGGAGTTCAGGATGCTCCCTGGCCGCATCGACGTGAGCAGTACTCGCAGTCTCGGCCTTGATCGTGAAGTGGAAGACGGACCCCGTCCCCACGTCGCTCTCAACCCACATCGTCCCGCCCATCATCTCGCTCAGGCGCTTGCTGATCGCGAGGCCGAGACCCGTGCCGCCGTAGCGACGCGTCGTGGAGGCGTCCACCTGGCTGAAGGAGTGGAAGAGCCGGTCGATTCGCTCCTTCGGGATGCCGATTCCTGTGTCCCGGACCGCGAAGTGGAGCTTGCATATCTCCCCGCCGGAGCCGTCGGCTTCGGCGACGCGCTCGGAATCGACCGAGAGCACGACTTCGCCCTCGTCGGTGAACTTGACCGCGTTCGTGAGGAGGTTGACGAGGATCTGACCCAGTCGCGTAGGGTCGCCGACAAGCGCCACCGGCGCTTTCGGATCGAATAGCGAACCGAGATCGAGCCCCTTCGCTACCGCGCTTGCCGCCACGAGGTCGAGAGCGGCCTCGACGGAGTCACGAAGGACGAACGGGCGACGCTCGAGTTCGAGCTTGCCAGCCTCGATCTTGGAAAAGTCGAGGATGTCGTTGATGATCCCGAGCAGCGCATCGCCGCTCGTCCGGATCACCTCAGCGAACCCCCGCTGCTCCGGCGTCAGATCCGTATCGAGCAGGAGCCCCGTCATCCCGATGACGGCATTCATCGGCGTCCGGATTTCGTGGCTCATGGTGGCGAGGAAGGTGCTCTTCGCTTCAGTCGCCTCCTCGGCCGCCTGGCGCGCTCTTTGAAGTTCGCCGACATCGTGGTAGATGCCGTAGCGGCCGACCAGCTCGCCTTCGACGAAGACCGGGGCAACGAGTAACTCAACGTCGACTAGCGAGCCGTCCTTGCGCGTTCGGCGAGTAATCAGTCGGTACTCGTGCTCGCCTCCTCGCCGGTTGACTTCGCGCGCCTCCATGTGAAGGTCCGGAGACGCTGCGATGAGCTCATCGACGTCGCGGCCGACCGCTTCCTCGCGTGTGTAGCCGAAGAGCTTCTCGGCCGCGGGGTTCCATGAGGTGACCTTGTCGTCGAGGCCGACTGTGATGATCGCCGACGGGCTGATTTCGAGCAGCGATTCGAAGTACTGCTTCTGACGGTGCACGTCGCTGAGGTCGTGGTAAATGGCGTAGGTGCCGACCAGCTCCCCACCCACGAGGATGGGGGCCGCTCGCAGATCGACATCTGCGAGCGTTCCGTCCTTGCGCGTGCGCCGGGTGACAAGCCGGACTTGACCGTCCGCGGCCCGCCGGTTCACCTCGACGGCCTCTGCGTGGAGTTCGTCGGATTTCGCGATCAGATCGTCGATGTTGCGTCCGAGCGCCTCGGTCGGCGTGTACCCGAAGAGGTCCTGCGCCGCCGCATTCCAGACGGTGACATTGTCATCGAGGTCGGTCGTTACGACTGCAGCGGGACTGAGTTGGAGCAGCGCCTCCAAATAGTGCTTCTGACGGCGCAGCTCTGCCTCGCTCTCCTGAAGTGCCTCGTGAGCAAGCTTCCGCTCCGTGATGTCCTCCACCATTGTCAGCCCCAACCCGGAGCGTCCCTCCTCGTCTCGCAGCGCCGCCTCGACGACCTGGGCCCAAATCACGCGGCCGTCCTTGCCGAGGTAGCGCATCGCAAGCTCATAGCGGTCACGTTCGCCGGCGATGAGCTCGCCGTACAGCCGCAGCACCTCTGGGAGATCGTCCGGATGCGTGTACTCGGTGAAATGCAGCGAGGCGAGCTCGTCCTCGGTGTACCCGAGCATCTCCGTGTAAGCGCGGTTTCGGGTGTAGAGGCTCGAACCGGCTGCGCCGCTGATCCGACGAGCTCCCGACGCCTCGAGCGGGCCCCAGGCGATACCAATGGGCGCCTCCTCGAACATGGCGCGAAAGCGTTCCTCGCTCTCGCGAAGGGCTTCCTCGGCGTTCTTGCGTTTTGTGATGTCCATGAGGAAGCCCTGGACGTACAACGGGGTCCCCTCGTCGTCCTTGACGACGACGGCGTCGTCGCGCAGCCAGACCGTTCGCCCGTCGCGAGCAAAGACCCGGTACTCGAATGACCAGCTCGAGTCGCCGGCCGCGAAGACCTGGTCGTGGTCAGCGAGGACCCGTTCGCGATCGTCGGGGTGGAGAAGCTTTAGGAAGAGCTCGGGATCGCCGAGCCACTCGTCCGCTGAATAGCCGAGGAGTGGCTCTATTTGAGGACTGATATAGATCGATGGGGCAGCGGCGGGCTCGTCGATGTACGTGACCAACGGAAGCTGCTCAATGAGGTCCCGGTAGCGCTTTTCCGCAGCTTTGAGCGCGCTGATGTCGTAGTAGATGACGAGGTAGCCGGTCAACTCGTCCTCCGCCGTCACAGGAACGGCGAAGAGATCGACATCGACAAGCGTTCCGTCCTTTCGCGACCGACGAGTGACGGCGTGGAACCGCTCTCCCCGCTCGAGCTCTTCGAAGTAGGCGAGGTACTCGGCGTGCAGGTCCTCTTGGTTTGCGACTAAGTCCTCGAGATCGCGGCCGATCGCCTCTGCGGCCGTGTATCCGAAGAGCTCCTCGGCCGCCAGGTTCCACGAGGTGACCTTCCTGTCCAGACCGAGCGTGACGATTGCGGTTGGACTGATTTCCCGCAGTGACTCGAGGTAACGATTCTGCTCTCGAAGAACTCGTTCGCTCTCAGTCACGAGGCCCTCCGCCCGAGTGACACTTCGCCTGAGTCGATCGCGGCCCAAGCCAATTCACGGACCACTCATGCGCTTGCGAGGAAACACAGCACTCGGCTCCCGATCAGAGCCCGAATGTACCGCTAAGCCCGGCGAAAGGCGAGCCTCCATCCGCGCTCGATGAGCCCGACCCGGTAGCCGTCCAGGAATCGCGTGCGCCCAAACTCATCCGCGCTCGATGAGCTCGATCCTGTAGCCGTCAAGAAATCGTACGCGCGGAAGTTGACGAGTGACGCGGCGCGCGCCTATCGGCCTCGATTAGTTCGACGACTTGACCGCTGGGTCGCGCGCGAGGAGATGCGGACGCGTGGCTGAGTCAGGTTTCGCGCCTTGTCGCTCGACGAGACAGTGATTACGATCGGCGTGCGGTGCGGGTTTGGCCTGCTGTCGGCGCGCTCGTCGTTGCGGCGTTGGCGGTTACGGCGGTCGCGGCGTGCAGCGGCTCGGATGGGCAGCCGTCAGATGCCGAAACGGCCGCGTCTACGTCGCCGGACGGTCCGCCCGTCACCACGGGCGCGGACGAGACCGCGCAGCGCCCTCCCGGCGGGCCGGCCCCGCTCGAGTTGCAAGGAACGTGGTTGTCCCACTACGCGGGCGCCCCGGCGCGCCTTTACATCAAGGAGGACGGATACGCAGTCTCGGCGGGCGGGAGCGCACAGGGAAGCATCGTCGTTGACGGAGACGTCATCGCCTTCTTCGACTCGAACGGCGCCTCGTGCCCGCGCGACCCATTGCCAGATGTCGGCCGTTACAGGTGGACGATCAGCGACCGGAAACTCCATCTGAAGCTGGTCGGGAAGGACCCGTGCAGCGGTCGCGTTTCCCTCCTGACGGGCGGGCCTTTCGAACGGGTCGGGTAACTCCGACCTATCGCTCGATGATTTCCACCCTGTAGCCGTCTAGAAACAGCACGTGTGTGAGTCGAAAGCTCAGCGTCTGTCGATCGCGTAAGTCGTGTCCGCATTTCCTGGTAGCCGTGCTGCAAGAACGCGCCACGTCCCCGGAATGCCCCTGAGGACGCGTTCGCCGCGATCTTGGAACTCGAGTCCGGAGCCCGCGACGAGATCCTTCACGGTTTGCGAGACAAGCACCTCAGAGGGACCTGCCAGTGCCCCGATGCGGGCCCCGATTGCGACCGCGAGACCCCCAATCTTCCCGTTGACCGTTTCCACTTCGCCGGTGTGAAGGCCGGCGCGGATCTCGATGCCGAGGGGTCGCATTGCCTCCACGGCCGCTTCGGCGCAGCGCACGGCCCTCGCGGGGCCGTCAAATGAGGCAAAGAACCCGTCCCCGGCCGTGTCGATCTCCTTGCCTCGGTAACGCGCGAGGAGCGCCCGCACGGTCGTATGGTGGCGCTCGACGAGCGCCCGCCAGCCGGCATCTCCAAGTGCGGCCACCCTTTCCGTCGAGCCGACGATGTCAGTGAACAGAACCGTTGCGAGCACCCTGTCGAGGTCAGCCTCCTCTGCCCGCACACTCGCGAGGAAGCGCTCGACCTCCTGGACGACCACGTCGGCATGGGCCGCCCAGGCGAAGTGATCTCGACCTGGCAGGCTGACGAGTCGTGCCCCCCGAATCCGGGAGCTCAGATAGCCGCTCTCCTGCACGGAGATCGGGTCCCCACTCCGATGAAGGACGAGCGTCGGAACCTGAATCGTCGCGAGGACCCCGCGGACGTCGCACCTGGCGAACCTCCATCCATCCGCCCGGCAGCCGCCCTGCGCGAGGGACAAGCGCTCATACCTGATGCACCAAGCACGTCCGTCCGCATCGGACGTGAGCGATGGATTGAACCTCTGCGACCACCTCCCCTCGAGCGTGCAGGCGTCGCGGATGCTTTCCTCCATCTCCTCATCCGTGTGGCCCCAGGGGGTATCTTCGGTCCTCCTCCACGTCGGTGTCGTCTCGTGGAGGATCAGGGCCGACACCCGCTCTGGGTACGCCGCTGCGAAGGGCATGGCGATGAAACCGCAGTCGCCCGTCGCAAAAATCGCGGTGCGCTCCGAGCCTGCTGCGTCAAGGACGGCCAGAAGGTCGTCAACGAGTGTCTCGAGCGGCGGGATGTCCCTGGGCGTAAAACGCTCCGAGCAACCGAGCCCACGCCTGTCGGTGATGATCAGGCGGGAGAAGCAGGAAAGCTCACGCGCGAATCGTTCGAAGGCTGGGTGTTCCCAGTTCACGATGACGTTCGATCCGAAGCCCTGGAGGTAGACGAGATCGACTGGGCCTTCTCCAACCACCTGGAAGGCAAGTGCGTCCTCCCCGTTCCACGCATAAAGCGTCTCGGGCCTGTCCACCGTCACATGGTCGCGCAGAAGGCGCGGCGCCGGCAAGCCGCCGGGTGGTCAGCCGCGTTCGATGAGTTCGACCCTGTAGCCGTCCGGGTCGCGGACGAAGCAGATCCGGGAACCGCCCTCGCGGACCGTGTACGGCGGCCGTTCGGGCGCGATTCCCTTCTCGGCGAGCGCCGCCAGTGTCGCGTCCAGGTCGTCCACAGTGAGCGCGATATGTCCGTAGCCGGTGCCGATCTCGTAGCCTCCTGCGGGCGTCTCGAAGTTGTAGGTCAGCTCGAGTTCCGGGCCCTCCTCGCCGGGGATGCCCAGGAAGTAGTTGACTGCTTCCTCTCGGATGGGCAGCTCGCGGCGCTTCTCGAACCCGAGCGCTTCGTAGAAGGCGAGCGATCGTTCGGGGTCTGTTACGCGGTAGCACGTGTGAATGAACGCCATCGGTCCCGGATGATAAGGACGGTAAGGACGGCGGTCAGCCGGTCTCGTCTCCCCACGGCGTGCGCTCGAGCGCTTCGATGTACGCGGCTCGATCGTGCAGCGGCTCGCCGTGCGCGACGATCACGTGCTCGAACGGAAGCTCGAGCAGCTGGCGAAGCGCGGGCAGAACCCGTTCCGCGTGCCACGGCGTCGACCAGACACGGAGCTCGCCGCCAGGAGCCGTGAGAGCGTCGGCAAAGACGATCGTGCGATGGTCGGGAAGCCAGAGCGGCGTTTCATTGCGTCCGCGGCCGTCATAGAGGGCGAGGAGTCCACCTGGAAGCTCGCTCTCCGGCTCGATCGGCTCGAGCTCGGTTTGAGGGATGTCGTTTCGCCAGAAGAGGCTCGGGCCGAAGGCGCGCGTACCGTAGCGCTGCACGAACACGTCGACATCGCGGACGTGATCCGGCTTGAGGATGACGACCATCGTCGGCGGAGTCGCATCGAGTCGTTCCCAGATCTCCTGCGCCTCTGGCGGCGGAGCGATGGGGTCGAAGAGCGCTACTTCGCCGCGGGAGGCCACGTACGTCGAGGTGACAAGCGGCTCCCAGTCGGATTCGGGCGTCCAGGCCGGGTGCTCGACGCGCCAGACCCACAAGCCTGGCTGCACGTCTCGGAGCTCCCAGGTCATGGCCCTCCGGCCGGTTCCCGCTGCAGCTCGAGCTCGGAATCCGCCCAGCGCATCTCCACGTCCGTCTTTCTAACAGTCGTCACATTCCGTTACACATCAGCGCGCTTTCGGGCGCTACGGTCGCGCCATGGCCAAGGCGACGACCCCATGGGGCCAGACCGAGGTGGTCGAGGAGCTGACCGTGCCGCAGCGCGCGGGCGAGAAGCGGTTCGCCACGATTGTCCAGCTGCTCTCCGATGCCAAAGGTGACGAGCTCGTCAGGTTCGCCTATTCGACCGGCGGCACCGCTCGGAGGGGACCCGTCACCTTGCGAGCGCGCGATCTCGATCGGCTCCGGGCGGCGCTGGCGGAGCATCCCGCTCTCGCACGGGCGCTCAGCCTGGGAAGAAGCGTAAGGACTACTGAAGGGAGCGTGCAGGAAATGTAGTGGCACTGATGGTTATCGGATCGGCAAGCTCGACGTATGGCCGCCTTCATTCTCCAGCGTGTGCTCTGGACGATTCCGGTCCTGTGGGTCGTGGTCACGATCGTTTTCTTCATGATGCGCTCGATCGGCGGCGACCCGTTTTCGGCACGGACGGCTCCTGGGCCTGGACGGTGCGGCTTGGGTGAAGTACGGCGACTACCAACCGCCGTCGATCCGGCACAACCAGCGCGAGAAGTATGGGCTCGACCTGCCCTGGTATAGGCAGTATGCGAACTACCTACGCGGAGTCGCGACGCTCGACTTCGGACCGTCGCTCTCGTTCCGGAACATGCGGGTGAACGAGCTGATCAAAGAGCTGGCGCCGAGGTCGCTCGAACTCGCGGGCCTCGCGTTCCTCTGGGCGCTGGCGCTCGGCATACCGATAGCCGTGCTTGCGGCGCTCAGGCCGGGGTCGCTGTTCGACTACGGCGCACGGTTGTTCTCGAGCGTCGGCTTCGCCCTGCCGAACTTCTTCGTGGCGACCTTGCTCGTCTATTACCTGTCGGTGAAGCTAGGGGTCCTTCCCACGAGCGGGTGGACCGAGGGCTGGAGGCACAAGATCCTCCCGTCGTTCACGCTCGGCCTTCTTCCGATGGCCTACTCCGTGCGGCTGCTGCGCAGCTCGCTGCTCGAGACGCTCGAGCAGGACTACGTCCTGATGGCGCGTGCGAAGGGACTGCGCACCGGACGGGTGATCGTCGGCCACGGGATTCGGAACTCCGTGATCCCGCTCGTGACGGTGCTCGGACCGCTCCTCGGCTACCTGATCTCGGGCTCGTTCGTGATCGAGAACATCTTTTCCATCCCGGGCGTGGCACGGTTCTACGTCGCATCGGTCCTCGCCCGCGACTACACCGTGGTCATGGGCCTCACGGTTTTGCTGGCCGTGATCATCGTCCTGGCGAATCTCGTCGTCGACGTTACGCACCGCGCGCTCGACCCGCGCCTGCAGGACGCGACGATGGCCTGACGGCTTACGCGCGCGCGTAGAGGCGTTCGCGCGCGCCGTCCACGAGCGACGCGAGGATGAGCGCCCCGTCCCCCGACCCGAGCAGCGGGTCGACCGCGTGCTCGGGGTGCGGCATGAGCCCGAGCACGTTCCCGTCCGAACTCACGACTCCGGCGATGTCGTGCTCGGACCCGTTGGGATTCTCGCCTGGCGCGTATCGAAAGACGACCTGGTCCTCGGCGAGGTCCGGCGGAGCGTGGTAACAGCCCTCTCCGTGCTTGACCGGCATCACCAACTCCTGTCCGGGCTCGCAGCGCGACGTGAACGGAGTGTCCGTGCGCTCGACGACGACGGGCACGTCGCGACAGATGAACTCGAGGGACTCGTTCGGTCGCAGGACGCCGGGGAGGAGGCCGGCTTCGCACAGGATCTGGAAGCCGTTGCAGATGCCGAGCACGAGGCCGCCGGCGGCGGCAAGATCCGTGACCGCACGCATGGCCGGCGAAAAGCGTGCGATCGCCCCCGCGCGCAAGTAGTCCCCGTATGAGAAACCGCCGGGGAGGACGACCGCGTCAAGCTGCGGCAACGCGTCCTCCGCGTGCCAGACGAGCACCGCCTCGGCGCCCAACGCCCCGAGCGCCCACGCGGCGTCGCGGTCGTCGTTCGAACCGGGAAAGACGATGACGCCGACGCGCGGCCGCGTCTCCTTCACGTGCCCTCCAGCTCGATCTCGTAGCTCTCGATCAACGGATTGGCGAGCAGGCGCTCGCACATGCGCTCGATCTCGGCACGCGCATCCGCCGGGTCGTTACCGGTGACCTCGATGTCGATCACGCGGCCGATTCGAGTGTCCTCGACCGAGAAGCCGAGCTGGCGCAGCGAGTTCTGCACGGCCTCGCCTTGAGGATCGAGAATGCCCTCCTTCGGCCGGACCAGCACCGTCGCTCTCATCGGAGCACGGCGTCGGGCTCGCCGACGTACTCGTCGAAGGGGATACCGGTCAGCCGTTCGAACGCTTCGACGTAGCGCGCGCGTGTCCCCGTCACCACCTCGTCGGGGAGCTCGGGCCCGGGCGGAGTCTTGTCCCACCCGAGGCTTTCGCAGTAGTCGCGCACGTACTGCTTGTCGAAGGACGGCTGCGCTCGCCCCGGCTGGTAGTCGTCCGCGGGCCAGAAGCGAGACGAATCCGGCGTTAGGGCCTCGTCGCCGAGCACGAGCTGGCCCCGCTCGTCGAGCCCGAGCTCGAACTTCGTGTCGGCGATGATGACCCCGCGCTCACGAGCGTGCTCGGATGCAAACCGGTAGAGCTCGATCGCGATCCGCTCCACCTCGGCCAGGCGCTCGGCACCCACGAGCTCGGCGGCGCGGTCACGGCCGATGTTCTCGTCGTGACCGGTCTGCGCCTTCGTCGCCGGCGTGAAGATCGGTTCGGACAGTCGCTCCGATTCGCGTAAGCCGTCCGCGAGCACGTGGCCCGACGTCGCTCCGGTGGCGAGGTAGTCCTTCCACCCCGAACCGGCGAGGTACCCGCGCACGACGCATTCGATCGGGAGCATGCGCAATCGCCGCACCTCGGTCGAGCGCCCGTCGGCGCGCAGACCCAGTAGGTGGTTCGGCACGATCTCGCGGGTGCGCGCGAACCAGAAGGCGGAGAGACCGGTGAGGACGCGCCCCTTGTCGGGAATTTCCGTGGGGAGGACGACGTCGAATGTCGAGATGCGGTCGCTCGCCACGAGCAGGAGGCGCTCGTCGTCGAGCTCGTAGATCTCGCGCACCTTTCCGGACGCGACGTGCAGGGCCGCTTCAGGCATGGACCGCTTCCTCCCTCCGGGTCGCGAGCGCTGCCAGGCGCTCGAAGATGACGTCCACATGTTTGAGCGCTTCCTCGAGGTCGAACACGGCTGCGTCGAGATGGGGTCCGATTTCGGCGTCGCCTTCGACGAGCTCGCGGAAGTCGACGCCTTCCTCCCAGGCACGCATGGCGTGTCGCTGGACAAGTCGGTACGCGTCGTCGCGACCGAGTCCGCCGGCGACGAGCGCCGAGAGAACGCGCTGCGAGAACACGAGTCCATGCGATGAGGCGAGGTTCGCCCGCATGCGCTCCGCGTTCACGATGAGCCCTCCGACGAGCCACGCGAAGCGATCAACCATGTAGTCGAGCGCAAGAAAGGCATCCGGGATGACGACGCGTTCGGCGCTCGAGTGCGAGATGTCACGCTCGTGCCACAGCGGAATGTTCTCGAGCCCGACGGCAGCGCCCGCGCGCACCACGCGCGCGAGCCCGCAGATCCGCTCCGCCACGACGGGATTGCGCTTGTGGGGCATCGCCGAGGAGCCTTTCTGGTGGCGCCCGAACGGCTCCTGCACCTCGCCGACCTCCGTTCGCGCGAGGTGCCGGATCTCCGTGGCGAAGCGCTCGAGCGAGGACGCGCAGAGCGCCAGGGCGCTGAGGAGCTCGGCGTGGCGGTCGCGCGGAATCACCTGGGTGGCGACGGACTCGGGAACGAGGCCGAGCCGCTCGCAGGCCACCCGCTCCACCTCGGGGTCGCCCCCGCCGTAGGTACCGACCGCACCGGCGAGCTTGCCGATGCGAATGCCTTCCAGCGCGCGGGCCACGCGCTCCCGGTCGCGCTCCAGCTCGAAGGCCCAGCCGGCGAGCTTGGTGCCGAACGTGATGGGCTCGGCGTGGACCCCGTGCGTCCGACCGATCATGACCGTGTCGCGTTGCTCCTCGGCGCGGCGGACAACTGCCTCGAGGGCGCCTTCGATTCCTTCGAGAATGAGCGCACCGGCCTTCCGCACCTGCAGCGCAAGCGCCGTGTCGACGACATCCGAGGACGTCAACCCGTAGTGGATCCAGCGGCCGTTCGTCCCGAGGCCGGCGGCCGCGGCGTCGACGAACGCGGCGACGTCGTGCTGCGTGTCCTCCTCGCGGGCGGCGACCTCCTCGGGCGAAGGCGGCACCGCGCCGGCGCGAACGGCTTCGGCGACCTCGCGCGGAACCACTCCGACCTCGGCCCATCCGTCCAAGGCCGCGAGCTCGACCTCCAACCAAGATGCGAACCTCTCCTCGTCCGACCAGACCTTCCTCATGGCCGGCCGGGAGTAGCGGGCGATCACGCTCCCGATTCTAGAGACGCGGGAGGCCCACCTACGCGGTCAGTGGCGGTGGGCCTTGGCCGCGCGGATAGCCGCCGCCCTGCGCGAGGATCTTCGACGCCAGGATGGCGGCGTTGCGAGCTCCGTTGAGCGAGACGCACGCCACGGGGACGCCCGGCGGCATCTGCACGATGGCGAGGATGGCGTCGAGCCCCCCGGCCGCGCTCTTGGACGACGTCAGGGGGACGCCGATCACCGGCAGTTCCGTGTAGGCGGCCACTGCGCCCGGCAGGGCGGCGGACATTCCTGCTCCCGCGATGATGACGCGAACGCCGCGGAGTGCCGCGGTCGAGCCGTACTCGGCCACGCCGCGTGGATCGCGATGCGCCGAGAGCACGCGCAGCTCGTTGGAGATGCCCCGGTCGTTCAGCTCGTCGATCGCGGGCTCGATCAGCTCGCGGTCGGACTCGGAGCCGATGAGTATGCCCACGAGAGGCCCGGCGTCCTCGAATTCCTCGAGGACCGGGAAGGGCACCTCCTGTAGATGCGGCTCAGCCTGGGACATGGACCGCCTTCAGCGCGACATCGCGGCGGAACTGCGCCGTGGGGAAGTCGATTCGCTCGATCGCCGCATACGCCCGCTCACGCGCCTCCGCCACGGAGCTCCCGACCCCGGTCACGTTCAGCACGCGCCCGCCGGCGCTGACGAGCAGACCGTCCCGAATTGCCGTGCCGGCGTGGAAGAGCAAGACGTTCTTGCCGTCCATGTCGTCAAGGCCTCGGATCGGCGAGCCCGCCTCCGGTGCCTCGGGATAGCCGGCCGCGGCGAGTACGACGGTGACGGCCGCGTGCGGCCCGGCGGTGAGCTCGACGCCGCCGAGCGTGCCGGCCGCCGCGCCGGCGAGCGCGCCGAGCAAGTCGCCGTCTAGACGGGGAAGGATCGCCTGCGTCTCGGGGTCCCCGAACCGGCAGTTGAACTCGAGGACGCGCGGCCCGTCGTCGGTCAGCATTAGGCCGGCATACAGGAGACCCACGAACGGCGTGCCCCGGCGGGCGAGCTCGGCGATCACCGGCCGGTGCACTGTCTCAACGAGCTCGTCGACGTCGTCGGCGGCCAGGAACGGGACCGGCGAATAGCTCCCCATGCCGCCGGTGTTCGGGCCCTCGTCGCCGTCGAAGAGCCGCTTGAAATCCTGCGCCGGCGCGAGTGCGACTGTCTCGACGCCGTCCGTCAGCGCGAAGAGCGAGACCTCCTCGCCTTCGAGCAGCTCCTCGACGACGACCGGACCTGCGAGCGCTCGCGTGCGGTCGAGCGCCAGCTTTACGTCTGCTTCGTTCCGGCAGACGAATACGCCCTTGCCCGCTGCGAGCCCGTCGGCCTTGATCACGCAGGGAGCGCGCACTTCGCTGAGCTCCTCGGCGGTGGGCACCCTCGCGGCGCGCATGACCTCCTTGGCAAACGACTTCGACCCTTCGATCCGCGCCGCCTCTGCGCTCGGGCCGAATACGGCGACGCCCGCACGGCGCAGCTCGTCGGCAATTCCGGCGACGAGCGGCGCCTCGGGCCCGACGACGACGAGGTCGATCTCGTGCTCGCGGCAGAGACCGAGGAGGCCCTCGACGTCGTCTGCGCGGATCGGATGGCAGTGGCCGAGCCTCGCGATGCCCGGATTCCCCGGGGCGGCGTGGAGCTCTTCGAGGTCGTCGCTTTGGGCGAGTTTCCAGGCAAGGGCGTGCTCACGACCGCCCGAGCCGACGATGAGGACCTTCACCCTGCCGAGTCTAAAAGCCGATTCGGGTGGTTTGAAAGAGTGCAGTGGTACGGTAGACACGGCCTATGACCGAACCAGGGCTCGACCGCCACGAGTGGGAGACGGAATGGGCTGAGCTCGAGCCTGACCTCGAGGATTCGCCGGCCGAGGCGCTTCCAGAGCTCGGCGATCTCATTGCCCGGATGCTGGCGGAGGCGGGTTATCCGGTCGACACCGAAGATCCGGTCGACGACGAGGGTATCGACCCCGAGATCCTGGCCTCGTTCCAGTCAGCTCGCGAGATCACGAGGCAAGTCGACCGCGGCGAAGACTTCGATCCCGGTGACGTGGCCCAGGCGATCGACCTCTACCGCGAGATCTACGCGCACCTCGTCAACCGCGAAGTCGATCTCAGCTGACTCCGGCTGACGCCTGCCCCCTTCGCTAGAGCGGCGCGCTCGGCCGAAATAGTATTCCCCGTGCAGTCGAGCACAAAGGAGTCTTCATGGCCACCGTCCAAGCCGGCCCGACCCAGGTTCAGAGCGTCCTCGCGAAGGGACCGATCCCCGATCCGATCACGACCCTCGAGGAAGCGCGCAACGACGCCGCGCGTCGCCAGCAGATCCAGGAGATCCGCAAGCAGATCAACGAGAAGGGGATCAAGTACATCTTCTTCCAGCAGATCTCCGTCTCCGGCCACGTGAACGGCAAGGGCGTCTCCTCGACGATGTGGGAGAAGGTGGCCGAGGACGGGTACCAGCTCGTCTATGGGGCCACGGCCGACCTGTTCGTCGACCGGAGCGACCGCTACATCGGTTTCGGCCCGGAGGAGTCGGAGCTTGCCGCGATCGCGGATTGCGACACGTTCCGGCAACTTCCCTGGGATCCCCGCGTCGCGCGCGTCTTCTGCGACTGCTACGACACGGAAACCGGTGAGCTCCTCGAGGCGGATCCCCGGCAGAACCTGAAGCGGATCATGAACGAGGTCGAGCAGGAGCTCGGCTATACGTTCCTCTGCGGCGTCGAGCCCGAGATGATGTGGATGAAGCGGCCGCGCGGGTCGACCGACGCCGGTCAGGCGGAAGGCATCACCAAGCCGTGGTGCTACCACATCAACCAGTTCGAGGAGCTGCGGCCGATCATCCTCGACGTCATCGACTACGGGGAGCAGCTCGGCATCAACCCCTCCTATGGCGACCACGAGGACTCCCCCGGCCAGCTCGAGTTGAACTTCCTCTTCGACCGGGCCGTGCGCACGGCCGACAACCTCTCGACCTACCGTCAGCTATGCGCGGCAGTCGCGCGCAAGCATACGCTGGAGGGCACCTACGGGGACGGCGTCGAGGTGATCGCGACCTTCATGCCCAAGCCTTTCACCGGCGTCTCGGCGAACGGCGCGCATCATCACTTCACGCTCGTCGACGAGGACGGGAACAACGTCTTCTACGACCCCGACGGGCCGGCGAAGCTCTCCGAGATCGGCCTGCAGTTCATGGGCGGGATCCTGGAGCACTACCGCGGGCTCTGTGGGATCACGGCCTCGACGGTCAACTCCTACAAGCGCTTCTGGGATTTCGGCTTCTGGGCGCCGATCTACAAGGACTACGGCTGGCAGAACCGTACGACGCTCGTTCGCGTGGCGAGCGGCGGCCGATTCGAGTTCCGTGCCGTCGACTCCGCCTGCAACCCGTATCTGACGCAGGCCGCGCTTCTGCGCGCCGGTCTCGACGGCGTCAAGCGGAAGCTCGACCCCGGCGAGCCTCAGCAGCGGAACGTCTACGACGTTCTCGCCGAGGGCGTCGAGATCCCGCGCGTGCCCGAGCATCTCGGCGAGGCGCTCGAGGCCCTCGAGGGGGACGAGGTAGTCCGGAGTGCGATGCCCGGTCGTCTCTACGATGTGTACATGCATTACAAGCGAGACGAGTGGGAACGCTTCCTTTCCGCGGTGACCGACTGGGAGCGCGAGCGCTACCTGGACGTGCTGCCGTAGCCGCCGCTGGGCGGGCGCCGTATGTGTGGGATCGCCGGGATCATTTACCGGGACGGGCAGCACGAGATCGGGCGCGACATGACGCGCATGCTCCAGTCCATGAAGCACAGGGGGCCCGACTCGACCGGCTATGCGCTGTACGGCCCGCCGCACGACGGCCTCGTCGTCATGCGCTACACGCTCGCCGACGCCAATACCCCGCGCGACTTCGAGTTCGACGACCGGCTCGCGCGCCATCAGCAGCAGGTGGTCGCGCGCCTGAAGGCGGCCGGCGCGGACATCAAGGAGGTCGAGCCGGAGACCGACTACGCGTACCGGGTTTCGCTCGGCTACGACGGCGACTTGAAGGACCTCACCGACCGAATCGAAGACATACCGGACGCCGAGGTGCTCTCGGTCGGGCGTTCGCTCGAGATCGTCAAGGACCTCGGCGACGCCGAGACCGTCTGCAAGCAGTACGACCTCGACCGGTTCGGCGGCACGCATGCGATCGGGCACGTCCGCATGGCGACCGAGTCCGACGTCGACATCTCGGGCGCGCATCCGTACTGGGCCTATCCCTTTCAGGACGTCGCGGTGGTCCACAACGGACAGCTGACGAACTACTTCCAGTGGAAGCGCCGCCTCGAGCGCTCGGGTCACCGGTTCCAGTCCGAGTGCGACTCCGAGATCATCGCCGTCTACCTGGCCGAGAAGATGAGCGAG
>DASQXE010000081.1:0-23098 GCA_035639875.1 Gaiellaceae bacterium | reverse complement strand
GGCCGCCCTTCTCGAGCACTTCCGCCTCGCCGCCGAGGCGTGCGCGCCGACGCCGTTCTACCTGTACGAGTTCGAGGCGGCGAGCGGCTACTCGATCCCCCTCGAGGTGGTGGAGATGCTCCGCGACGTGGCGCCAAACCTCGCCGGACTGAAGGTGTCCGATTCGCCCTTCGACAAGGTGGAGCCGTACCTCATCGAGGGTCTCGACGTCTTCGTCGGCGCCGAGGCTCTCCTCCACGACGGGCTCGCGGCAGGAGCCGCGGGCGCCGTCTCCGGTCTCGCCGCCGCGTTCCCCGCCGACGTGGCCGAGCTCGTGCGAGAGCCCTCGCCGGGAGGAGCCAAGCGGCTTGGAGAGATGCGCGCGGTGATCGAACGCTTCCCGCGGCACGCCGCGCTCAAGCTCGTCGTCTCGCGGCGCGGCGTTCCACTACGCGAGGACGTCCGCGCGCCGCTACGCGCGCTCACACCCGCCGAGCGCGAGGAGGTTCTCGGATGGATCGGATAGTCGTCGCCGGCGCCGGTGCGATCGGTGCGAGCATTGCGTACCACCTCGCGCTCCTGGGCGCGCAGGACGTTGTCCTCGCTGACAGCGCCGAGATTGCCTCCGGTTCGACCGCCAAGGCGATGGGCGGGATCCGGCAGCAGTTCTCGACAGCCGCCGAGGTCGAGCTCGCGCGGCAAAGCATCCGCTTCTTCGAGGAGCTCGGCAGGAGCCTCTTCCAGCAGGTCGGCTACCTCTTCTTTGCCACCACCGAGGAGGGACTCGAGCGCCTCGAAGAGCGGCGCGCTTTGCAGGCCGGTCTGGGCGTCCCGGTCGAGAGCTTGAACCGGTCCGAGCTCGAGTCCGCCGCGCCGGGCGTCGTCACCGGCGACGTCCTCGGTGCCGTCATCTGCCGCCAGGACGGAGTTTCCGACCCGCCGACGGTTGCACGCGAGCTCGTGCGGCGGGCGACGGAGCTCGGCGTCGAGGTGCGCGAGCACACGGAAGAGCACGAGCTGGAGGCCGACGTCCGCGTGCTCGCGTGCGGGCCGCGCTCGGCGCAAGTCGCGTCCCGCTACGGCGCCGAGCTCCCAATACGCCCTCTTTGCCGCCAGCTGTTCGAGACGACGGCCATTACCAGTCTTCCCGAGAGCTTGCCGATGGTGCTCGAGGAGGAGACCGGGTTCCACTTCCGCCGGCGAGGGGACACGCTCCGCGTGGCGATGCCGGACCCGACGCCGCGCTGGGGATTCGAGGAAGCCGTGGACGAGGCCCTTCTTCCCGACCGCCTCGCGCGTCTAGCGCATCGCTATCCCGGCGCACGGACGGCGAGCGTCGGGCGGGCGTGGGCCGGTCTCTACGACATGACACCCGACGCGCATCCTGTGATCGGCTTCGTCGCTGACGGCGTTTACGCCGCGTGCGGCTTCTCCGGCCACGGATTCATGCAGTCGCCGGCGGTCGGCCGCGCGGTGGCCGAGGAGATCCTCCACGGCCGGCCCGGGCTCGACCTCTCGCCCTACCGTTTCGAGCGCTTCAGCGCCAGCGCCGTTTTCCCGGAGGAGGTCGTTCTTTAAGAGCGCGGGTCGAGCTCCGCAGCGTCCTCGCCCGCGGCGGCGACCTTCACAACGACAACGAAATCGTCATGGCGCTCAACGATGATCTCGAGACTCGGCTCCTCGTGCCCGGGCTTGACGAAGAAACGCTCGGGAACCGCCCGCACTCGTTCATAGTCATCGCGCGACATGGCAAGCGCCTCGAGGCACTCCTGGCGTCCGCATTCGCAAAGGAACTCGATGTGGCCATCGACTTCGAAATCCTCGTTGACCTCCGCGATGCGCTCGTTGACCTCACGGAAGAGGGACTCGTTCCGGACGTACCGCTCCCTTTGCGGTGTCGGCGCCATTTCAGGGGGTTTCTCTCGCGTCCTTCCGACGCAGAGCCATCATAGGCCGCGCCGAGGGCCGAGTCCATTAGGGCAAAGTTGCGCGGCGCGTAGAGAACGCTTTTTCCGCCAAAACTTGCGCGCGCAGCGTGAGAAAAAGTCAAACCTGGGCATATAAGAGGGCGTGAGCGCCCCCCCGGAGCAGATCCGGAAGGCCGATTCTTCCTTCGAGCAGCTCTACCGGCGTCACCGCCGCGATGTGTACGGCGCGGTACTCCGCGACATCCGCGATCCGGACGAGGCCGAAGACGTCACGCAAACGGCGTTCATGAACGCCTACCGGGCCATGCGGCGCGGCGAGCGGCCCGAGAAGCCGCGGGCCTGGCTCGTGACGATCGCGCGCAACGTGTGCCGGCGCCGTTATCGGAACGCGGCGATGCGGCCACAGGAGGTTCACCTCGATCCGGAGATAGCGGCCGCCCTCATGGACGTCGACGGGCCCACGGCTGGCGAGATCACCGCGGCGATCCGCCGTCTCCCGGAGGCCCAGCGAAACGCGATTCTCCTGCGGGAGATCCAGGGGCGCTCGTACGCCGAGATCGCCGATGCCCTGGGGCTCTCGCTCGCCGCGGTGGAGACGCTGATCTTTCGAGCGCGCGGGCGCCTGAGCGAAGAGCTCGAGGCGGCGGAGCACGTTCCCGCGACGCAGAAGCGCGGCCTGCGCGGCCTCCTCGCGCTGCCGCTTCCCGGCTTCGGGAAGCTAGGCGAGATCGGATTCTCCTTCAGCCGTACCGCGGCGGCCGCGTTCGTCGGAGGCGCGGCCATCATCGTTGCGCCCATCGGCGACCAGGCGCCAACGCCGACCCCACCGGAAGCGAATGCACGCCCCGCCATGGTGCGTGAGGTTCAAGCTCCGACTCGGGAGCCCCGGCACGCCGTGCCGCAGACCGAGTCCTCGAAAACGACGAAGCCCGCGCGCGCGAGCAGCAAGCCGTCGTCGACGAATCCTGCGAAAGCTTCGTCGAGCAACACCCAACCGGACGCCGCCGCAGGCGCCGTCTCGACGGTTCAGGAGACGACAGGCACTGTGACGGGCGCAGTAACGGGTGCCGTGACCGGTGCCGTGACCGGTGCGGTCTCCGTCCCGCCGCTGCCGATCTCGCCCCCGCAGCTCCCGCCGCCGCCGACTCTCCCGCCGCCGCCGACTCTCCCGCCGCCGCTTCCTCCTCCGGACCTTCCGTAGCTACATCCGGAAGACGCCGAACGTCGTCTCGGGGATCGGCGCGTTGAGGCTCGCGGCGATTCCGAGCGCGAGCACGCGACGGGTGTCGAGGGGATCGATGATCCCGTCGTCCCAAAGACGCGCGGTCGAGTAGTACGGATTGCCTTCGTGCTCGTACTTGGCGCGGATCTCGTCCGGATCCGCGCGACCGACGGTCGTAAGCACGGTGGCCGCCTGCTCGCCGCCCATCACGCTGATCCGGGCGTTCGGCCACATCCACAGCTGCCGCGGCGAATACGCCCGCCCGCACATGCCGTAGTTCCCCGCCCCGAAGGAGCCACCGATGATGACCGTGAACTTCGGCACCTGAGCGCAGGCGACGGCAGTCACGAGCTTGGCGCCGTCCTTGGCGATCCCACCCGCCTCGTACTCCTTTCCCACCATGAACCCGGTGATGTTCTGGAGGAAGACGAGCGGCACCCGCCGCTTGCACGCGAGCTGGATGAAGTGGGCGCCCTTGAGCGCGCTCTCGGAGAAGAGGACGCCGTTGTTCGCCAGGATGCCGACGGGGAACCCCGCGATGCGAGCGAAGCCGCAGACGAGGGTCTCGCCGTAGAGCGCCTTGAACTCGTGCAGCCTGCTCCCATCGACGAGCCGGGCGATCACCTCACGCACGTCGTACCCCCTGGCGTAGTCCTCGGGGACGACCCCATAGAGGTCGGCCGGGTCGAGGAGCGGCTCTTCGGGCTCCTCGGTCTCCCAGGGAGGATCCGGCCGGGCCAGGTTCAGGTTCGCCACGATCTCGCGCGCGATGGCGAGCGCGTGCTCGTCCGAGACCGCGTAGTGATCGGCTACCCCCGAGACCCGCGCGTGCACGTCTGCGCCGCCGAGCTCCTCGGCGCTCACCTCCTCGCCAGTGGCCGCCTTCACGAGCGGAGGCCCGCCGAGGAAGATCGTGCCCGTTCCCTTCACGATCACGGTCTCGTCGCTCATCGCCGGAACGTACGCGCCCCCGGCCGTGCAGGAGCCCATGACGACGGCGATCTGCGGAATGCCCTGCGCCGACATGACCGCCTGGTTGAAGAAGATGCGGCCGAAATGGTCTCGGTCGGGAAAGACCTCGGCCTGGAGGGGGAGGAACGCGCCGCCCGAGTCGACCAGGTAGATGCAGGGCAGGCGGTTCTGCGCGGCCACCTCCTGCGCGCGCAGGTGCTTCTTCACCGTGAGCGGGTAGTAGGTGCCGCCCTTCACGGTCGCGTCGTTCGCGACGATCACGCATTCGCGCCCGTCGACGGCGCCGATGCCTGTGACGATTCCGGCCGCCGGGGCATCGCCGTCGTAGACGTCCCAGGCAGCGAGGGAGTTCAGCTCGAGGAACGCCGAGCCCGGATCGAGGAGCGCGTCGATCCGCTCGCGCGCGAGGAGCTTGCCCCGCGAGCGGTGGCGCTCGACGGCTTCCGGCCCGCCTCCCTCGGCGACGGTGGCCGTGCGCTCGCGGAGCTCGGCGACGAGCTCTTCCATCCGCGCGCGATTCGCCTCGAAATCGCCGCCGCGCTCGATCCTCGTCTCGAGGATCGCCACTAGTCGGCGGACGGTAGCTTCGCGAGCACCAGCTTGATCGCGCGCAGGACGTCCGCCTCCTCGTGGCCGAAATCCTCGAGGTAGGAATGCAGCGCCGCCCGCACGAGCCGAAGCTCCTCCTCGGTCAGCTCGATTGTGTGCACGCGCGTAGCGTAAGCGTTAGGCGCGCAGCGGGGATGCGCGCCCCAAGCCGTCCGGCAACCCCCGCGCAACTCCGCGCAGCCCGCCGGCGAGCTTTAACCAGACTCTTACAAAGTCCGCACAGCGTGTACATGGAGCGGTGATTGGCTTGCGCTCCTAGTTTTCCACACCCCCTGAAGGGAGCGGGCATGAGGAGGATCGTTCTCACACTTCTTGCGTTCGGGGCGGTGCTCGTTGCCGTGCCGGCGGCGTCGGCGGCGTACAGGGTGGGGACGTCGGGGGACGACACGCTGGTCGGCACCGAGACCCGCGACTTCATCTACGGTCGCGCCGGAAACGACACGATTTCGGGCAGGGGCGGAAGCGACTTCCTCTTCGGGCAGCGCGGCAACGACAGCGTCTCGGGCGACGCGGGCCACGACTTCATCTGGGGCGGGCGCGGCAGCGACTCGCTCGAAGGGGACGACGGCGCCGATCTCATTTATGCGGGACGGGGCAGCGACGTGGTCGACGCCGGCGCGGGAAACGACATCGTCGCGGCCGCCGCCGACGACTCCGCGGTCGACGTGGTCGATTGCGGTCCCGGCTGGGACAAGGCGTACATCAGCACCGGCGACGTCGCGACCAACTGCGAGCGCGTCGTGAGCCTGGTCGGCAATCGACCCGGTGGGATCACCTACATCTACGGAACGCCCAATGACGAGACGCTCACGGGAACGGACGGTCGCGACTTCATCTTCGCCCGGGCCGGCAACGACACGGTGAACGCGGGGGCCGGCAGCGATTTCGTCTTTGGCCAGCGGGGCGACGACACGCTCAACGGCGAAAACGGCGCGGACTACCTCTTCGGAGGCCCCGGCGACGACACCCTCGACGGCGGCGCCGGCGCCGACTGGCTGTGGGGCGGCGGGGGCGCCGACACGCTCTTCGGCGGCGACGGCAACGACCACCTCTTTGCGGCAGTCGACGACGGCATGCCGGACACGCTCGACTGCGGGGCGGGTGACGACCACGCCGTCATTCGGCCGGGCGACACGGCCGTGAACTGCGAGACCGTGCGGACGATTTCTTAGGGCGACCTTCCGAGACTTCGGGGTCTCCCAGCGCGCGCCCGTTCCTTCGGAGCGGGCCCGCACTTCTCACGCTGAAGTGGCGAGCTCCTTCAGGCGGTCGAGGGGAAGCTCGTAGGCCGTCGAAGAGTTCGCTCCGGTCATCGTCTCGGCCGCGCACAGGGCGTTGACGATCGCTTCCTCGGTCGCTTCGACAACGGCGTCGAAGAGCGCGGTGATGTAGTTGTTGGCAAGCATCTCGACGCTGACCGTCAGCGGGGCCTCGGTCCCGTAGTCGGCGGCCGGCAATCCTCGGTTCCCCGTCGAGAAGGCGAGGAAGAGGTCCCCGCTCGAGTTCTCCCCGACGCCGCCGACCCGCGCAATTCCAAGGCCGGCGCGCTGCGCAAGCCGCTCGCACTGGACCGGGAGCAGGGGCGCGTTGGTCGCGACGAGGACGATGATCGAGCCGCCGCCAGGCGGCACGCGCCCATACGGATCCGGGATCTCCGAGACCGGGATCGCCTCGCCGACCGCCACCCCGTTGACGCGAAGGCGCTCGCGACGGCCGTGGTTCGCCTGGACGAGGACGCCCACGACGGCGTCGCCCGCCTGAGCGACGATCCGGGAAGCCGTCCCGATTCCTCCCTTGAACCCATGGCAGATCATGCCCGTCCCGCTGCCCACGTTTCCCTCTGCGACCGGCCCGTCGGAGGCCGCTTCGAGCGCTGCGAAGACGTGCTCCGGGCGCACGTGCATGCCGTTGATGTCGTTGAGGAGCCCGTCCCAGGTCTCGCCCACGACCGGCAGGCTCCAGAATTCGCGCTCGTCTCCGCGCGCAGCCACTTCGGCGGAGATGAGCGCGTCTCTGACGACGCCGACCGAGTGCGTGTTCGTGAGGCCGACCGGCGAGCAGAGAGTTCCCGATTCCCGAACCCACTCCAACCCCGTGAGCTCGCCGTTCCCGTTCAGCCGGTGGGCCCCGGAGAAGACGGGCTCGTACCAGGGACTCCCTTCGTGGGGGAAGACCACCGTCACGCCCGTGCGAACGGCGTCGCCTTCGATCAGGGTCGTATGGCCGACGCGCACCCCCGGCACATCCGTGATCGCGTTCCGCTCGCCGGCCGGAAGGGTGCCGATGGCGATCCCGAGATCGCGTGCGCGCGCTCGGCCCATCTCAACCCGCCGTCCCGCGCGCCGTCGCGCTCACGGATTCGTGACCCTTAACTCTCCTGGCAGATGGCGGAGGTAATCCACGCGCTCGTCGACGTCGCCCGGCTCCGCAACCGGCGCCAGCAGCAAGCGCTCCGTTCCCTCCGCGGCTTCGGCCAGGATCTCGCCGCTCGGCGCCACCGAGCGGCTGCCCCCGACGAACGTGAGCCCGTCCAGGTCCCCGACCGCGTTCGCGTAGACCAGGGGGAGACGGTTCTCGACCGCGCGGGCGCGTGTCGCGACCTCATGGTCGACGTAGAACGGGTCCATGTTCGCCGACGCGACCGCAACGAGCTCGGCGCCGGCCAGCCCGAGTTGTCTGGCCGTTTCGGGAAACTCGACGTCGAAGCAGACGAGCGGGCCGACCCGCGTCCCCGCGAGCTCGACGATCATGAGCTCCTCGCCGGGCTCGAACGCGTCCTCCTCGGCGCCGAAGAGCTGAGTCTTGCGATACACGGCCGCCAGGCTGCCGTCCCGGTCGATGCAGGCAGCAGCGTTGGCGGGACGGCCGCCTTCGCGGCGCTCCGGGAAACCGACCACGACCGCCGTGGAGGCCCTGGCCGCGGCCTCGGCGATCAAGCGGAGCTCGGGAGCATCGGCCGAACGCGCAAGCTCGTCGAGCCCGTTCATCGTGTAACCGCTCAGGTAGAGCTCGGGAAAGACGGCGAGGTCGGCCTGTGGATGCCCGGCGATGGCCTCGGCGGCCCGCTCGGCATTTGCGCGGGGGTTCCGTTCCGCGGAGGCGAGCTGGGCCAGAAGGGCGAGCATGTGGGAAGGCTACGCCACTGCAGGCTGTGCGGCATCCACCGCTTGCCGGAGCGACGCGATGTAGTCGCGCAACGCATCGGCTCCGCTCTCGTGCGCGACCTCGACGGCTCGGCTGCCGACGACGATCCCGTCCGCGAGCGCCGCCGCTTCAGCGGCCTGCTCGGGAGTCGAGATCCCGAAGCCCGCGAGCAGGGGGACGTCTGTAACGGCGCGGGCCCGCTCCACGAGGCCGGCGAGCTGCTCGGAAACGGCAGCCCGCGCGCCCGTCGTTCCCGTCAGCGAGACGAGGTAGAGCCAACCGTCGGTCCGCTGGGCGGCGAGCCTGATGCGCTCGGACGGTGTGGTCGGAGCGACGAGCTGCACGCGGCGGATCTCCGGCGCGGCCTCCACCGGCAGGTCGGCGACGATGAGGCTTGTCGCCCCGGCCGCCTCTGCATCCGCCTGGAAGCGCTTGTATCCGTATGCCTCCAGGATCGAGGCGTACGTCATCGGGATGAGCGGAATCTCGACTCGGGTCCGGACGTCGGCCAGCGCCTTGAGGCACGCGCGCGTGCGCATCCCCTGCGCGAGGGCGCGCTCGCCGGCGAGGCGGATCACCGGTCCGTCGGCAAGCGGGTCGGAGAAGGGGAAGCCGATCTCGAGCAGGTCGGCGCCCCCGGCGGCGGCCGCCTCGGCCAGCTCCGGCGTCTCGGGCCCCGCCATGAGGTAGACGGACAGCCGTTTCATCGCGCGAGGACGGTGGCGAGGTCCTTGTCGCCGCGGCCGGAGAGACCCACGAGAATCAGCTCCGCGTCGAGCTCGACGGCCCGGGCGAGCGCGTGCGCAGGCTCGAGCGCCGGAATGATCCCCTCCCGTTCCGCGAGGAGGTGGAAGGCAGCGAGCGCTTCCTCGTCCGTGGCGGGGACGTACTCGGCCCGGCCCTGGTCACGAAGCGCAGCATGCTCGGGCCCGACGCCCGGATAGTCGAGCCCCGCCGAGATCGAATGGGCGTCGGCGATCTGACCATCTTCGTCGGCGAGGAGTGACGAGCGTGCGCCGTGGAGGACGCCGGTGCGCCCCGTTCCCAGGCTCGCCGCCCCGGCGGCCTCGACGCCCACGAGCCGCACCTCCTCGTCCTCGAGGAACCCGGCGAAGAGCCCGATCGCGTTCGAGCCGCCGCCGACGCAGGCAACCACGGCATCTGGAAGGCGGCCCGCAGCGCCGAGCACCTGCTCTCGAGCCTCGCGGCCGATCACGGATTGCAGTTCCCGCACGAGCTCGGGATACGGATGCGGCCCGACGCAGGAGCCGATCATGTAGTGCGTCGTCTCCACGTTGGTGATCCAGTCGCGGATCGCCTCGCTCGTCGCCTCCTTGAGCGTGCGCGTGCCGAACTCGACGGGACGCACCTCGGCGCCGAGTAGGTGCATTCGCTCGACGTTGGGCTTCTGCCGCTCCATGTCCTCGGACCCCATGTAGACGACACACTCCAGTCCAAAGCGCGCGCACACCGTGGCCGCCGCGACGCCGTGCTGGCCGGCGCCCGTCTCCGCGACGATGCGGCGCTTGTCGAGCCGTCGCGCCACGAGCGCCTGGCCGAGTGCGTTGTTGATCTTGTGCGCGCCCGTGTGGCAGAGATCCTCGCGCTTGAGGTAGATCCGCTTGCCCTCGGCGAGACGCTCGGTCAGGTAGAGCGGAGTGGGGCGGCCGACGTACGTCGCCTGCAGCTGCTCGAGCTCGAGGCGGAAGCCGGGATCGTCCTTGACGGCGCTCCAGCCCTCCTCGAGCTCGTCGAGGGCGGGGACGAGCGTCTCCGGCACGAAGCGGCCGCCGTACGCGCCGTAGAAGCCCGCTACCGCCCCTTCGCCGGGGGGTGGATGAGGGGAGCGTGCCCCCCTCATTTCGCGGCCTCCACGAAGGCGCGCACCTTGTCGTGGTCCTTGATCCCAGGAGCCGCTTCGAGGCTCCGGCTTGCGTCAACGGCCCACGGTCGTACGTGGTCGATCGCTGCGCGGACATTCTCGGGACCGAGGCCGCCCGCGAGGAGAACCCGGCCCTCGACGGTGGCTGCGCGCTCGAAATGGCGCTCGTCCTTCTCCAGCCAAGGCAGGTCAAGGACCCGGGCGACTTGTTCATCCTGCCGGAAAAGCGCGCCGTCGCGGGCCCGGTGGCCGTTCTCCTCCGGATAGAGCTGAACGAGATCGGTGCCGACGTCCTCGGCCTCACCGACGAAGACGCCGACGGAGAGCATCGTCTCCGGCACGGGTAAAGGCGCTTCGGCGCGCCGCGGGCTCTCGGCCAGGACGAATCCGGCGAAGTCCGCTCCGGCCTCGGCCGCGACGGTCACGTCCTCAGCGCGTGTCAAACCGCAGACCTTGACGAACGGCCGGCGCACGAGATCGGCCAGCCTTGCCGCAGGGTCGGCGGCGCGCATGAGTGCCGAACCGACGAGAATCGCGTCCGCGCCTGCGAGCTCGGCGGCCGCCGCGTGGGCGCGATTCTCGATGCCGCTCTCGGCCACGACGACCCGGTCCCGCGGAGAGCGCACGACCAACTCGAGTTGCGGGCCCCGATCGATCTCGAACGTCGAGAGGTCGCGCGCGTTGACGCCGATCACCTCAGCGCCGAGCGCTTCGGCGCGGGCGAGCTCCGCGGCTGTGTGCACTTCAGTGAGGAAATCGAGCCCCGGAGTGGCGAGCAGCCCGCGCACGGTCGCGTCGTCGAGGTCTCGCAGGAGGAGCAGCACCGCGTCCGCTCCGTTCTCACGTGCCGTTTCGAGGTCCGCGCGGTCGCTGAAGAACCCCTTGGCGAGGAGGGGCAGCCGAGTCGCTTCCCGGGCCGCGCGGAGGTCCTCCCACGAGCCGGCGAACCGCTCGTCGACGAGGATGGAGATCGCGGCGGCGCCCGCCTCCTCGAACGATCGCGCCAACGCGGCGGGGTCGGCGTTCGGGCGCAGGTCGCCCGACGACGGCGATCGCCGTTTCACCTCGGCGATCGTGGCGAGACCGGGTTCGCGCAGCGCGTCCGCGAATCGGCCCATCAGGCGGCCACCTCAGTGGCGCGCGAGAACGCGATGAGCTCCTCCAGGCGCGCGGCCGCCGCACCGGAGTCGAGCGCCTCCACGGCGGCGTGGTAGCCCTCTTCGAGGTCGCGGGCATGTCCTCCGGCTGCGATCGCGCCTGCAGCGTTGAGGAGCACCGCCTCGCGTTTGGGGCCTTTGGCCCCGGCGAAGATCTCGCGGATCGTGGCGGCGTTCTCCTCCGGCGAGCCGCCGGCGAGGTCGCCCGGCTTGCAGCGGGGGACGCCGAAGTCCCGCGGGTCGATCTCGCGCCGGCGAACTTTGCCGCCGGCGACCTCGCAGACGAGATTCGGCCCGGCCGGCGAGAGCTCGTCGATATCACCGGCACCGTGCACCACGAAGGCGCGGCGGGCACCGAGGCGGGCAAGTACCGTCGCGATCGTGGGGACGAGCTCCGGCGCGTACACCCCGACCACCTGCGCCCGCGCGCCGGCCGGATTCGTCAGCGGCCCGAGCACGTTGAAGACGGTGCGCGCGGCCAGCTCGCGCCGCACCGGCGCTGCATGACGCATGGCGGGATGGTGGGAAGGAGCGAAGAGGAAGCCGAAGCCGAGCTCGTCAATCGAGCGCTCGATCCGTTCGGCGGGCAGCTCGAGCTGGAAGCCGAGTGCTTCGAGGACGTCCGCGGAGCCAGAGGCGGACGAGACCGCTCTGTTGCCATGTTTGGCAACAGCAGCGCCGGCGGCCGCGGCGACCAAGGCGGCCGCGGTCGAGATGTTGAAGGTGCCGGCTCCGTCCCCGCCCGTTCCGGCGGTGTCCACGAGGTCCTCGCGACGCGGACGAACGGCGAGCACATGCGCCCGCATCGCCTCGGCACAGCCTGCGATCTCGTCCGCCGTCTCGCCCTTGAGCCGCAGGGCGATCAGAAAGCCGCCGATCTGCGCGGGCGTCGCCTCCCCGCTCATGATCACGTTCATCACCTCTCGAGCTTCGGACTTCGAGAGGTCTTGTCTCTCGAGCAGCCGCGCGAGTGCCTCCTGAATAGTCATCGCCGGCCCTCGAGGAAGTTCTTCGCCAGCGCGGGGCCGTCAGGGGTCAGGACGGATTCGGGATGGAACTGGATGCCGACGATCGGAAGCTCGCGGTGGCGGACGGCCATCACCTCGCCGTCCTCGGTCGTCGCGCACACTTCCAGCTCGTCCGGCACCTGCGTCGCGGCGAGCGAGTGGTAGCGGCCGCCCTCGAGAGGGTCCGGGAGGCCGGTGAAGAGACCCCGTCCGTCGTGCGAGATCGAGCTCGCCTTTCCGTGGACGAGTCGTTGCGCCTGGCCCACCTCGCCGCCGAACGCCTCGACGATCGCCTGGTGCCCGAGGCACACGCCGAGCGTAGGCACGCGCGGCCCGAGCCGTTCGACGATCTCGAGCGTGGCCCCCGCGCCCTCCGGGCGACCGGGGCCGGGCGAGATGACCAGATGACTTGGTGCGAGGCGCTCGGCCTCGTGGGGGTCGATCTGGTCGTTGCGGATCACGGTCACGTCCGCGCCGAGTTCCTGGAAGAGGTGAGCGAGGTTGTACGTGAACGAGTCGTAGTTGTCGACCAAAAGGATCACGACTCGGCCTCCTCGAGTGCCGCCTCCAATGCCGCCAGCTTGCGCAGGCACTCTTCGTACTCGGCCGCCGGATCTGAATCCGCCACGATGCCCGCGCCCGCCTGGAGGCGCGCGACTCCGTCGGCGAGGACGACGGTGCGAATGGCGATGCAGGTATCGAAGCTTCCGTCGGGAAGCGCGTAGCCGACGGCACCCGCGTACGGTCCGCGGCGGAAGCCCTCCAGCTCCGAGATGATCTGCATCGCGCGCACCTTCGGCGCCCCCGAGACGGTGCCCGCGGGGAAGCAGGCGCGGAGCAGGTCGAAGGAGGTGCACTCCGGGCGCAGCTCGCCCGCCACCTCCGAGACGAGATGGGTCACGTGCGAGTAGCGCTCGGGCTCGAGGAAGCGCCCGACGCGCACGGTGCCCGGCCGGCAGACGCGCGAGAGATCGTTGCGCCCCAGGTCGACCAGCATCACGTGTTCGGCGCGATCCTTCTCCGACGCGAGGAGCTCCTCGGCGTCGCCGACTCCGGGCTGGGTCGTGCCCGCGATGGGGTTGACGCTCGCACGGGTTCCCTCGAGCTTCACGAGCGTCTCCGGCGAGGAGCCGACGAGCGATATCCCGCCGAGCTCGAGAAGGAAGTGGTACGGCGAAGGGTTGATGCGCCGGAGGGAGCGGTAGAGCGCGAGGGGCGAGACGTCCGTTTCCCGCTCCGCCCGCTGCGAGAGGACGATCTGGTACGCGTCCCCGGCGCGAATGTGTTGCTTCGCCTTGAGGACTCGTTCCTCGTACTCACTGCGAGTGGGAAACCGCTTTGTCCGGCCAGTCCTTCCTGGACGGAGGCTCAGCTCGTCAAGCGGTCGAGAGAGGAGATCGGCGAGCTCGTCGCGGTCACCCGCGAGCACCTCTGCAACGCTCGCAGCGTGGTCGAAGCGAACGAGCGAATCGACGACGACGAAACGGCTCTCGGGCAGATCCGGCCCCGCGTCCGGCAGGGGAACCGTCGGCTCGAGCTTCGCCACCTGGTCGTAGCCGAGGTAGCCGACGACGGGCCGCCCTGCCGCGACCTCGTGCTCTGCCTCATCGATCGCGACGAGCCGTGCGCCGCTCCCGACGAGGCTGTAGCGGCCAAGCCTCCCTTTCTCGACCGACTCGAGCAGGAAGCTCGCGCCCGCGCGCTCACGCAGCCGCAGGTACGCCCCGAGCGGGGTGATCAGGTCGGCGTGGATGTCGGTTGCGATCGTCATGGCAACAAAAAAGACCTCCGGTGGAAGGTCTTCGAGCGGAACGGGATTCTTGGGGCCCTTGTCAGCAGGCGACGCTCCCGCTCCGCTCTCGGCGCCAGCCCCACCAGGTGCGGACGGGAGAAGTCATCTCCCAGAGCGTAGGCGAACCCGTCGCCACTCGTCAACCGTCGTCGGGCGTGCCGCTAATAATCCAGGCGCATGGAGCTCGAGCCGCAGCCGCCGCCTGCGCAGCAGCAGCACCCGATTCAGCTTGTCGTGGAGGACGACCTCCAGCGCTCGCGCCTCACGGTTTTCTTCCGCGTCATCCTTGCGATTCCGCTGTTCATCTGGTTCCTGTTCTGGTCTTTCTTCGCGGGGCTCATCTCGATCGTCAACTGGTTCATCACGTTGATCCGGGGCCGCTCGGCCGAGTCGCTGCACGACTTCTTCAGCTCGTACATCCGGTTTGCGACGCACTTCTACGCGTATCTCTGCCTGGTGGCGAACCCCTATCCGGGCTTTACGGGCAAGCCCGGCTATCCCGTCGACGTCGAGATCGGCCCATTGGCGGCGCAGAGCCGCTGGAAGACGCTCGGCCGGATCATCCTGGCGCTTCCCGCACTGATCCTGGCGAGCGTCCTCGTCGGGACGCCGGGCGGCGGCGGTGGTGGTGGCCGCAGCGGACCGGGAGAGAGCCGGTGGACGGGCTTCACGCTCGGAGGGGCGATCTTCGTCATCGCGTTCCTCGCCTGGTTCGTCTGTCTCGTTCGGGGTCGCACGTCACCAGGCTTCCGAGATCTGCAGGCGTACGCGCTCCGCTACAACGCGCAGGCGCTCGCCTACGTTTTCCTCGTGACCGACCGTTATCCGAACAGCGATCCCGCGGCGCCGGCGGCGCTACCGCCCCCCGTTTCCCCGGCGGTTCGCTTGCACATCTCCGACAACCGTCGTAGGTCGCGTCTGACCGTGTTCTTTCGGGTGCTGCTCTTCCTCCCGCATCTCGTGTGGCTCTTGCTCTGGACGATCGTTGTCTTCTTCGCCGTGATTGCGAGCTGGTTCGCGACTCTCGTCATGGGGAGGACGCCGAATGCCCTCCATCGATTCATCTCCGCGTACATTCGCTACCAGGCTCACATCACGTCGTACTTGTTCGTGATTGCCAACCCATTCCCCGGGTTCACGGGTGCGCCGGGGATCTATCCCGTCGACATCGACATCGACCCGCCCGAGCCGCAGCGGCGTCTTGTCACGCTCTTCCGCATCTTCCTCGCCGTTCCGGCGTTCTTCGTCTCGAGCGCACTGGACGGGGCGCTCTTCCTCGCCGGTGTCTTCGGCTGGTTCGTCTCCCTGTTCACGGGGCGGATGCCGGAGGGGTTGCGCAATCTCGGCGCCTACTCCATCCGCTACTCGGCGCAACTGTACGCGTACGTCTACCTCGTCACCGAGCGCTATCCCTACAGCGGTCCCTGGGAGTTCGCTCCGCCTGCTCCTGCGCCGGGCGTCGAACCGGAGGCCGTCGCGGGATAAGCGCTCGGCGCGTCGTTCTCGGGGTCCTCCTCGCCGCCCTTGCGTCCGGCTGGGCCGTCGCCATTTACCTCCTGTGGCGGACCAACGTGCCGGGCGGCCTCCATGCGGTCGACGAGCGCACGCTCTTCACTCCACCCGAGCTCGACCGGGCCGAGGACTACGAGCGGTTCGTCCGCTGGGAGTTCGTCCTCTCGGAGATCGCGCTCGTCGGAGCGATCGCCGCCTATGCGGTCTGGGGCATCCGATTCGTGCGGGAGTCGGCGGCGGGCCGGATCGGCACGGGGATGCTCCTGGCCATGCTCGGACTCGCGGTCACCTGGCTCGTCGAGCTTCCCTTCGGGCTCGCCGAACACTGGTGGCAGCGGCGCCACGGAATTTCGAAGGTGGGGTATGCCGAGTGGATCTTCGACAACTGGTTCGGCCTCGGCGGCCAGTTTCTCTTCGTCTGTCTCGCGATCCTGATCGTGATGGGTCTGGCCGGACCGCTCCGCGACTGGTGGTGGATTCCGGGCGGGTTCGTCTTCGCCGGGCTCGCGTTGCTCTTCGTCTTCATCGCGCCGTATCTCATTCCCGGCCAGAAGCCGCTCCGCGACACGGAGCTGGTCGCCCAGGCAAGGGCGTACGAGCAGGAGCTCGGCCTGCCCGCGATTCCCGTCCGTGTGCAGGACGTGCTCTCCGATACGACGGCGCCGAATGCCGAAGCCGTCGGGCTCGGGGCGAGTCGTCGCGTCATTCTCTGGAACACGATCACCGACCGCCGCTTCACGCTCGACGAGCAGAAGGTGGTGGTCGCGCACGAGCTCACGCACCACGCCCGCAAGCACCTTTGGAAGGGGGTCGCGTGGTACGCCCTCTTCGCCTTCCCCGGCGCGTTCATCATCGCGCGGGTAACTCGGCGGCGGGGAGGCATGCGCGCGCCCGAAGCCGTCCCGCTCTCGCTCCTCGTGCTGGTCGTGCTGTCGCTCCTGGCCCTGCCGCTCGAAAACGCGATCACGCGGCGCATGGAGAAGGAGGCGGACTGGGGCGCGCTGAGGCTCACGCACGATCCGTCGTCGGCGAAGGGCCTCTTCGAGGGCTTTACGACGGCAGCCCTTGCCGATCCCGACCCGCCCGCCTGGGACTATGTCCTGCTGGAAAACCACCCGACGATCGTGCAGCGGGTCGGTCTCGTGGATCTCTGGGAGAGGAAGGGCCGACCCGGGCTCAAGTAGCCCGACGTCCCGTTGCTAGGCTGATTCCGTGGCCCGCTCGGTCATCGTCTCAGCTGTCCGAACGCCTTTCGGGAAGCTTGGTGGAGCTCTCAAAGGCCACGAGGCGACGGAGCTCGGCGCAATTGCGATCCGCGCCGCGCTCGACCGCGGCGGAATCGCCAACGACGAGGTCGAGTACGTGATCATGGGTCAGGTGCTCCAGGGAGGCGTCGGCCAGGCTCCTGCCCGTCAGGCCGCCGTCGGGGCGGGGCTTCCGAAAGAGATTCCGGCGGACACGATCAACAAGGTCTGCGCGTCGAGCATCCGGGCCGTCGAGATCGCCGACCTGATGATCCGCTCTGGCGACCACAGCGTCGTCGTCGCCGGCGGGATGGAGTCGATGTCGAACGCGCCCTACATCCTGAAGAACGCTCGCTTCGGCTACCGGCTCGGCGACGGCACCCTCATCGACCTGACGATCCACGACGGCCTGACGTCGACGTTCGATCAAAAGCACATGGTCGAACAGGCGTCCTTCGTGTCCCGCGAGCTGGGCATCTCGCGCGAGGACCAGGACCGCTGGGCTCTCCGTTCGCACGAGCGGGCCATCCACGCGATCGACAACCACTTGTTCGACGAGGAGCTGGTCCCGGTCGACGAGGTCGGAGTAGACGAAGGGCCGCGGCGCGATACCTCCTACGAGAAGCTGGCAAAGCTGAAGCCGGTCTTCGATCCGGAGGGGACGACGACCGCCGGCAACGCGCCCGGAGTCAACGACGGCGCCGGCGCGCTCGTTGTCTCGAGCGAGGAGTACGCGCAGAAGCGCGGGCTCGAAATCCTCGCCACCATCGTCTCCCAGGCGTACGTCGCCGACGATTTCGCCTACCTCGCGCGCACGCCCGCGAAGGCGGGCAAGATCGCTCTCGAGAAGGCGGGGAAGTCGATCGGCGACGTCGAGCGCGTCGAGCTGAACGAGGCGTTCTCCTCGGTCGTCCTCAACTCCGCCAAGATGCTCGACGTCGATCCCGAGAAGGTGAACGTCAATGGCGGCGCGGTCGCTCTCGGGCACCCGATCGGCGCCTCCGGCGCACGCATCCTCTCGACGATGATCTACGAGCTCCGCCGCAACGGCGGGGGGCTCGGCCTGGCCGCGATCTGCTCGGGCGGCGGGCAGGGCGACGCGCTCCTGGTCGAGGTCTAACGGAACTATCCGGGCGCCGTTTCAGTCTCACCAGTTGTGAGACGGGTTCTAGTGCTCCTGTTCCTGGTCGCCGCGTGCGGTTGCGGCGTCACGCAGGAAACGGGAGGCCCCGCGTCTTCGGAATCGGCCGTAAGCGGAGAAGAGACAGCCCCGGCGACGACGACCGTCGACGAGCCGGCGCCGGACGACTCGAAGGCCCGGCCCCCACCGATCATCCTCATCAGTCAAGCCGGCAAGCAACTCGCGACGCCCGGTTCCAGCTGTGTCCAGTACACCGATCCGGACACGAGTCAGGGCATGGGGGTCTGTTCGGACATGGCCGGCCCGCTTCATCCCGACCAGCTTTCGATTATCCACGCGGGGGAGCCCCTGCTCGTCGTGCTGGGCGGCGCGTTCGTTACCGGCGAGGGAACCGTCAGCGTGAACTTCCTGGGCTGCCCGGAAAAGAACCTACGTGAGCTCGCGCTCACGAACGGCATGAGCGAGACGCACTTTCGCCTCATCGACCTCGAGCCGGGTGCATATCAGCTCGACGTCTTTGCCCGGTTCGGGACGAACGACGGGCGCCAAGGCGACCTGAGCGGCACACTCGGGCTCCTCATCGATCCGGACCGCGCGCCAGAGATCATCCCGACACGCGCGGGTCTCGCGGTCTGCCCGTTCTCCGGCTGACCCTTCCGGGTACCCCTCGAGCATGGCCAAGGCGGCCACAGCCCGCTCGCGCCTCGCTCGCCCGGCTCGCGTCCTGGCCTTGCCGAGACGCGCCCGCGAGCTGGCCCGTCTGATCGCGGCGGAGATCGGAGAGCATCATCTGTGGACGTACGCGTCCGCCATCGCGTACCGGGCGCTCGTCGCGCTCGTCCCCCTCGTCCTGCTCGGGCTCGGCCTCCTGCGGGCGTTCGGCCTCGAGGACGTCTGGTCGAACTCGGTCGCGCCGGCAGTCCAGGCACACGTGACGCCGCCCGTGTACGCGGCGATCGACTACTCGGTCGAGAAGATCTTCGCGAGCAGCGTTGCCCCTCTGATTGCATTTGCCGCCGCCCTGCTTCTCTGGGACATGACGTGGGCAATGACCACGTCGATGGAGGCGCTGAACGAGATCCACGACGTCGAGGAGCCGCGGCGCTGGTGGTGGCGCTATCTCGTCGCGGTCGCTCTGGCGGGTGCGACGATCCTCTGCATCGTGGGAGCGGTTCTCGCGGTCGTGCTGGGCCCGCGCCCGGGTGGGGCCTCCCACGTCGTCTTCGGGATTGGCCGGTGGCCCCTCGCCGTCATCCTGCTCGGGCTCGCGATCGGCTTCATCGTCCGCTACGGACCGGCGGAGCATCCCCAGGCGCGCTGGGCGAGCGCGGGCTCGGTGCTCATCGTGGGGAGCTGGATCGTGGCCTCGATCGGCTTTCGCTGGTGGGTCGCGTCCGTCGCGAACTTCAAGACGGCCATCGGCAGCCTGACTTTCTTCCTCGTCCTCACGGCGTACGTCTTCATCTCGGCCGCGATCTTCCTGATCGGGGTCCAGCTCGACGAGCTCCTGCGGACGGAGCGGAAGTAAGCTCGGGCGGTGCGTTTCGAGCACGTCCTCGTCGTGGGCGCGGGCCAGATGGGCGGGGGAATCGCCCAGGTGGTCGCCTCCTCGGGCCGCCGTGTCTCCTTGTACGACTCGGCTCCCGGCGCCGTCGAGAAGGGGCTCGCAACGATGGAGAAGAGCCTCGAGCGGCTCGCGGCGAAGGGCGCCGAGGTCGATCCTCCGGACGTGCTCGCCCGCATCGAGCCCGTAGACGAGCTGGTGTCGGCCGACCTCATGGTGGAGGCGGTCGTCGAGGATGCTCGGGTCAAGGAGGAAGTTTTTCGCCGCGCGGACGAGTGCCTACCCGCCGAGGCCATCCTCGCCTCGAACACCTCCTCGATTCCGATCGCCTCGCTCGCTGCGGTCACGAGCCGGCCGGACCGCGTGATCGGAATGCATTTCTTCAATCCAGTGCCCGTCATGGCCCTCGTCGAGGTCGTGAGCGGTCCCGAGACCTCCGAGGAGACGCGCGCCGCGATCGTCGAACTCGCCGGGGAGCTCGGCAAAACCCCGGCGGAGGCGAACGACTTCCCGGGATTCGTCTCGAACCGCATCCTCATGCCGTTCATCAACGAAGCCGTGTGGGCGCTGCACGACGGCGTGGCCGAGGCGGAGGCGATCGACACGATTGCCAAGCTCGGCTTCAACCATCCGCTGGGCCCCCTCGCGCTGGCCGATCTGATTGGCCTCGACACCTGCGTCGCCATCCTCGAGGTGCTGCGCGACGGGCTGAGCGACTCGCGGTACGAGCCGTGTGCGCTCCTGCGCGAGCACGTGGCGGCCGGCCGCCTGGGGCGCAAGTCCGGCCAGGGCTTCTTTAGCTACCCCTAAAGAGTTAGGCCGTCCGGGCCGACACAAGAAATCGGCACCAACCAGCAACTCTTGCGTACATGCGCATCCTGCTCGTCGACGACGACAAAGGGCTGCGTGCCCTCCTCCGCACGACCTTCGAGGCCGTCGACGTAGAGCTGGTCGAAGCCGACAACGCCGCCTCGGCCATAGGGGCGCTCGAGCGCGCGCTCCCAGACGTCGTCGTCCTCGACGTGCGCATGCCGGGAATGGACGGCCTCGAGCTGTGCCGGCGCATCAAGGCCGATCCGGCCACGCGCGACGTGGCGGTCGTCCTTCTCACCGGCTCGGACGGGGGCACGCAGGCGAGGGCAGACGAGGCGGGCGCGAACGCGTTCGTCCGCAAACCCTTCAGCCCGCTCGAGCTGCTCTCCGTCGTCGAGCGCCTCGCCGGCGGCATGCATCCCTTCCCTTTCCGGGCGACGAGGGCGAGGGAAGTGGAGGAGCAGCTCGAGCTGTACGCGCGCGACCTCCGCCATCTGCTCGAAATCGAGCGCGGGCAGCGCATCCTGCTCCAGCAGGCGTACAAGGAGACCGTGGCGGCGCTCGCGAGCGCGCTCGAGTCGAAGGACACGGGCACGCGCGCCCATTCACAGCGCGTACAGCGCTACGCCGTGGAGCTCGCGAAGACCCTGGCCGCCGATCTAGCGGCGGATCCGAGCGCCGAGTACGGCTTTCTCCTCCACGACGTCGGCAAGATCGGGATCCCAGACCGGGTATTGCAGAAACCGGGCCCACTCACCGACGAGGAGCAGGTCCTCATGCGGACGCACACGATTCTCGGCGAGCAGATGCTCGGCGGCGTGGCGTTCCTGGAAGGGCCGGGGCTCGAGGTGGTGCGCTGCCACCACGAACGCTGGGACGGCGGCGGCTATCCGGACGGCCGTGCCGGCACCGACATCCCGCTCGGCGCGCGGATCTTCGCCGTGGCCGATACGCTCGACGCCATGACGAGCGACCGCCCGTACCGCAAGGCCGGGCGCTGGCACGACGCGGGGAGCGAGATCCTCGCCCAGTCGGGTCGGCAATTCGACCCGACGGTCGTGAAGGCGTTCGGCGACTGTGAGCCGCGGCTGCGCGCCATCCGCACCGAGTTCGCCGCCGCGTAACGATCGTCACCTTTTCGCGGGATCCCTGGTAATCCGGGCGAGACCGATCTATCCGGTATGCGGCGCGCCCTTGCGCTCCTCCTCCTGGCGGCGGCCGTGGCCGTCGCTCCCGCCTGCTCCGGAGTGGACGCGCAGGAGGCGCAGCAACTCCTCGCCGAGTCCGATGCCGCTTTTGCGAACGTCCGCTCTGCCACCTTCTCGGCGTCGATGACCATCACCGGCGCCGGCCAAGAGCTCAAGATGACGATGAGCGGCGGCGGCTATGCGCAAGGCGGGCGCAGCGGCGATTTCTACGTCGTAGCGACGGCGACCAACCTTCCCTTCCACGAGCTCGCGCTCGTCAAGCGCGGCGACGCCGCGTCGATGACCGTCGACGGCGCGTCTCTCGGCCAGGTCCCGTTTCCCCCTGCCGCTCCAGCGGACTCGCTGAAGCTGGTCGATTACAGCCGGTACGTGAAGGACGTCCACGTCGAGCACGGGAAGCTCATCGACGGCGAACCGATGACGAAGGTGAGCGGCGTCATCGACACGGCCGCCCTCGTCCACGGGGCGCTGGGCGACCTGAGCGGAAGCGGCCTCAATTTGGCCGACGCCCTCGGAGACACCCACCTCGTGCTCTACCTCTCCGATGTCACGCACCTGCCCATGCGCGGTCTCGTCGATCTGCACATGAAGCTCGCCGGCCAGAAGGTCGAGATGCACATGGACTTCGCGTACACGTCGTACAACGAGAAGCTCGAATTTCCCGGGTTGAGCTAGACCCGGTGTGAGGCGCCGCCCGGCGCCTATACTCGCGGCCGGGATGGAGTTCGACCTCTCGCCCGAGCAGCGCGAGATTCGAGCGCTCGCGCGGGATTTCGCCGAGGCAGAGATACAGCCCCACGCGGCCGAGTGGGACCGCGAGCACCGCTTCCCACGAGAGCTGCTCGGGAAGCTCGCCGAACTCGGGCTCATGGGCGTCTGCATCCCGGAGGAGCTCGGCGGCGCGGGCGCCGACTTTCTCTCCTACATCCTCGTGCTCGAGGAGCTCTCTCGGGCGGATGCGGGGTTGGGGGTCACTGTCGCAGTGCACACGAGTGCCGCCACCCTGCCGATCCTCAACTATGGGACTGAGGGCCAGCGGGCCGAATTCGTCCCGCCGCTGGCGCGCGGCGAAAGGCTCGGCGCGTTCGCGCTCACGGAGGCCGAGGCCGGATCCGACGCGGCATCGCTCCGGACCCGCGCGGACGTGGACGACGGAGGCTGGCGGCTCACCGGCGCCAAGCAATGGATCACGAACGGAGGGGACGGCGGGACGATCATCCTGTTTGCCCGCTCGGCGGCGGGGATCTCCTGCTTCGTGGTCGACGGCGACGCGCCCGGCCTGCGCGTCGCGCGCGAAGAGGAGAAGCTCGGCCTGAACTCGAGCTCGACCGTCGACCTTGTCCTCGAAGGCGTCCCAGTCGGCGCCGATCGACTCCTCGGCGAAGAGGGGAAGGGCTTCCACATCGCGATGGCGACCCTGGACGGCGGACGCATCGGCATCGCGGCCCAGGCGCTCGGGATCGCGCAGGCCGCCTACGACGTCGCCCGCGCGTACGCGCTCGAGCGGCAGCAGTTCGGCAGGCGGATCGCCGACTTCCAGGCCATCCAGTGGAAGCTCGCGGACATGGCGACCGAGATCGAGGCAGCTCGGCTGCTCGTCCACCGTGCCGCCTGGCTTCGGACCGCCGGCGAACCTCATGCGGAAGCCGGTGCGATGGCGAAGCTCTTCGCCTCCGGGGTCGCTCGGCGCCAGACGTCCGAGGCGATTCAGATACTCGGCGGCTACGGCTACACGAAGGAGTTCCCGGTGGAGCGCTACTACCGCGACGCCAAGATCACCGAGATCTACGAAGGCACGAGCGAGATCCAGCGCCTCGTCATCGCGCGCTCGATTCTCGGCATGTCAGCGCGCACGCTGGCGGCCGGCTGAGGCCCGCCACTCGTACTGCACGTCGGGCAGCCCGTCGTCGTTGCCGGAGCCGTC
>DASQXE010000080.1:0-46426 GCA_035639875.1 Gaiellaceae bacterium | reverse complement strand
CGAACGAATGCGGTCGCGAGTAGCAGGACGACGATGGCCGCGACGGCGGCGGCGCCCAGGCGTAGCGGGGAGTGGAGGACGAGACGCGGCGCGTCCGGGACGAGCGCGAGCGTGAGGCCGATCTCCGCGGCGAGGATGAGCGCGAGACCCGCAACGAGCGAGACGCGCTCACGGGCGAGGAGCAGGAGGGGCGCGCCGCAGGCTCCGAGGACAGCAGCGGCCTGGGCCAGGTCTTGATGCTCCATCGATCTCGGCGAAGAAGCCTAGTTCGCCACACAGGGGTCAGCCGACGGAACCGAACGAGCCAGCTCAGGCGACGAGCTGGCGTACCAACCGTTCGCCGAGGCCCGCCGGCTCCATGGCCTTCTCGCGCATCCAGATCGAGCGGACGTAGTCGACGACGTGCTGTCCCTCCGGAGCTTCCACCGTGAGAACCTCAGACGGCGGTTCGGCCCCGTCGGCGAGTGCGTGGAAGACCTGCCATTCGCGCTGCTTGCGCCGCGTGCGCGCCGACGTTCCGAAGTCGCTGTGCGACCAGTGCGCGAACTCGTCTGCGTCGAGGCGCTTCAGCTCCAAACAAGACCAATCGGGGAGGACCATCAGGGGCAGGTCGGCGGGCCACAACGGCTGCTCCCACTCCATCGCCTTCACGAAGCTGTAGCCCGGCCGGTTAGGCCACGCCCACGGCTCGCAGTTGTACAACCCGATGTCGAGGAACGCGCGTCGGTCGTCGGCGATGTAGAGGGGATAGCGAGGGATCTTGACGACGGCCAGGAAGGCTTCGAGCTGCCACGCCAAATCGCGCAGGACATTGACGGCCGCGTCCGTGAGCACCATGTCCGCGTCCCATTTGAGCGCGTACGCCGTGCGTACGTGCGAGAACGACCAGTTGTAGAAGTAGACGAGGCTGTGCACCGATGCCGCCCGCGTGTCGAGGTGCTCGTCGCCGCAGCGCGCAATCTGGAACGGATACGAGTGCACCTCGAGCCGGTCGGCTGCTCCGGCCTCGCTCGCCACGCGGCGCGCGACGTCCGCGGTGCCGTCGGTCGAGCCGTTGTCGACGAGCACGACTCGGCGGACTGCCTCGAGGAGCGGCGGCAGGGACCACGGCAGCATCTGCGCCTCGTTCTTCGCGCGCACGACGGCCGTGAACCCGGGCTCGAGCTTCCCGTCGGACCACGCCCAGTGGACGTTGAAACTGGTATGTCCCTCTTCGTTTGCGAGCGTGGGCGCGCGGGAGTGCCCGACCTGCCGGCTCGCCTTTCTTTCGACTTGCCGTTCGAGGTTCTGCACCCGGCTCGCCATCTGCTGGAGCTGCCCGATGCGGGCGTGCTTGTCGATCGCGTCGCGAAGCGCGGGCAGGAGCAGCCGGACCCGTTCGTTCCATTCGGCCTCGTCGACGTCCTCGCGGAAAGGAGCGGGGTCGTAGCCGTACTGCTCGAAATCGGGTCGGTATCGCTCGCGCACCACGGCAGTCGCTGCGTCGTCGTAGGCCGACGGCAGCAGAGGGAGGTTCGTGCGGTTCTCGCGCTTTGGCTCGGCCGGCCGGAGGTCGTCGCCGACATGCTCCGCGAGCAGGGCGAGCGTGTCCTGCATCCGTTCCACGTGGCCGACGTGCGTGAGCGGCAGGCTTCCAGCCAGCTCGTATTGGACGGCCCAGTGCACGTCTTCGACCTCACCGCCCGCGAGCACCGCGACGAAGCGGCGGAAGTCCTCGATGATCTCGGCGGGCTCCTCCGGGATGCGCGGAAACCACGGCTCCTCGCCGAACGTCGCCACGAACCGAGGCTCCCGCAGGAGGAGCTTCGATTGCCAGGCCGACCACAGGCGGTCGGCCGGATGCCGCACGACCGTGAAACGGAACCACCCGTCTTCGGTCAGGATTCGTTCCCGTTCCTCGTCTTGGTAGTCCGCCAGGCGATAGCCGGGGCCCCACATTCGCATGTCGTGCACGGTCAGGGCCGGCGACACCTCGGCGAGGGTCGAGTGCGCGAAAGCATCTGTCGAGACGCCCGCCAGCTCGGCGAGGGTCCAGAGGATGGAGGTGCACCCGGCCTTCGGGATCGGCAGGAAGAGCAGACGCCGGTCGGGCAGTACGACCGTCCGCCGCTCGACGTGCTCGGCGAAGCGAGGAACCGCCTCGACCACCGGCGGCTCCGACGTCTCGAGGCTGTCGGTGAGCGTCCCCTCCATAGGGTCTCCGGGAACTCAGTCTACGCCACGCCTCGCGGCCCACCCGACGGGCCAAACGCCGAGTGCTCGTCCGCGCTCTCGATAAGCTCTGGCCCGATTTGCCCGCCGCTGACGAACAGCCGACGCGTGCAGGTGACGACTCCGGTCGCGCCGGCGGAAGATCGCTCGTCCTCGTCGCCGGCTCGGGCCGCAGCGGGACGAGCCTGTTCACGGGAATCCTCCAGCGCCTCGGCTTTCACGTCCCTCCGCCCGAGGTGCCGCCCGACGAGACGAACCCGCGTGGCTTCGCCGAGTCCCAGTGGGTGGTCGACTTCCACACCGATCTGCTCAGGAGGGCGGAGGCCCAGGTCGCCGATGCGCGGCCGGCGGCGTGGGCCCGGACGGCCAACGTCCTCTTCGACGACGGTGTCAGGCGGGCGCTCCGGACCTGGCTCGGGAAGCAGTTTGGCGACGCCGACGACATCATCATCAAGGACCCGCGGCTGTCTTGGTTCTTGCCCCTGTGGCGAGACTGCGCGGAGGAACTAGGGGTCTCGCCGCGCTTCGCCACGGTTCTGCGCCACCCGGCGGAGGTCGTGGACAGCAAGCAGCGCTCGTACGGCGGCTGGCACGGAGACGTCGGTCTCACCGCGGGGTGGCTCAACCTGGCTCTCTTCACCGAGCGGGCGACGCGCGGAAGCCAGCGCGTCTTCGTCCGCTATGGCGACCTCCTCGACGACTGGCCGCGAGTGATCGGTCGGGCGGGCGACGTCCTCGATCTCGCCGTCGTCCGTGACGCGCCTGCCGCGTCGATCGTCCGCGTGCACGACTTCGTCGACCGCACGCTGAACAGGTCCCGTGCGACCTGGGACGACTTCGAGGTGCCTGATGCGCTGCGCTCGCAGGTCGACGAGGTCTGGGAGCTGATGAGCCGGCTCGCCACGCCCGACGAAGGAGCATCGGCAGAAATCGAAGAGCGCCTCGAGGCCGCCCGGGCCGCATACATCAGCCTGTACGAGGATTCGGAGGCGATCGTGCAGTCCTCCATTGCGGCCGCCCACCGGCGTGCCCCGGCGCGACGCCGCCCCATGGTGCGGCTCCTGAGACGCGTTCCCGTCCGCTACCGCAGGAAGGTGCCGCTTCGTTGGCGGATGACGGCGGCGCGCGTGCTCTACCGAAGCGGCGCGGGCGGTCGGTGAAGGAAGGCCCGAGTGCGCGCTGGGAGGAGCCGTACCGAGCTTCGGCACCGTTGATCGGCCAGAGCCGGGCGCTCGCGCGCACGCGGCGCTGAGCGCGACCGCTGAACCGCTGCAGGCGGGCTCGGGCGTGGGCGCGCACGCCGCCCGCTTGAACTGGATCGTTGGCGCGATTGTGCTGGTCGCGTACGCCGTCGGTCAAATCGCGCTCTTCCCGGGCCCGCATCCCTTCGACCCGGCGTACTACTTCCAGATCGCCGTCGACTACCCGCACATCTCGATCGATTGGTGGGCGTTGCGCATCGGCTTGGTCGCGCCGGTTCACCTGGCCGTTCTCATCCTCGGGATCTCCGAGGTAGCCCTCTACGCGGTTCCTTTCATCGCCGGCCTTCTCCTCGCCGCGTCTGTGTACGTGACGATGCTCCTGTTCTTCCGCGAGCGCGTGATAGCCGCCGCTGCGGCGCTCGTCGCGGTTCTGAACGTGAACTACCTGCTCAACGGCCTCTACATCTTCCCGGACACGATCGCCACGGCCACGTTCACGGCGGGGATGCTCTGCCTCGTCCTCGGCCGTACGCGCTCCGAGGAGGAACGTCATCGCTGGATGCCGGGCACGGCCGCCGTGGCAGCGGGCTTCTTCTTCGGCTGGAGCTATCTCATCCGGGAGTTCAGCCCCATTCTGCTGCCCGTGGTCGTAGCCGCCGTCCTACTCCTCCGCTATTCGCTGCGCCGCGCGGCCCTCGTGGCGGTGGCGGCCGTGACGACGGGCGCGCTCGAGCTTCTGTACGGCTTCGTCCAGTACGGCGATCCGCTTATCCACATCCACACCCTCCTCGAGCGACGGAAAGTCTCGAGCCGGCCGGCGCGGCAGCACCTGTTCGAGGTGCTTCGCGCGAAGCTGAACGACCCCCTCGATACCGTGCTCGTCCTTCCGCGGCTCCTGCTCACGTGGAAGGTCGGTTGGGTCTTCGTATTCCTCATCGCCCTCTTCGTCGTTGCGCTCGTCCGCCGTCGAGATCGTCGGCTTTGGCTCCTTGCGGCGTGGTTCTTCGGCTTCTGGGTAGCCATGGCAGGGCTGGCGCTCTGGCGGCTGCCCTCGGGAGATCTCGCCGTCAACGTGACGAACATCCGGTACTGGTACCCGCTGCTGCCGCCCCTCGCGATGGGCGCGTTCGGGGGCCTGTACCTCCTTCTCGCGGGGACCGGTGAGTCACATCGGCGGGTCCGCCTTGCGCAGGTGACGGCGGTGTCGCTCGCGGCCCTCGCACTCGTACCGGGGTCGATCGAGTTCAAGAGCTGCGCCGCCAAGGACGTCTGGCGAAACGAGCCGGCCAAGCGGTGGGACGAGCTTCGCTCCTGGTTCGCCACGCCTGCCTCAGAGCGCTACGGGGTCCTCTGGACCGACAAGTCCAGTCAACGCCTCCTCATCGTCTACACGAGAGCGACGTTCGGAAGCCGCTACTGGCAGGGGGAGGTGGAGAGGCTCCCGCGCGGCCGCGGCAGCTTCACGCCTCCCAATCCCTCCCGGGCCCTCATCCTCGTCCAGCGGAACCGGTCTGCGCTGGACCTCGACGAGCTACGGCGCGCTTGGTCGCCGGTTTTCGAGAGCAGCGACCGGCGCCTCATCCTGCTCGCGCACGTGCCTCCAGGGCAAAAGGCCTCGGCGAGCGTCGACCCGACCTGGTGGCGGTCGCCCCCGCCGCGGGGGCAGGGCGTCAGGCCGGGGACGTGCGGGCTGAGCCCGTACGCGGGCCGGTAGGGAGCAACGTCGAGCCCGGATCGTCAACCCCGGATCGTTAGACTCCGCGCCCGTGAAGCAACAGAAGCGCATGCCGTGGGCGAAGCGAAGTGCGAAGAACCTGCGGCCGTACGTCCCCGAGGTTCGCGCAGAAGCCGTCCGCGATTTCCACGAGCACTATCCGAGAATCCGCCTGGCCCCGGTCGTCGTGGTGATCGCCGCATACGCCGAAGAGGAATGCATCGGCGGCGTTCTCGAAGCGATTCCGCGTGAGGCTTGTGGCTTGCGCGTCGAGACGATCGTCGTCGATGACGGCAGTGCCGATCGGACGGCGGAGGTAGCGCGCGGGCACGGGGTCTACGTCGCGCGACTGGAGCGCAACTGCGGCCACGGAGTCGCTCTGCGGCTCGGCTACGAGCTGGCGCGCGAGCATGGCGCACGCTACATCGTCACGCTCGACGCCGATGGCCAGTGGGACCCGCTGGAGATTCCCCGCGTCTTGGCACCGGTCGTCGAGGGCGAGGCAGATTTCGTCATCGGCTCACGCGTCCTGGGCCGAACGGAGACGGATGATTCGTTCCGTCAGGCCGGGGTCCACGTCTTCGCCGCACTCGTGCGCCTCCTGACGGGCGTGAACGTCACCGACACTTCGAGCGGCTTCCGGGCGCTGCGTGCGGAGGTGACCGGAAACGTGCGTCAGACCCAAGTGCAGTATCAGAGCTCAGAGCTTCTCATCGGCGCGATTTATCGGGGCTACCGCATCGCGGAGCGTCCCGTCGTGATGCACAAGCGGACCGCGGGCTTCAGCAAGAAGGGTCACAACCTCCTGTACGGCTTTCGCTACATGCGGGTGATCGTCGGAACTTGGTGGCGCGAGCGCCGAGGGCGCCTGGCCCGGCCAGCGGTTGCGGTGGCGCCGGCCGCGCTCGAGGAAGCGATCGTCGAGCCCGCCGAAGACGGACGCGAGCCATCCGCGCAAGCGCGGTCCGAAGCACGGGCGCGAGCCCGGTCGTAGCGCCAGCCCGGCGCCCCGTCGAACCCGGGCCGGAGGCGCAGGGCTGGAGACCGACCGCCCTCGGTCGGGCGCTCGACTTCGCGAGCGACTGGGCAGTCCTCGCCTACGCGGTCTGGACGCTGATCGCGTTCGGGGGCATCGTCACGGAGGCCAGCGTCAGCTTGCTCGTCTGGCTTTGGCTGCTGACGACGCCGTTCCTCGCCCTCATCCTCGTGCTGCTCGGACGGCGGGACGCGGCTTTGCCCGCAACGCCGCTCGCGCGAGCCGCGGGCGCGTGGGGGTTCCGCCGCCTGCGTTACGCGCTCCCGGCGGGCATCGGCGCAGCCTTTGTCTCCGCCGTCCTGGCGGGCTCGAAGCTCGGCATCCCCTGGGTACTGATCTGGTCGTTGGCGCTCGTCGCCGTCGGGCTGGCCGTCCTCTCGGGTTCCCTTCGCCTCCCCGACCGGTCAGGCATAGAGCCCCACAGCTGGCCCGCGCATGCCTTTGCAGCCTGCACCGGCCTCGCCCTTGCGGGAATGTCCCTCTTCGTCAACCGCCCGAACCTGGACGACGCGTACTACGTCAACAGGGCCACTGCGACCGCGCAGCTGAACCACATTCCCGTTCGCGACGTGCTGTTCACGCACGAGCAGGCGCCGCCCACGCTTGCAACCGGGTTGCCGGTGGACACGTTTTCGGCGCTCGAAGGCGCACTCGGCCGCGTGTTCGGCGTCCAGGCTCCCTCGATTGCTTACTACCTCGTTCCGCCGGTCATGACGTTTCTCGCGACGTGGGCGCTCTGGCGCCTCTTGCGGTCGTGGGCTCCGCGCAGCGCACTCCTCTGCTTCGCTCTCGGCAGTGTCTTCTGGCTCTGGAGCGCCCAGCTCCCGCTGACGCCGGGCTCGTATTTCCTCAGCCGGATGTGGCAGGGCAAGGTCATATTCGCCGCTTGGCTTGTGCCGACCGTGTACGTCTTCCTCACCCGCTGGATAGAGCGGCGCGAGGCGCGCATCGCAGTGCTCATCTTGGCGGCGGGCATCTGCAGCATTGGAATGACGGCCTCGGCGACGTTCGTCGCGCCGCTTCTGTTCGCAACGGCGCTCGTCCCGTTGCTCGCGCGCCGGGTGTGGCATGGCCTGCCCGTCGTGATCCTCGCGGGGGCGTTCCCGTTCGCGGTCGGACTTGTCGCAACCGCGAAGTACCCCGTCGGCGATGTTTTCGGCGGTCCCCGCCACCTCGCAGCGTGGTACTTCCACAACGTCGTCGGCAACGGGGCGGTGGCGGCCATCGCTGTGCTGGGCCTCTGGGCCGCTCCGTGGCTGGCCCGCGCCGGCGCGGCGCGGGCAATGGCGACCGGGATGGCGGTCGTGACGCTTCTCCTCGTGGCGCCCATGGTGTTGACCACCCTTCGGGACATGACCCATGTGTCGAACGCGCTTCGCCGGACGCTCTGGATCATGCCCCTTCCGGCCGCCGTCGGCCTCCTCGCCGCCGTACCTGTCGTTCACCTCGCCCGTCGGGTCGTATCCGCGCGGACCGCGCGACTCGTCGCCGTCGGCCCTGCCGTCCTGATCGCGGCGGCCGTGATCGTCTTCGGCCAGCCGCTGTGGATCCGCTCGGGGCAGTACGCGTTCACGCACGAGCCACGATGGAAATTCCCGCGGGGCGCGCTCGCCGACGCGCGCAGCATCCTCGCCCGTTACAGAGGACCCGGGCCGATCCTCGCCGATGAGCCGACGATGACCGCGATCGCTTTGCTGACGGTCGACCCGAAAGCCGTCGACGCGCGGCGGTGGTACGCGACGCTCACGCCCGAGCCGGCGCGGATTACGCGCGCTCGCCTCGTGCTGACGGACTTCATCTCCCTCAGGCGCGAGATGCCTCCGCTCGCGAAGGTGGGTCCAGCGTTGTCGACCTTGCGTGTCGACCTCGTCTGCGTCCGGAAGACCCGAGGGACCGTTCTGGAAGAGGTGAAGGCGCGAGGGCCCTACCGCGAAGGGTTCCGCGTGCGAGGGCTCATCTGCCTCCGTCGGGAGTAGCTTTCTGCGCTGGCTATATTGCCGCCGTGCCGCGTGACGCCGGAGGCCGGGGCGCGCTCGGTCGCGCCGCTTCGCAGCTGCGTGAGCGCGTGGCGAGGCGCGATTCCCCTGCGCCCGGGCGCACCGCCTTCCTGATCGTGAACGGGTTCGATCGCCACAGCGCGAACGCTTTCGACGTCGAGGAGGCGCGGCGCTTTCCCTGGATCCGGCTTTGCCTCGAGCAACTCGAACGGCATACGCGGGGCTCCTCGTACGACATCCTCGTCTGGGACAACACATTCTTTCCCGAGCATCTCGAGCTCCTGGAGGCGGATCCGCGGGTTTCCGTCTTCAGTGAGCGCGAATCCGAGAAGGACATCAGGCACGGGCGTGCCCTCGACCGCCTCCTGCACGAAGTGGCGGCCGAGACCGAGTACGTGGTCACGCTGGACACTGACTCGTTCCCGATCCGAGACGGGTGGCTGGAGAACGTGCTCGGCCGTTTGGACCAGGGGGCGTCGCTCGCCGGCATCTGGCGTGACGAGATGGCGCCTCGGATCCGCGGCTACGTCCACCCGAGTTGTCTCGCTGCGCGGCGGGAGACCCTCGTCGCGCTCGGAGTCGACTTCGCGCGCAAGCAGGGCGTCCACCGCGTCGACGTCGGTCAGGACATCACGAATGCCGTGCTCGCGGCCGGCGGTAAGGTCAGCCGCCTGCGCCGCAGCAACGCGAGGGACATGCATTTCCTGATGGGCGGCGTCTACGGCGATATCGTCTACCACCACGGCGCGGGCAGCCGGCACGCCTCCTTCTGGACGAGCTTCGACACTGACGCTGACGAGGCCGTGCGCGTCGCCCTGCGAGACGCGGCGTTCAAGGATCTCGACGGCCTCATCGACTTCCTCACCGGCAACGGTCCGCTCGAGGAGCCCGAGTACGAGGCGCCCCAAGGCGCCTCGTAGCCCAGGCACCGACGGGTCTCCTACGACGAGCGCAGCCCGCGACGGAAGCGCTGCAGTCCGCGGCGCACGGGGCCACGGGCCTCGTCAGTGGGCAGTGCGCTGCAGCCGTCGAGGCACGCGGGTGGAATCGCGCGAAGCGGCGCCGGGTGGGAGGCGCTCGCCGCGGCCCTGCGGACGGCGTCCCAGCCCTCCGCGCGCCGGAGGCCCGAGTCGCGGGCCTCTCTGAGCAGACCCCACACCTCGCCGGCGCTGAAGACAGCGGGATCGAGCGCGCCGTCGCCCCGCAGAACGGATACGGGGACGTCCTGCGGATCCGGCTGCACGAGCTCGTCCACCAGCTCGTCGTACTGCTTCTCGAGGACGCGGTTCTCGGAGTCCGGGCCGAGGACGGCGAGCACGCCCGAGGGAGCAGTATCGAGCACGAGCAGGAGCAGGTCCGGACGCAGCCGTGCGAGGACAGCCCTCAGCTTGTAGACGTCACCGCTCCAGGCGGTCATCTCCCCGCGCTCGCGCGCGGCTCTGGCCCGCGTGCGCGGCAACACATCGTCGACGAGGATCACGCTCGTCCACGCGGTCCGCCGCTCGACGTTGATGAAGTCGCGCAAGGCGGACTCGGCGTGATGGAGGCCGTCGACGAAGGCGAGGTCGACGACGCCCTCGGGGAAGTGCTTCTCCCAGGCGGGCTGTGCGAAAAACTCGTCGCTCGTGACCTTCACGATCCTGAGGTCGCAGGCCAGCTCCGCTGTGATCTCGAAGTCGGGATCGACGGCGACGGTCCGCGTCCGAGAAAGCGCGAGGCTAAGGCCCCGCCTGATTCCGATCTCGAGGTACGAGCGCGGCGCATAGCGTTCGTGCACCGCCCCGAGGAACTCGTAGATCGTCACGCGGGTGACTCTAGCCCCGCCGGACCGCGTCCAGGCCGGAAAGTCGTTTTGTTACCATCGGCCGCCATGCGCGTCCTCATCCTCGGAGGTGACGGCTTCTGCGGGTGGCCGACCTCGCTGCACCTTTCGCAGCGTGGTCACGACGTCCTGATCGTCGACAACTTCGCCCGCCGCAATGCGGACATCGAGCTGGAGGCCTCGTCGCTGACCCCGATCGCGCCGCTCGGCGCGCGCCTGGCCGCCTGGCGCGAGCTCACCGGAAGGGAGATCGGCTTCCGGCGGCTCAACGTCGCCGAGGACTACGACCAGCTCCTCGCGCTGATGGCGAGCTATGAGCCGGACGCCGTCGTGCACTTCGCCGAGCAGCGCGCGGCGCCCTACTCGATGAAGAGCTCGTGCCACAAGCGCTACACGGTCAACAACAACGTGAACGCGACGCACAACCTCCTGGCGGCGATTGTCGAGTCGGGCCTCGACGTCCATGTCGTCCATCTCGGGACGATGGGTGTCTACGGCTACGGCGCAGCGCCGGGCGTCAAGATCCCCGAGGGATATCTCGGCGTGAAGATCGAGGCCGACGACGGCACCGACATCGAGCAGGAGATTCTCTTCCCGGCAAACCCGGGCAGCGTCTATCACATGACCAAGACGCTGGATCAACTCCTCTTCGCCTACTACAACAAGAACGACGAGGTCCGCGTCACCGATCTCCACCAGGGGATCGTGTGGGGGACCGAGACGGTCGAGACCCGCCTCGACGAGCGCCTCATCAACCGCTTCGACTACGACGGCGACTACGGCACGGTCCTGAACAGGTTCCTGATGCAATCCGCGATCGGCTACCCGCTGACCGTCCACGGCACGGGAGGCCAGACGCGCGCGTTCATTCACATCCAGGACAGCGTGCGCTGCATTCAGCTCGCGGTGGAGAATCCGCCGGCGAAGAGCGAGCGCGTGCGCATCTTCAACCAGATGACGGAGACCCACCGCCTGCTCGACCTCGCAGAGCTGGTCTCCCGGCTGACTGGGGCCGAGATCGACTTCGTCGAGAACCCGCGGAACGAGGCCGAAGAGAACGACCTCTTCGTCGAGAACCGCCAGCTGCTCGACCTCGGCCTCGTCCCGATCACCCTCGCGGAGGGCCTGCTGACCGAGATCGCCGAGATCGCGGAGAAATACGCGCATCGCTGCGACCGCGAGAAGATCCCCTGCCGCTCGTTCTGGAGGCAGCGGCCGAAGGAGCGCGTTGCCGCAGCGGGCGGGCCGGCCTTCGGCGCGGACGAAGCGGTGGTGCTCGGAGCGCGCTCGCGTCCGTCCGCGGGCAGCTAGCTCACTTCAGCGACGCAGAGGACGCTTTGGCCGAACCGCGGCCGGACGAGCTTCTCGAGCGTCCGGGAGGCCGATACGACGAGGTTGTCGTACAGCCACACGAGCTTAGGATGCGGCCGGCCAGCACGTGCGCGCCGGATGGCGAGCCACCATGCGATCGCTCCGAGCATATTGACCGGGCGAACGTGGCGGACACTGAGATCTGCCCGCTCTACCGTGGCGGAGATCGTCGCCGGCGTGTAGCGGCGGAAGTGCCCGATCTTGCGGTCGAAGGCCCCATAGAGCTGCATGTACGCGGGCACCCAGAGCACTATCCGACCGCCCGGAACGATCACGGCGGCCACCTCGCGGAGCGCCTGCGCGTCGTCGTCGATGTGCTCGAGGACGTTCATCGCGACGGCCGATTCGACCGGATCGCCGATGTCGAGACGACCGGGAAGCGCAACCTTGACCACCTCGACGTCGGCTCGGTCAGCGTATCGTCGCCGCAGGCTGGCGACGCAACGCTGGTCCGGATCGCTCAGCACGAGTCGGTCGAGACCCGCCTCAGCCAGCTTCTCGGCGAAGTACCCGAAGCCCGAGCCGACCTCGAGCACGGTCCGGCCGAGGAACGGCGCCACAAGGTCGAATTCCCACTGCCGGTATCGCGGAGCGGGAGTAGCCCCGAACGCATGCTCGCACGCGCCGCTGTCGAATACCTGTCCTTCGGGGCCGAGCACTTCCGGCCTCGTTGGAGGGTATGAACGCGCCTGCTCCGGGTCCCCCACCGCCCGAAGTGATTACAGATCCTCGAGGGCGACGTCGCTTTGACCCACGCCGAGGAAGCGAGTATAGGCACCGATGACGGCCGCCGGCTCGTCTCGCATCTCGATCCGCCCGTTCTGCAACCAGATGACCTCGCTGCACAGCTCGCCGATGCTTCTGAGGGCGTGGCTGACGATGAGAATCGTGCGCGCCTCCGCGCAGAGCTCCCGCATCTTGTCGAAAGACTTCTGCTTGAAACGTGCGTCACCGACGGAAAGCGCCTCGTCGATCAGGAGGATGTCCGGCTCCATGTTGACCGCGACGGAAAACGCCAGTCGGCCGTACATCCCGGACGAGTAAGTACGCATCGGCATGTCCATGAAGTCGCCGAGTTCGGCGAACTCCGCGATCTCGTCGTATTTCTCCGCGAGCTGATCGCGGGTCAGTCCGGCTGCCAACCCGCCGAGGATGACGTTCTCCCGTCCGCTGAGCGCTGAGTTGAAGCCGACGCCGAGCGCGAGCAGCGTGCTGACCCGCCCGTTGACCTCGACCCTGCCCGCGGTGGGGGGAAGAATCCCTGCGATCGTGCGCATGAGCGTCGATTTGCCGGCGCCGTTCACCCCGACGATGCCGATCACGGTCCCGTGGGGGACGGCAAAGGAAACCCCGCGGAGCGCCTCGATCTGACGAACGATCCGCTCGCGTCGCCCGAGGCGCACGAGCGTGCTCTTCAGCGTCGGCTTCTTCTCGAGCGTCGTTCGGTACGTGACGGACAGGTCGTCGACCCTGACGGCCGAATCCGTGCTCCAGTGGGCCTCGCCTCCCACGGCGAGCGCGCGGTTCCTAGAGGCGGACAGCAAACTCTCGCTCCCTCGACACGAAGAAGAACGCACCGAGGACGAAGGCTCCGAGGGCCCACGCCAGCCCCACGGCTAGAAGCTTCGGGTTCGGGTTCTGGCCCCGGTTCACGACCTCGCTCAGCTCGCCCAGGAGCGGGTAGAGCGGATTCGCGTCGATGATCGGCTTGAACTTGTGGGGGACCTCGTGGACGTAGTAAAGAACGGGCGAGGCATACAGCCAGATGCGGAGGAAGTACGGGAGGAAGCTCCGCACGTCGCGGAAATACACCTGCACCGCCGCGATGAGCATGGCCCCGCCGGAGGCGAACACGAGCAGGAGCACGACGATCGGGATGGCCCAGAGCAGGTGGAGCCCGACGGGCAATCCGGCGATGGCATGCATGACCGCGTAGACGCCGAGCGTGGGCAGAAAGGTCATGAACGCCGTGATCACGGCCGCGAGGGGCAAGAGAGCCCGGGGAAAGGCCACGTTCAGGATGAGCTTGCCGCCGCCCACCACCGATCCTGCGCCCTCGGTGATCGACGTGCTCACGAGCCGGAAGGCGAACAGGCAGAGCATGAGATGCGCCAGGAAGGTCGACCCGCGGCTTCCGCGTCCGACGATGTCGACGAGCACGAAGTAGATGAAGGTGAGGAGCAGCGGGTTCAGCACGAGCCAGAGCTGGCCGAGGACGGTGTTGAAGTGCTGCGCGCGGAGGTTCGTCCGCGCGAGCTCGAACGCGAACTGGCGCCGACGCCAGAGCTCGCGGACGTACGAGTCCAGCGGCGGGAGCCCGATCGGGTGGGGCTCGTAGACGTGGCGCTCGGACGCGAATTCATCCTGGCGGACGAGGTGTTGCTGCTTCGATTTCGTCTCGAGCTGTGCCGTTACCTCTGCCTGCTCCGGGTGCGGCTGCATGGCGGAAGGGTTCTGCGCCTCCATGGACGTCTCAGGTTAGTCGCTCGCCCGCCCTTCTCGGGGACGTCCCGGGGCGGTGTCGGTGCGGAGAACCGGCACCACAACTAACATAGCCCGCCTGATGGAGCGCTGTGCGGTTCGCCGCCCCCCTGCGCCGTCGCGGTCACTTCGCGGCCGCCTCCGCCTCCGCTCCACGGCATGAGGACCGGCCTGCGCGTCGCACTTCAGCTCCTCGTGAGCGCCGCGCTCGTCGCGTACCTCGTCTGGAAGATCGACGTCGGGGAGACCGTCGACACGATCGCGTCGAGCAACCTCCTTTACGTTCTCGCGGCCTGGGCCATCTATGTCGCCACGCTCGTTCCGATGGCCTGGCGCTGGCAGGTGCTCCTCGCGTCCAAGGGCGTTCACGAGCCGCTCAGGTGGCTCGCGAAGCTGTATCTCATCGGGTACGCAGCGAGCCAGGTGCTCCCGACCGGCATCGGCGGCGACGCGGTCCGGATCGTCGAGCACGTGCGCAAACGCCCGGATGTGAAAGGGGAGACGGCCGCGGCCGTGCTCATGGAACGCGTCGTCGGCTCGGCCGGAATCCTCGTCGTCGTCGCGATCGGCCTCGCCCTCGCCGTCGGACGGTACAGCCACATCGGCCCGTTCATCTGGGTCGAGGGTGCCTCGGTCGTCGTCCTGCTCGCCTTGGGCGTGCTCGTCTTTTCGCGGCGCGCGAATTCGTTTCTGCAAGAGCACGTCTTCCCGCGCGGCGCGGCCATGCGGCTCCACCGGCCGCTCAGCGCCGTGTGGACCGCTCTTCACGGGTATCGCTGGCGACCCCAGGCCCTCGCACTCGCTCTCACGGTGAGCGTCGCGGTGCAGTTCGTGCGCATCGTCATCATCTGGCTGTGCGGAGAGGCGGTCGGCGTCGAAGTCTCGCCGCTCGTGTACATCATTCTCGGGCCGCTGCTCTTCCTGGTCTCGACGGTGCCCGTCACCGTCAACGGGCTCGGCGTCAGAGAGTCGTTCTTCGTCTTCTTCCTCGGACGCTTCGGAGTCCCCACCGACGCGGCCTTCGCGGCCGGCTTCATGTACCTCGCGGTCACGATCGCTACGGCCTTTCCGGGCGGGATCATCCTCGCCTGGCGCAGCCTCCGGCACCTGTCGCCCTCGGCCGTTCGACGGGAACGGACCCGCGTCGAGGCAGGGTGAGCCGTCGCAATCCCCCGGGTGCATGAGCGACGAGCCGCAGAGACCGCGCGCACGCTCGTGCTTCATCATCGCCACACGCAACCGGCCCCATCATCTGCTGGAAGCAGTCCAGAGCCTCGTCGACCAAACGGTGCTGCCCAGGGAGCTGTGCGTCGTCGACTCGAGCGACGACGCGCCGGCGCGTGCGGACATCGAGCGCCTGTGCGCGGAGGCGGGTATCGAGCTCGACTACGTCCACCCCGCGCCGCGCGGTCTCCCAGTGCAGCGCAACGTGGGGATCGACCTCACCACGGGCGATCCCGTTTTCCTGATCGACGACGACGTCCAGATGGCCCCGGACGTGCACGAGGAGATCCTGGCTGAGTATGGACGCTGGGGTCCGGAGCTCGGGGGTGTGCGCGGCGTTTGGCTCCGGCCGCCGATTCCGAGCCGCCTGTCGGTCGTTTGGCGACGGTTCTTCGGCATGGGCGGCTGGTGGCCCGAGGCCAGCGGGCGAGTTCGGCGCGGATTCTTCAGCGAGGATGCGGTCACGCTGGCCGACGTACGCCGCGTCGAGACGTTCGTCGGCTGGTTCATGTCCTTTCGGAGAGAGGTCTTCGAGCATGAGCGTTTCGACGAGAACCTGGCCGGGTTCGCGTTCAGGGAGGACGCCGACTTCTCCTATCGGATCACCAAACGCGGCTACGTCCTCGTGCAGACACCGAAGGCGCGCGTCGACCACCGCAAGACGGCCTCGCAGCGGCTGTCGCCCTTCGAGCTGCAGCGCATGAGCCTCGCGAACCAGCTTTATCTGCACCGGAAGCACATGCCGCAGACCCTTCCGTACAGGGCCGCTCTCTGGTGGGCCTTGCTCGGCACGTTCCTGCTCATGGTCGGGAAGGCGATCCAGACCCGCGACCGGGGCTACGTGACCGGGATGATCGCGGGCGCCTGGGAGCAGGCGCGCGGCCGGGGGTTGATCGACCCCGCGGCCGAACGAGCGCGGACCGCGAGGATGGAAAGCTGATGCTCAGGAAGACGATGTGGGCTTCGCTCGCCCTCATCGGCTGGGCGTACGTGGGCTATCCGCTCGCAGCCGCCGCCGCGGCGCGCCTGCGGCGCTACGAGCCCCGTCGTGACGAGAGGTTCGCGCCGGACACCACCCTGATCGTCTCCGCCCACAACGAGGAGGGGGTGCTCAGAGAGCGCCTCGAGAACGCCCTCCGCGTCGACTACCCAGCCGAGCGCCTCGAGATCGTCGTGGCCTCCGACGGATCGGACGACGGCACCCGTGAAGTCGTCGAGCGCTATTCGGCCCGGGGGGTGCGGCTGCTCGACCTCCCGCGGGCCGGGAAGGTGGCAGCGCAGAATGCCGCGGTCGCGGCGACGGGCGGCGACGTCGTCGCCTTCTCCGACGCCAACTCGCTGTGGGAGCCGGATGCGTTGCGGCACCTCGTGCGCAACCTGGCCGACCCCGAGGTCGGCTACGTGTGCGGGCGGCTGGAGCTCGATGATGCGCCCGCAGGAGACAACCAAGAAGGCCTGTACTGGACCTTCGAGCTCTGGCTGCGCGAGCAGGAGTCGGCGTGCGGCTCGGTCACCGCGGGAAACGGAGCCATCTACGCGGTTCGCCGCTCGGCCTTTCTCGAGCTCGAGCCCGGGCACAGCCACGACATCGGGTTGCCCTTTCGGTTGCGCCGCCGAGGTTTGCGGGCCGTGTACGAACCGGGCGCCCGCGCTCGGGAGCCGGCCGCCGCCACGACCGAGGAGGAGTGGTCGCGCAAGGTGCGCATGCTCTCGCGCGCCTGGTGGGAGATCCTGCGGGGCGGGATGCTCGATCCGCGCGGCCAGCCGCCGCTTTATTTCATCGCCCTGCTCTCCCACCGGCTGCTTCGGTACTCGAGCGGTCCCCTGCATCTCGTCTTGCTCGCCTCCAGTACCCTGCTCGCCCCGCGGAGCCGGGCCGCGCGCGCGCTTCTCGGCCTTCAGGTCGCGTTCCTCGCGCTTGCCCTCGCCGGCCGCCGGGCCCCGAATCGCATCCCGCTCGCCAGCCCGGCCTGGTACTACGTCGTCGTGAATGCGTCCTCGGTAGCCGGGCTCGCGCGGGTCCTCGGCCGCGGCCCTCAGGTCATGTGGACGCCTGAACGGGTGGACCAATGACGACCAGGCGATACGAGCTCGCGAAGCGCGCTTTCGATCTCACCGTCGCGTCGTCGGTGGGCGTGCTCGCGGCGCCGCTTCTCGGAGCGATCGCCGCCGCGATCAAGTTCGAAAGCCGCGGCCCCCTCTTCTTCCGGCAGGAGCGCATCGGACGCCACGGACGCCCCTTCGAGATCGTCAAATTCCGGACGCTCGTCGATTCGCCGCCGGGCGAGCCTGCGGATTACCTGATCTCGAAGTCTGACCCGCGCATCACACGGGTTGGAGCTTTCCTCCGTCGGTGGTCGCTCGACGAGCTGCCGCAGGTTTGGAACGTGCTGCGGGGCGACATGAGTATCGTCGGTCCACGGCCGACGCTTCGCTACCAGGTCGAGCGGTACGACGACTTCCAGCGCCGCCGTCTCGAAGTGTTGCCGGGAGTGACGGGCTGGGCGCAGGTCTCCGGTCGCAACGAGCTTTCGTGGCCGGAACGGATCAAGCTCGACGTCTGGTACGTCGACCACCGCTCGTTCTCGCTCGACCTGAGCATCGTCGCCGCGACCGTGAAGACGCTCTTCCAGCCGAGCTCGATCTACGACGACGCACAAGGCGACTGGGGCGAACGGCCTAGCTAGCCCTCTGGGCGGCGGCGGCTTGCAGCCGCGCGAAGCCCGGCTCCGCCTGCCGCCTGACGTCGCTCGCGGCAGGATGCTGCGCTCGCGGTCCCTCGCCGTACCTCTTTGTACTGTCTCGGGCCCGCTCCCTTGCCTCTTTTGCGAGCGACGCCCAGAGACCTAGCTAGCCTCGTCCTTCGGGAGTTCGCGTGCGGGCACGCCGGCGACGCGCACTCCGTCTGGGACGTCCCGGACGACGACCGCGCCAGCCGCTACGAATGCCTCCCGCCCTATTCGTACGCCTTCAAGTACTGCGGCGCCGAGCCCGACGTGGGTGCCCTCGCCGACCGCGGCGAGCCCGGCGAGGAGCACGCCCGGAGCGATGTGAACGTGGTCCGAGATGCGGCAATCGTGCTCCACGACGGCAGCCGTGTTCACAATGACGTCCTCGCCGATATCCGCCCCTGCGTTCACGACCGCGCCGGCGAACACCTGCGTACCGCGCCCGAGACGGGCCCACGGGGACACGTGCGCGGACGCATGGACGATCTGCGGAAGCTCGAAGCCGGCGGCGACCAGCCTTTCGAACACGGGGCTGCGCGTCGAGCCCCCGAAGCCTCCGACTCCGACGAATCCGTGTGCGACTCCGTCGGAGCGCAGGCGCTCGAGCGCATTCGACGGCTCGACGGGAAAGCCCAGCACATCGCTTCCAGCCCGTGACGGATCGTCGTCCACGAGGGCCACTACCTCGAACTCGTCTGTCGAGCGAATTGCTTCGAGGACGGACTTGGCGTGACCACCCGCACCGATCCCCACGATCGGTTGGCCGCCTTCCCGTGATGCCGCGCGCACGGCGCGATCATAGGGTCGGGGGTGGAACCCCGGCTGGCCTCGGGTCGCCTGCAAAGCCTTGCGCTCCTGGGGCATCGGTACTCTGACCGGCCAGTCTGAGGATGTCTCGCGTTCGTCGAAAATGGGGTCTCGCGGCCGCTGCCGCGGCCATGCTCGCCTTGGTCGTCGCCGGCTGCGAACACGGGAAGAAGGAGAGCGCGGCCGAGCCGGCTGGCCAGCAGGTCCCCGCGAGGGCGGCACCGGCGCCTCCACCCGTCCCACAAGCTGCGATTCGCGTGATCGACGGAGATACGTCGAAGAGCGTCGCCGGTGCGCTCGTGGTGTCCGCGGGAGTGCGGGGAACCGTTGACGACGGCGGCATGGTTCGGTTCGACTCCCCGGGACGCCGGGTTCGAGCTCGCGTTTCCGCTCGCGGGTACGAGCCGCGCACCGTGCGCGTCGATTTCCGTGGACGGCTCGTCCAGACGGTCCCGATCTGGCGCCCGGCGCTCCAGTGGCCGATGTACGGCGCCAACCCGGCGCGCACCCAGGTGCATCCGGCCATCCGGCTCAGGCCCCCGTTCCGGGTGGTCTGGAAGCGCCGGTTGCACGGACTCGTCGAGTTCCCGGCGGTCGTCTGGGACGGCGTCGCCTACGTCAACAACGGCCGCGGCTGGCTTCGCGCGCTCTCGATGAAGAACGGTCACCTCATGTGGCGCAAGCGCGTCGGCAGGCTGATGGCCTCCTCGCCCGCCGTCGACCCGAAGCGGCGTATCCTCGTCACGACGTCGATGGTCCCGGGCGACGTCACCATCCTCTCCATGGCCCACGGCCGCGTGCGCTGGCGTTACCACACGGGTCTCGCCGAGCCCTCGCCGGTCGTTCGGAACGGGATCGCGTATTTCGGGGCGACGAACGGCAACGTCTACGCCCTCGACCTCGACCGGCGCCGCCCGCGCTGGATCTTCAGGGGCGGCGCCAAGATCACGTCGAGCGCGGCGCTCGTCGGCAACCGGCTCTACTTCGGCGACTACGCCGGCCGCGTCTTCGCCCTCAACGCGCGCACCGGCCGGGTGATCTGGAGAGGGAGCGCCGGGACCAGGGTATACGGGACCGTGGCCGTCGCCGGCGAGCGCGTGTTTGTGCCTTCCGTCTTCTCGGGGCTGTCCGCGCTCTCCGCCCGCAGCGGCCGACTCCTCTGGCGAATCCCGGTCGGGGCCTATCTCTACTCGTCGCCGGCCTTCTTCCGGCATCGCGTCTACTTCGGAACGTACGCGGGCCGCGTCTACTGCGCGGCCGCGCGCTCGGGGCGCATCCTCTGGAGCCGGCCGACGGGCGGCCGCGTGTCCGGCGCCGTCCAGATCGTCGCCGGCGTGCTCTACGCGGGAACGCTGGAAGGCCGGATCACTGCATGGCACTGGCGCACGGGGCGGACCCTCTGGCATTTCCACCACGCCAGGTACGTGCCCGTCTCCGGCAACGGAGCGCGGCTGCTCATGCACGGCGGCAGCGGGATCTGGGCGGTCGTGCCGAAGCGGAGGAAGGCGTGACGCGGCGGCGTGTCCTCCTCGCGCTCCTCGTGCTCCTCTTGGTCGGCGCGGCCGGGGCCGGGGCGGCGTGGTGGTGGAACAACCGTGAGACGCGCGACATCCGCGGCTCCTCGACGAACGAGTTCATCACCACCGAGCCGACGACTACCCGCGCCCGGCAAGCGGTGGAAACCGAGCCGTGGCCGATCTACGGCTTGACCCCGGATCGCACGCGTGACGCAATCGACTTCCACCATCGCCCGCCTTATCACCGGGTCTGGATCGTCCGCGCGCACTCGCTCGTCGAGTTTCCACCCGTCATCGCGTACGGCCGCCTCTACTTCGCCACCATCCGCGGCACGTTCTTCGCCGTCGATGCGAAAACGGGCAAGGGCGTCTGGTCGCGAGAGCTCGGCTACGTCAGCGCCGCCTCGCCCGCGGTCGGGGACGGAGTCGTGTACCAGCCGCTGATGAACCGGCCGGGGAAGAAGCCGGGCCCATCGACCGGGCTGTTGCTCGCCATCGACGCGCAGACCGGCCAGGATCTTTGGCGCTTCAAGACCGGTGCGGTCGAGTCGTCGCCCCTCCTCGCAAACGGCATCCTCTATTTCGGGACGTTCGATCGCCGGCTCTACGCGCTCGACGCGAAGACCGGGCGGGTGCGCTGGTCGTTCCAGACGGGCGACGCCGTCAAGGGAGGTCCCGCCCTCTGGCACGGGACGATCTACACCGGCTCCTACGACGGCAAGGTGTACGCACTGGACGCGCGCACGGGCAAGCGGCTTTGGTCGAGCAAAGGCCAGTCGGGGCTCTTCGGGAGCGGCAACTTCTACGCGACTCCGGCCGTGGCCTACGGCCGGGTCTACGTCGGCAACACAGATGGCAAGGTCTACGCGTTCGGCGCCCATAGCGGTCATCTCCTGTGGGCCAAAGGGACGGGCGGGTATGTCTACTCGTCCGCCGCAGTCGCCGACCGCACCGTGTTCTTCGGCTCGTACGATCACCACTTCTACGCGCTCGACGCGGCGACTGGAGACGTGAAGTGGTCGTTCGCTGCTAACGGGCCCGTCTCCGGCTCGCCCACGGTGATGGCCGGGCTCATCTACTTCTCCACGTTCGGCCACAAGACCTACGCGCTCAACGTCCGCTCGGGCAAGGTCGTCTGGACGTTTCCGGACGGGAGGTACACACCGCTCGTGGCCGACGAGACGCAGACGTACCTCGTCGGGCAGTCGAAGGTGTACGCGCTCTCTGACTAACGACGCTGAACGCCGGCTGCGAGTCGTCTACGTGACCGCTCGGCTCCCCTTTGGCGACGGGGAGCCGTTCATCGTCCCTGAGATAGCCCAGCTCGTCGAGGACGGCTGCGACGTGACGATCGTCCCGGTGCGAGGCCGGGGAGGGGTCGTCCACGCGGACGCACGCGAGCTGTTGGGAAGGACGCTTCGAGCCTCCCCCCCGGCGGTCTTGCGAGCCGCCCTGGCCGAGCTCGCGAGAGAGCCGCTCCGGACCGCCCGAGCCTTCCTGCTCGTCCTCGGCAGCCGCGACCTCCGGATCCTCGTGAAGAACATCGCCGTCTTCCCGAAGGGCCTCTGGCTCGGCCACTATGCGCGGGGGCTCGGCGCCGACCATCTCCATGCCCACTGGGCGAGCACGACCTCGACAGTCGCCATGGTCGCGGCCGAGATCGCCGGCATCCCCTGGAGCCTCACCGCGCATCGGTGGGACATCGCCGAGGACAACCTCCTGCGCGCGAAGGCCGCCCGAGCCTGCTTCGTGCGCGCGATCAGCGCACATGGGGCGCAGGAGCTGAGCGTGCTCGTCGGGAACGCGGGCTCGGCGCCGTGGGTCCTGCACATGGGCGTCCGCCTCGCGCTGCCGCGACCACTCGAGCAGCGCGCCGGCGAGCCGCTCCGCGTCCTGACTGCCGCCCGCTTCGTGGAGAAGAAAGGACATGTCTTCCTGCTCGAGGCGGTCGGGCTCTTGCGCGAGCGCGGCGTCCCGCTGCGTCTCGAACTCGCCGGCGAGGGCCCTCTCGAGGCGGAGCTTCGACAGAAGGTTCTCGACCTCCGTCTGGCGGACGAGGTCGTCTTTCTCGGCCGCGTCTCGCACGAGACACTGCTCAGCGACATGCGCGGCGGCAGATGGGGCGCGACCGCACTCGCCAGCATCGTGACGGCCGACGGTCAGCTCGAAGGGATCCCTGTGTCCCTCATCGAGGCGCTGGGCTGCGGGCTGCCCGCCGTTGCCACCGAGGTCGGCGGGATCCCGGAGCTTCTTGGCGACGGCGCCGGCCTGCTCGTGCCGCCCGCCGATCCCGAGGCGCTCGCGGAAGCGCTAGCGTTGCTTTCCGAAGATCCAGCTCTGGCGCAGGCCGTGGCGGAGCGCGGCCGCAAGCGCGTCGAAGACGATTTTTCCGTCGAACGGATCACCCGCGAGCTGCTCGCTCGTTTCGTCGAATGCGGCGCCCGGTCTCAGGACGCGCCGCGCAGCAGCTCGTAGCCCTGCCGAAGGAAGGGCGTGCGGTCGATGATCGACGCGATCTCCGAGGGAGGACACGGCCCCTCCTCGGTGACGAACATGTCGATGTACTCGGACGGCGTCAGGTCGAAGCGCTCCTCGTCCGGCTCCCATGGGTCCTCGGGGGCGAGCTTGATCACCTCACAGGCGACGAAGACCGGCACGCCTGCGTCTTTGGCGGCCTTCGCCATGCCGGCAGTCCCGATCTTGTTGACGAGGGAGCCGTCGCGGAAGACCGTGTCGGCGCCGACAAGGACGAGGTTGACCGTCCCCGCGGCGTGCTCGGCATCGGGGTCGTCGATCAGCTCGACGGTGAGGCCGGCGCTGCGCAGGTCGTCGGCCAGCTCACGCCCTTCGCCAACGGGCTCCGAGACGGTACAGACGACACGGTCGGGCGGCGTGTGCAGGAGCACCTCGCGCACAGTCGAGGACGCCGAGTGGGTCAGAACGACGCCTTCGATGTAGGGCTGGATGAGGACGGCGATCGCCTTCGAAGCCCTTTCCCGGGCCGCGACCAGCGCCCGTGCCTCCTCGGCGATTTGCTCGGGTGACCGTCCGGCGGCGAGAACGCGCCCGAGCGCGCCCGCGATCGCGCCCATGGCCGGGCGCGCCTCGATCATCCGCCGGCCGACCTCGAACGGGTCCTCGCCGAGATCGACCGCCTCGCTGACAGCTTCAACGGCCTCCTTCGCGAGCCAGCTCGCGCCGTGACGATCGTCTTGGGCGACCCGCTCGACCCGTTCCGCCAGCTTTGCGTGCACGCATGCCTCCCTCGAGCGCAGGACCTCTTCCCTGGTCCAGCGTAACGCGTTCGCGGGCCGCCAGGCGGCTCGGTGGCGAACCATCGCAGGTCGCCGATCGTGCCGATGGTAGCCTGCTGCGAATGGCCGAGCCCGAGCCTGTTTCGGACGATGTGCCCGTGCTTGGCAGCACGGGCAGGCCCGCAATCTCGCTCGTGATCCCAGTCTTGAACGAAGCCGGCACCTTGGAGGAGGTCTGCCGCGGGGCGATCGACGCCCTCGACGAGCTCCAACGGTCCTTCGAGGTGATCGTCGTCGACGACGGGTCGACCGACGCTACGTGGTCGATTGTGGAGCGCCTGCACGAAGAGGACGCCCGCATCCGCGGCGTTCGCTTCAAGCGCAACTTCGGCCAGCACCCGGCCATGCACGCAGGCCTCGTTCGCGCTCGCGGAGACGTGATCGTGACGATGGACGGGGACCTCCAGAACGACCCGGCCGACCTGCCGAAGCTCATCGCGGCCGTTGACTCGGGGGCGGACGTCGCGAGCGGGCGGCGATCGGGCCGCGAAGATTCGTGGGGCCGCACCCTGCCGTCGAGGCTCATCAACACGATGCTCAGGAACTTCACGCAGGCGGACATCTCGGATTTCGGGTGCGCGTTCAACGCGTACTCCCGCGCGGCCGTCACTCCCGTGCTCGGCGTGATCGGGAAGCAGAAGTTCACGAAAGCCCTTGTCCTCTCGGCGGGCGCGACCGTGGTCGAAGTCGACCTCGCTCACCGGGCGCGCCGAGGACGCTCGCGCTACTCGCCCCTCCGGCTCACGCGCCTCGCGCTGCACGTGTTGGCGGGCTTCTGGCCGCAGCCGATTCAGTGGGCGGGGGTCTTGATCGGCGTCCTCTGCGGCGCCATGTCACTTGCCGTCGCGATCTGGGCCACCCTCTTCTGGGTCGTGCACGACAACTTCCCCGGCCAGCTCTACCTCGCGTGCCTCGTCCTCGGCGTCCTCGCGGTGCAGGGATTCATTCTCGCCCTCGTTGGGGAGTACCTCGGGCGGATCCAGAGGGACGTCGAGGGGCGTCCGCTCTACTCCGTCGAAAGGGAGCTCGAGTGAAGGAGAAGACGATTCTCGTCACCGGCGGCGCGGGGTTCATCTCCTCGAACTTCATCCGCCATCTGCTGACGAAAACTCCGCATCGCGTCGTCTCGCTCGACGCTCTCACGTACGCCGGCAACATGGAGAACCTCGCCGACGTCGTGAACCACGAGCGGCTCCAGTTCGTGCACGGAGACGTGCGCGACCCTGACCTCGTGGCACAGATCGTCGCGGACGTGGACGTGATCGTGAACGCGGCGGCCGAGTCACACGTGGCGAAGTCGATCGAGGAAGGAGCTTCCGAGTTCGTGACGACGAACGTCGAGGGCACGCAGGTCCTCCTCGACGCGATCAGGCAGACGCCGGTCGACCGGTTCATCCTCTTCTCGTCGAGCGAGGTGTACGGGACCGCGGAGCGCGCGCCGATGGACGAGGACCATCCGCTCAACCCGCGCAGCCCGTACGCGGCGACGAAGGCGGGCGCCGACCGGCTCGCCTACGCGTACTGGGTCACGTATCAGCTCCCGATCGTGATCGTGCGCCCATTCAACAACTACGGGCCGTACCAGCACCCGGAGAAGGTCGTTCCCCGCTTCATCATCCAGGCGCTCAAGAACGAGGCGCTGACGGTGCACGGAGACGGCCATGCGAGCAGAGATTGGGTCTTCGTCGAGGACGTCGCCGAGGCGATCGACGCCTTAATCGCCTTCGACGGCAAAAGCGTCGAAGGCGAGGTAATCAACTTGGCCACCGGCCGCGACCTGTCCGTCTCTGAGATCGCGGACATGGTGCTCGACCGCTTGGGCAAACCGCGGTCCTTCAAGCTGCACACGCCGGAGCGCCCGGGCCAGGTCGACCGGCACATCGGCTCGACCGAGAAGGCCGAGCGCCTGCTCGGCTGGCGCGCGACGACGTCCTTCGAAGAGGGACTCGACCGCACCATCGTCTGGTACGACGAAAATCGGCATTGGTGGGAGTCTCCGCTTCGCACAGCAGGCGCCGCCTACTCGTCCTAGGAGCCGGCCCGGCTCAACTCGGCCTACTGCGCGCCGCCAGGGAGCGCGGGCTCTACGTCGTCGCCTGCGATCGCGACCCGGCCGCCCCGGGGTTCGAGTTCGCCGATCGCCGGGCCGTCGTCTCAGCGGAAGACGAGCCGCGAATCGGGATGCTCGCAGCCGCGGAGCGGATCGAGGGCGTGATCGCTCCCGGGATCGATTGGCCCGTGGCGATCGCCGCACGCGTCGCGGCCCGCTTGGGCCTCCCGCATCCCCTTTCCCCGGAGTCGGCCGCACTCGCCGTCTCGAAGCAGCGCCAGCGGGAGCGGCTGGACGCCGCAGGTGTGCCACAGCCTCGCTGGCGGGTCGTGGCCGACGCGACGGACGTGAGGGTCCCCTGCGTCGTGAAGCCTCCCGACCGGCAGGGTCAGAAGGGGCTCACGCTCGTCGAGGACGACGCAGACCTCGCCGGAGCGATCAGGTCCGCGCTCGACGCCTCGCGGGGCGCCACGGCGCTCGTCGAGGAGCTCGTCGCGGGACCCGAGGTGACCGTCAACGCCTTCTCCGTCGACGGCGTCTTCCACCCGCTCACCGTCACGGACCGGCTCACGGCAGAGCCGCCGGCCTTCGGCGTCGCGCTCGCCCACGCGTGGCCGAGCAAGCACGAGGTCGGCGAGGCGGTCGCGGTGGCGCGCGCCGCCGCCGAGGCGCTCGAGATCGAGAACGGCCCTACGTACACGCAGGTGATCCTCAGCCCCGAGGGCCCGCGGGTCATGGAGCTTGCGGCCCGGCTCGGCGGAGGACACGACGCGGAGCTTTGCCAGGCGGCTCTCGGCATCGACCTCAACGGTCTCGCCCTCGCGGCCGCGTTGGGGGAAGCCGCCGAGCCGCCGCAGCCTGAACCATCGGGCGGTGCGTGCGTACGCTTTCTCGTGGCGCCGCCGGGGCTGCTCGCCCGGCTGTCGGGACTGGATGCGGCCCGGGCGCAGGAGGGAATTACCGGCGCGATGGTCTACCGCCAGCCGGGCTGGATCTTCACGCCGCTTCGCCGGGGCGCGGAGCGCGCGGGCTTCGTCCTCGCTGTGGGCAGCTCGCGCGACGACGCCCTGGCCCGGGCCGATCGCGCCGCCGCGCTAATACGCTTCGAGACATCCGATGCAGAAGCTGTCGTCTAGGCGCTCGACGTTTCTCTCTTTCCAGCCCCCGGCCGTCGGGGCCGAGGAGGTCGCTGCGGTCACCGAGACCCTCCTGAGCGGGTGGTTGACGAGCGGGCCGCGCGCCGAGCTGCTTGAGCAGCGGATCGCCGAGCTGACGGGCGCGCGCCACTGCGTTGCGCTTGCGTCGGGGACGGCGGCTCTGCACATGGCCCTCGTCGGCCTGGGCCTCGGCCCGGGCGATGAGGTGATCACGACGCCGATCACCTGGCCGGCGACGGCGAACGTCATCGTCCACACCGGCGCGCGCCCGGTCTTCGTCGACGTCCGCGACAACGACCTCAACATCGACCCCGACCAGATCGCGGCCGCCGTCAACGCGCGGACGAAGGCGATTCTCCCCGTCGACCTCGCTGGGCAGCCGTGCGACCTCGACCCGCTGCTCGCGCTCGGCCTCCCCGTTGTCGAGGACGCGGCCCACGCGATCGAGGCTCGCTACCGGGGGCGGCCGATCGGCTCGCTCGCCACGATCACGTGCTTCTCGCTCTATGCGACGAAGAACGTCGCCGCGGGCGAGGGCGGGGCGATCGTGACGGACGACGACGAGCTCGCCGGCGCCGTACGTGAGCTTCGGCTCATGCGCCGCGGCGACGGGTCCCTCTACGACATCCGCGTGGCCGGCTTCAAGGCGAATCTCTCCGACGTCCTCGCCGCGATCGCGCTCTGCCAGCTCGACAAGCTCGAGAAACACGACGAGATCCGGCGCCGCCACGTCGAGGCCTACGACGCGGCCGTGGCGGAGTTGCCCGGAATCACGCCACTGGCCCGCGACCCGCGCGACCGCCACGCGCTCCACCTCTACGTCGTTCGCATCGACGCCGAGCTCGCCGGAGCCGACCGGGACGCCTACCAGCAGGCGCTCGCGGAGGAGAACATCGGCACGAGCATCCATTTCCTGCCCGTGCACACGCTCACGTTCTACCGCGAGCGCTACCCCGATCAGCCTTCGCTGCCCGTCGCCGAGCGGGCCGGCCGGGAAGTGCTCTCGCTCCCGCTTTCGCCCGCCCACTCGGCCGAGGACATCGCGGACGCGATCGACGCGCTCCGTCGCGTCCATGCGAGCTTCGCGGCGTGAACCGCGCGCTCAAGATCGCGCTCCAGGTCGCGGTCAGCGCCGGCATCATCGCGTACCTCCTCTGGCAGATCGACGTTGGCCGCACGGTCGACCTCATCGTCGCGAGCAATCCCGCCTATCTCCTCGCCGCGCTTGCGATCTTCCTCGTCACGACCGGGGGAATGGCCTGGCGCTGGCAGATTCTGCTCGCCTCCAAGGGGATTCGGGAGCCGCTCGGCTGGCTGACGCGCCTCTACTTCATCGGATACGCCGCTGGTCAGATCCTCCCGACGGGGATCGGGGGTGACGCCGTCCGCATCCTCGAGCACGCTCGGCGGCGCCCGACCGCGCGCGGCGAGGCCGCGGGGGCGGTGCTGATGGAACGCATGCTCGGCGCGACGGGGACGCTCATGCTCGTCGCGGTCGGGCTCATCGTGGCGGCCGGCCGCTACAACGACATCGCCGTGCTCGTGTGGCTCGAGGTCGCCTTCGTCATCGGCGTCTTCCTCGCCGCGCTTCTTCTCTTCTCCCGCCGGGCGCACCGGCTCCTGCAGGAGCGCGTCTTCCCGCGTGCGCGAAGAATCCGGCTCGACCGCGCGCTCGCGAGCGTCTGGGCCGCCCTCCACGGGTATCGCGACCAGCCGGCCGCGCTCACGGCGGTCGTCGCGATCACGATCTGCATGCAGGCCGCGCGCATCATCGCGATCTGGTTCTGCGGCGAGGCGGTCGGTCTCAACGTCTCCCCCCTCGTATACGTGATCCTCGGCCCGCTTCTGTTCCTGATCATGCTCGTGCCCTTCACCATCAACGGGCTCGGCGTTCGGGAGGCCTTCTTCGTCGCGTTCCTAGGGCGGTTCGACGTCGGCGCCAATGCCGCCTTCGCCACGGGTTTCCTCTTCTACGCCGTGACGATCGCGAGCTCGGTGCCGGGCGGACTCATCCTCCTCTGGCGCAGTCTCCGGCCTGCGTTCGTGCGCCCGCGCGAAGGTTAGCGGCCGGCCGCGCGCCCTCCCCTCCGTACAATCGCCGCGTGCTCAGCACCCGCGGCATGGCTGCGCTGACGGCTCCGATCGCGGTTTACGAGCGGAGCCGTTTCTTCGGCGCGGTCGCCGTGGCCCCGGCCGTTCTGCTCTTGGGTCACCTGTTCCCGGCCTCGGGACCGGGCCTCGCCCTTCGGCTCGCCGGCGCGGCCGCCTGCGTGCTGCTCGTGCCTGGCGCCCTCGTCGTCCGCGCCGTGGGTTGGCCCTCGTCGCTCGGCGTCGCACTGGCCGCCTCCTTCGTCCTCAGCCTTGCGCTCGTCGCCGTTGCGCTTGCGTTCGTTTTCCTGGTCAACGGGTCGATCCTTGTCGCCGCCGGTGTCATCGCGGCCGTATCTGTCTGTGTCGCGGTGCCCGCGGCGCTCAAGGGCCGCTCAACGTCGGTGGCGCGAGCCGAGCGCAGAGCCGTCGGCGCCGTTTGCGCCGCCGCTGTTCCATTCGCGGCGGTCGTCTGGTGGGCGACCGGGCCCATGGTGGGGGACACGTACTTCCACCTCGGCCGAGTGACGAAGCTGGCCGACCTCGACTCACTGAACACTCTCTCTACGGTCGACGAGTTCAGAGACGGCGGGCTCCATCCCGGCTACGCGTTCCCACTCCTGCATGGGGCGGAAGCACTGATCGCCAGAGTCGGCGGCGCCGCCCCGGCGGACGTGATCCTCTATCTGCCCGCGATCCTTGTCCCGCTCGCGTTCGTGCTCGCGTATGCGTCGGGGTCGGCCATCTTCCGCTCGCCCGCGGGCGGAGTCGCGCTTGTCCTTGCGCAGGCTGCGCTGAGCGGTTTCTCCCGCCGCGATATGTTCTTCGAGGGCACCGGCCTGTTCGAGACGCTCTCGCAGCCGCAGGCGGCGAGCCGCCTCCTCGTCACTCCGGCGCTGGTCGCGCTCGCGTTCACGTACATGGTGGAGGGAGGCTGGATACTGCTCGCGTCGCTCGGCGCGGCAGGCTTGACCCTCGCAGCCCTCCATCCGACGTACGTCCCGTACGTCGCGATCGTCCTGGGGGGCTTCCTCGTCGCACGCGTCGTTCTCGTGCGGGGCTGGGAGCCTCTCCTCACGCGTGCAGCCGTCGCGCTCGGCGCGATTCTCGTCCCGTTCGGTTTCCTGCTCATCTTCTTGCTCCCGATTGCCCGTCAGGCGCGCGGAGTCACGCCGGCGGCAGGTGCCCGCTCCGCCGAGCTCCATCAGAACGCGGGCAACTTCACCGTCCTGGGGGACTGGTTCGGCTATGCGCCCGGCGCGCTTGCCCGCGCCGGGCCGGTCGTCGTCGCCGGTCTCCTGGCCGTCCCGCTCGCTGCCCTCGCCGCGCGCCGTCTCTGGTCGGCGCTCGTCCTGGGCGGCTCGCTCGCCGTGCTGACCGTCCTCCTTGCGCCACCGTTGTTCACCGCTCTCTCCGACGTCGTCTCGGTGTCTCAATCTCGTCGCCTGGCGGGATTCGTCCCGCTTGCCTTCGCCGTAGCCGGAGGCTGCGTCGTCCTCTCCCGCTGGCGAGCGGTGGGCGTCGCGTTCGGCGCCGGGGCGGGCCTCGCACTCGTGCTCTTGTACCCGGGCGAGTTCACGCGGCGAGCCGAGGAGGGGGGACCGGCATGGGCCGTCTTCGTGGCTCTGGCTGGCGCGCTCGGTGGGCTCCTCGCGGGATCGCGGCTGCGGTCGCGCGGCCCGGCCGCGAGCGGGTGGGCAGTCGCGATCGCCGTTGCTTTCGTCGTCCCCGTGGCGGTCGCGGGGCTCTCCGAGATCAGACGGGTCCGACCGGTGACGGACCTAACGCCTGGCGTCATCGCGGCGCTGCAGGCGCAAGCTGCACCCGGGGACGTCGTCTTCTCCGATCCGAAGAGCGCGCTCGAGGCCGGGGCGTTCGCGCCCGTGTACGTCAACGCGTCACCGATTGGCAACGTCGCCGACACGAAAGCGAATCGACCGCGACTTCGCGTGGCCGACGCGCGGCGCTTCTTCCAGAATCGGGGGCTTTCGGACTCCGAACGCCGGGCGATCCTCGGCGGCTATGGTGCCGACTGGCTGCTCGTCGACGACCACGGCCCTCGCCCGCGAGCTTTCCTGCGAACCCTCCCACGCGTCTTCGAGGACGGCCGGTATTCCCTCTACCGGGTGAGCCCATAACACGCCCTAGCGTGCGAGCGCCAAGATGACCTCGTTGGCTGTGCCGTTCGCCGGACGACTGCAGAGTCGTTTCTTCGGGCTGCTCGCCGTTGCCCCAGCCGTCCTCCTCGTCGCTCATCTGCTGCCGGCCTCGGGACCGGGGCTCGCGCTCCGGCTCGCCGGCGCGGGCGCCTGCGTCCTGCTCGTGCCGGGCGCCCTCATCCTCCGCGCACTCGGGTGGCCCTCGTCGATCGGCCTCGCCGTGGCCGCCTCCTTCGTTCTCAGCCTCGCCGTCGTCGCCTTTGCCCTCGCGCTCGTCTTCGCGATCGGAACCTCGATCGTCCTCGCGATGGTCGTTCTCGTCGTGGCTTCCGCCTGCGCGGCAGTTCCGGCCGTGCTCAGGTCCGCGCCCGCGGAGCTCGTGCGGCCGGACCGCGTCGCCCTTGCCGTCGTGCTCGGGGCGGCGATCGTTTACGCGGCGGTGGTCTGGTGGGGCGCCACCCCGCTCCGCGGCGATGCCTTCTTTCACCTCGCCCGCGCTCGGAAGCTTGCCGAATTCGACACGCTCAACGACCTCGCGGTCGTGGGCGAGTTCAAAGGCGGCGATCTCCATCCGGGGTACGCGTTCCCGCTCTGGCACGCGGTCGACGCGCTCGTCGCCCGGTTCGCCGGCGTCGACGTCGCCAACGTTTTCATCTATCTCCCGGCCATCCTCGTCCCGCTCGCCTTCATCCTCGCGTACGCGGCGGGATCTGCGGTCTTCCGCTCGCCGGCGGGAGGCGTCGCCTTCGTCGCCGCGCAGGCAGCCTACGCAGGCTTCTCCGGCTTCATCCGCCGCGATGCCAACCCTGCCGGGCTCGGCCTCTTCGAGCACGTGACGCAACCGCGGGAGGCCAGCCACCTGCTGCTCGTTACGGCCGCTTTCGCTTTGCTCTTCGGCTTTGTCGCAGCGGGCGGATGGGTCCTGTTCGTCGCGCTGTGCGCTGCTGGCTTCGCGCTCGCCGTCGTTCACCCCACGTACGCGCCCTATTTCGCCCTCGTTGCCGCGGGTTTCCTCCTCGCCCGCGCCATCCTGATCCGCGGCTGGGAGCCGCTCCTGACCCGGACCGCGCTTGCGCTGGGAGCGATCCTCGTTCCCTTCGGCTTGGTCCTCATCCTGCTCGCCCCCCTGGCGAGCGAGAACTCCGGTGTCAATCCGACCGCGGCCTCGCGTGCCTCCGAGCTGGCGCACTACGGAAACGCCTTCACGAAGCTCGGCGACTGGTTCGCCCTGTCGCCCGCTGGGATCGCGCGCCTGGGGCCCGTGATCGTCGCCGGGCTCGTGGCGATCCCGCTGGCGGGCTTCGCAGCGCGGCGCCTGTGGGCTGCACTCGTTCTCGGTGGCTCGCTCGTCGTCCTCGCGATCGTGCTGCTCCCGCCGCTCTTCACCGCCCTCTCCGACGCGATCTCGCTTTCGCAGGCGCGGCGGCTGCCGCAGTTTCTCCCCGTCGCCTTCGCGGTCACGGGCGGCTGCATCGTCCTGTCCCGGTTCAAAGCGGCGGGCGTCGCTCTCGCCGCGGGGGCCGGCCTGGTGCTCGCGCTCCTCTATCCGGACGACAACGCCTATCCGTTCGAGCGGGGAGGCCCCGGCTGGGCGGTCTGGATCGCCGCCGCGGGGGCTGTCGTGGCCGTCGCGGCGGGGGCGTTCCTGCGCACGCGCGGGCCCGACCCGACCGTCTGGGCCGCGGCGGCCACGATCGCCCTCGTCCTGCCCGGTGCCGTCACGGGGCTCTCCGCGGTTAGCGCGAGCGACCGAAAGATGGGCCTATCGCCGGCGGTGATCGCAGCGGTTCGGGCGAACACCGCTCCGGGCGAGGTCGTTTTCTCGGACCCGGCGACTGCCTATCGGATCGCTGCCTTCGCGCCCGTCTACATCAGCGCCTCCACTCGCAGCCACGTCACGGATACTCCGAAGACGAATCCGACCGCGCGTGCCGTCGCTGCGGAGCGCTTTCTCGCCGACGGGTCGCTGAGCAGCGGAGAGCGACGCGCGATCCTGGCCCGCTATCAGGCCGATTGGGTGCTGATCGACAAGCAGCAGCCGCATCCGGAGGCGTTTCTGCGCCAACTTCGCCTTGTCTTCGAGGGCGGTCGCTACGCCCTTTACGCTGTAGGTCGCTGAAGGGCGCGAGGCCCTTTCGTCTGAACCACTCGGTTACGATGGCGCCGCATGGGCCGGACGGTTCTCGTCACTGGGGCGACCGGCTTCGTCGGCGCTCACGTGCTGGCGCGCGCACCGTACATGGGTCTCGAGCCGGTTGCCGCGCGCGGCGATTTACGCGATCCTGAGACCGCGCGGGCCCTCGTCCTCGAGACGAGCCCAGTCGCCGTTCTCCATCTCGCCTCGGCGCGCGCCCGCGCAGGCGACGACGTCTGGCGCGGCCTGGCCGACGATCTGCGCATGGCAGGAAACGTCCTCGCCGCCGTTGGAGCGCTTGCACCGGAGGCGCCGGTCCTCATTCCCGGCTCGGCCGCTCAGTACGGTCTGGCCGGCCCGGAACCGCTCGGGGAGACTGCGCCGGCGGCGCCGGTCGGCGTCTATGGTGCGGTGAAGTCGGTGCTCGAGGCCGCCTGCACGTCGGCCGCGCTCCAGGGAAGCGTGCGGGTGATCTGGACGCGGAGCTTCAACCACGTTGGCCTCGGTCAGGGGCTCGAGGCCCCCGCGCCGAGCTGGGCGAGGCAGATTGCGGAAGCAGAGGCGAGCGGCGGGGGTGTCCTCAGGACGGGGCGCCTCGACGTCGTGCGCGACTTCCTCGATGTACGCGACGTCGCCGACGCCTACCTCGCGCTGGTCTCGAGCGGCGCGGCGGGAGTCGTCAACGTCTGCTCGGGGGTCGGCGTTCGCCTCCGGGACGTCGCCGAGACGCTCGTCGGACTGAGCGGCGCCTCAATCTCTATCGAGCATGATCCGACACTCGAGCGCGAGATCGATCCGCCGCATGTCGTCGGCGATCCCAGTCGCCTTCGCGAGCTCACGGGCTGGGCTCCGAGCATCGACCTGGAGCGGAGCCTGCGCGACGTGCTAGAGGAATGGCGCCGCCGAGTCGGCGAGTCGGAGCCCCACGCGTTCGCGTCCGGTCAGTCGCGAGGCGCGTGAGGTGGCCGCGCAGGCTCTCGTCACGGGCGCGGGCGGCTTCATCGCGAGCCATCTCTGCGAGCGGCTCGTCCGGGACGGTGTCCGCGTTCGCGCGCTCTGCCGTTACACGTCCCGTCGCGAGATCGGCAACCTGGCCGACGTCCCGGGGGAGACGCGCGACGAGCTCGAGATCGTTTTCGGCGACCTACTCGACCGCGACTTCGTCGCCAAGACGCTCGCCGGATGCGAGACCGTCTACCACCTCGCCGCCTCGATCTCGGTGCCGTACTCCTTCATCGCCCCGCGCGAGGTCGTGCGCACGAACGTCGAGGGCACGCTCAACGTCCTCACGGCCGCGCTCGATTCCGCGACGACCCGCGTCGTGCACCTCTCCTCGAGCGAGGTCTACGGCACGGCGCAGTACACACCCATCGACGAGGCGCACCCCCTCCGCGTCCAGTCTCCCTATGCGGCGAGCAAGGTCGGCGCGGACAAGCTTGCCGAGTCGTTCTTCGTCGCTCTCGGGCTGCCGGTCGTCATCGCGCGGCCGTTCAACACGTTCGGGCCGCGCCAGTCGCTCAGGGCGGTCATCCCGACGATCGTCTCCCAAGCCCTCGAGGGCGACGAAGTGAAGCTCGGCGCCACGTCCCCGACGCGCGACTTCGTCTACGTCGCCGACACCGTGGACGCTCTCGTCCGCCTTGCCGAGGAGCAAGCGGCCGTCGGCGAGGCGTTCAACGTCGCGGGCGGCAAGGATGTGTCGATCGAGCACGTGGTCGGCATCGTCGGCGAGCTGCTCGGCCGCGAGCTTCGGATCGAGTCGCAGCCGGAGCGGTTGCGCCCGCACGCGAGCGAGGTCTTCCAGCTTTGCGGCGACGCCTCCAAGCTCAGGCAACTGGTCTCGTGGGAACCGGCGACGAGCCTCCGCGACGGGCTCGCGGCCGTCATCGACTGGATGACCAAGCGCAGGCCGCGGGTGGCGGCCGACACCTACGTGGTCTAACGATGAGGGCGGTGATCATGGCCGGAGGGCGGGGCAGTCGCCTGGCGCCGTACACGACCGTGCTGCCCAAGCCGCTCATGCCTCTGATCGACCGGCCGGTGATCGACGTCGTCCTGCGCCAACTCGTCCGAGCCGGCGTCGATGGCGTACTCATCTCGGTCGGCCACCTCGGCAGCCTGATCGAATCGTGGATCAGGAGCGAGGCCGATTACGGCATCCCGATCTCGTTCCTCTACGAGGACGAGCCGCTCGGGACGGCGGGAGCACTCGCGAACATTCCCGCGCCCGAAGGCACGTTTCTCGCCCTCAACGGCGACATTCTGACGACGCTCTCCTTCGCCGAGCTGACGGAGTTCCACCGCGACTCGGGGGCGGTCGCAACGATGGCCGTCAAGGAGCGAACCGTTGATGTCGAATACGGCGTCGTGCACACGGACGAGGACGGCGCCGTCGTCGCTCTCGAGGAGAAGCCGCGCCTTCCCTACACGGTCAGTATGGGCATCTACGCGTTCGAGCCTGCAATCGTCGAGCACATCGGAGCCGGGGAGCACATCGACTTTCCCGATCTCCTCGTGCGGGCCATCGGCGCGGGCGAGCGCGTCGCCGCCTACCGGTTCAACGGCTACTGGCGGGACATCGGGAACCGCGACGACTACGAGTCGGCGATCGCCGACTTCGGCGCCGACCCAAGCCGGTTCGTGTCATGAAGGTCGTCGTCCTGACGACCTCCTACCCCCGCGACGAGAACGACTTCGCCGGCCGCTTCGTCGCGGAAACGGTCTCCCGCCTGCGCGCGCGCGGCGTCGAGATCGTGGTCGTCGGCCCGGGCGCCTACCGCGACTTCGGACTGGCCTACGGCCCCGGGGTCGTCCCCAACCTCCGGCGGCGGCCGTGGGCGGCGCCGCTCCTGCTCGGCTCGATGACGCGCGCCGTGCGGCGCGCGGCCGCGCGGGCTGATCTCGTCCACGCGTACTGGCTACCGGCTGGAGGCCCGGCCGCGCTCTCTGGGAGGCCCTTCGTCGTCTCGCTCCCCGGCACCGACATGGAGCTCGCGGCCCGCGTCCCATGGCTCGCCCGCCCGATGCTGCGTCGGGCGCGGGTCGCCCTTGCGGTCTCGCAGGCGATCGCCGCGCAGGCGAGCGCGCTCGGTGCGCGCGACGTACGCGTTGTCCCGCCCGGAATCGAAATCCCGCCCGATTCGGGAGACGAGGCGGATCCGCCCGAGATTCTGTTCGTCGGGCGTCTCGCGCCCGAGAAGGGCATCCACGAGCTCATGCAGGCGGCCGACGGCCTCAACCTCGTCGTTGTCGGCGACGGGCCGCTGCGAGCGCTCGTGCCGAACGGAGTCGGCTACGTCTCGCGTGCGGAGGTTCTCGACCGTTACCGACGCGCGGCCGTCGTGGTCTGCCCCTCGCGCCGCGACGGCTTCCCCCTCGCGTGCGCGGAAGCGATGGCGCACGGCCGGGCGGTCGTAGCCACAGCCGTCGGCGGGCTGCCGGACATGGTGGTCGACGGCGAGACAGGCCTTCTCGTTCCCCCCCGCGATCCCCGTGCCTTGCGTGCCGCGATCGACCGCCTGCTGGCCGATCCGGAGCTGAGGCGCCGCCTCGGGGCGGCGGCGAAGGAATGGATCAGCGAGATCTGCAGCTGGGAGCGGGTGATCGACGCGACGATTTCCTCGTACGAGGCCGCTGTCGCGGCATGATCGCGCTCCGGGGCGGCAATTAGAGTCGCAGCCGTGTAGGGGGAAGAGCGTCGCTTCGTTCACGCGGTCACCGGGGACGAGTGCGACTACTCGAAGGCGAACCGGCTCTTCATCGGACAGGCCCGCCCGCTGATCCCGTAGCGGGAGGGCCTTTGACACGTATTCGCCCGTCCGGCCGGTGGTAGCGTCTCGGCGGATGGCCGACACGGAGACGGTCGCCGCCGCTCCATGGTTCCGCGTGCTGGGGCTCTCTGCGGCGGCGACGTTCGTAGGCGCCAGTAGCGCCGGCATATTCCTTTGGAGGACGTTCAGTTGGCCGTCGGCCTCGAGCAACGACGCGTGGGCGTACGAAGCCTGGGGACAGGCACTCGCCCGCGGCGAGCAGATCGCTTTCCACGGAGCGACGACGCCGAAGCCGCTAGCGGCTGTCCTCGGGGCGGCCGTCGCCCCTCTGCCACCGGAGCGCGGGATGGCGATCGTCGTCGCGCTTGCGATGGGCGCCCTCGCGGCGAGCCTCTTCGCTGCAGCGTACCGCGAGCGCGGAGCCGCCGCGGCTGCTGTTTCCGTGATCGTGTTCGCAGTGACCGCTCGGATAGACGAGGTGATCTGGTTCAGCCTGATCGATGCGGTTACCGCGGCGCTTCTTGTTGTTGGTCTTGCTCTTCGCGGCTGGAGTCGCATCGCGTCCTTCGTCCTAGCCGGTCTGCTCCGGCCAGAAGCATGGCTCGTAAGCTTCGCAGCGGGTTATTCTGAGGGCTCAGGCTCGAGGCGAAGCAGGCTCGCTCTCGCAGTCGCGGCCGGTCTCGCGCCAATTCTCCTTTGGCTCGTCATTGAGCTCTTCGTCTCCGGCGACCCGCTCTCTACGTATCACTTCACTCGCACAGCTGAGGCGGAGGAGGGCGGAGTCGCGGGCAAAGGTCTTGAGCAGGCGATCTCGCTGTTCTTCCGGCGGCTTCGAGTTGAAGGCGGTCTGGTGTTGATAATCCTCGGCATCGTTGGGATCGTCGTCTACACGTGGCGACGCCGGCGCCAGCGCGAGTTCGACCCGATGCCACTCGCCGCCCTAACCCTCCTCTCACTCGGTCTCGTGATCGAGACTGTGCGCGGCTTCCAGTTCAACGCGCGCTACTGTCTTCCGGTGGTCGCGATCCTCGCCCTCGGGTGCGGATTGTTAGTCGGATCTGTCGTGACCGCTTGCCGTCGGGCAATGTGTATGTGGGGCGCGGCGCTGGTCGCGATATCGGCGCTGCTCTTGGTCGCAGTGACGATGGATTTCGATCGCAGTGCCGAGTTCGCGAGCCGCCAGAATCTTTCGCTTGAACGCTCGGTCCCGCTTATTGATCGGGCGCTCGGTTGCGGTCGGCTAGGCGTGGCCGGGAGCGCCCGCGCCACGCGCGTGATGATCGAGCGGCTCGCTGCAGCCACGCGAATGCCGTTCAGCAGGTTCGGACGGATCCCTCCCGACGATGCGCGCTCCTTTGCGACTGTCTTGTCCCTTCCGGACACGAGTAGGCGTAAGCCGCCGGTGAAAGTCGGGGTACGCGTCCCGCTCGGGCGGCTGATTGCGCGCGGCCACTGCCTCTCGACGCCGTGAACATACTCTTCTTCGGCACCTATGACGTTCGCCGACACCCGCGCGTGCGCGTGCTCCAGGAAGGATTCACGGCGCATGGCGACCGCGTCCTCGAATGCAATGTGCCACTAGGGCTCGAAACAGCCTGGCGGGTGCGGATTCTCCAACGCCCGTGGCTGTTGCCCCTACTATTGACGCGAATGGCCATGGCCTGGGCCCGGCTTGCGCGGCGAGCCCGAAGGCTTCCAGGCGTGGACGCGGTCGTTGTCGGTTACCTTGGGCATTTCGACGTCCACCTCGCGCGGCGGCTTTGGCGGCGGACGACAATAGCCCTCGATCACCTCATCTCAGCACGCGACACGGCCGAGGACCGCGGCTCCTCTTCGAATTGGGTTGAGCGAATTCTCGGTCAGCTCGACGAGGCGGCTCTGCGCGCGGCAGACGTCGTCTGCATAGACACGAGGGAGCATCGGGAGACGCTTCCCGCATGGGCTCGTCCGCGTGCGGTCATCGTTCCCGTAGGCGCACCAGCGAGGTGGTTTCGCCGCCCGCAGCCGCGTGCCGAAGATACGCTCGCCGTCGCGTTCTTCGGCCTCTTTACGCCACTGCAAGGGGCGCCCGTAGTCGGCAAGGCAATAGCGCTGCTTCGCGAGGAGGCGATTCGCTTCACCATGATCGGTCGGGGGCAAGACTTCGCGGCTGCTCGTGCCGCCGCAGCTGCTAACCCGAACGTTGAGTGGCGTGATTGGGTGGACGGGGACGAGCTTCCCGACCTCGTCGCCGCTCACGATGTCTGCCTCGGCATCTTCGGCACGAGTCCAAAGGCGCGCCGCGTCGTCCCGAACAAGGTTTTCCAGGGCGCCGCCGCCGGAACGGCGATCGTCACGTCCGCAACCCCGCCTCAGCAGCGCGCCTTTGAGGAGGCCGCTGTCTTTGTGAACCCGGGCGATTCTGGAGCCCTCGCCGATGCCCTCGCCGCCCTTGCCCGCGACCGGGAGAGAGTTGAGACGCTGCGCGTGGCCGCGTACGCACGGGCAGCCGCCCTCTTTCGCCCGGAAACCGTGGTCGAGCCCCTGCGTGAGCGGCTCGTCACGAAGACGTGAGTCTTCCCCCGCTGACGCCCAATGGCTGGCTGCGGTTCGACATCGTGGAATCCCTCGTGGCGGACCTGCCACGTTCGACCAAGATTCTTGAGATTGGGGCCGGGGAGGGCGCCACGGGTGTCCGGCTGGCAGAGCGCTTCGACTATGTCGGCCTTGAGCCCGATCCCATCTCCTGCGCCAAAGCGAGAGAGCGCCTTGACCGCATCGGACGAGGGAAGGTGCTGTGTACCGAACTCGGCGGCATCGAGCTCGGCACCGTCTTCGATCTCGTCTGTGCGTTCGAGGTCCTCGAACACTTGGAGGACGATGTCGCCGCGCTACGAGAATGGCGCCAGGCGCTCCGCGAAGGGGGACTCCTGCTCGTCAGCGTTCCCGTCCTTCGCGGGCCGCTGAGATCCGCCGACTACAAGGCGGGGCACTATCGTCGGTATGAGCCGCTCGCGCTGGCTGAGGTCCTGACCTTGGCCGGGTTTACTGAGCCCCGCGTCCTTCGATACGGGTTTCCCCTGGGATACGGCTTGGAAGCGGTGCGGAACCTCGCAGCCAGATTGGGACAGCCTCATGGATCGAAAGCCGAGGCGACCGCCGGGAGTGGGCGTTGGTTGCAGCCGTCCCAATCCTTGGGATGGCTCACGCGCCTGGGAACCGCGCCATTTCGGCGCTTGCAGCGGCCTTTCGTCAACAGCAGGTTCGGCACTGGACTCGTCGCTGTGGCGCGTGATTCGGCTGTCGAGTAGGCTCGTTGACCACCGTCGCAACTTCGCCGCTCGTCGATCGAGTCTCGTCGTTGTGTGGCCCGCTATCGGCCGTCGCCTCGCTGTACGGCGTTTCGCCGTTTCACCGGGTTAGGGACGGCCTGCGGGCACCGTACTAATAGGCTCCTCCGCAACGTTGTGCTGGTCGACTGCGGTACTCGCAAGGCCGTCCGGCTCGATTTCCAATGCGAGCTCGAGCTTGCGCACGCGCTCGAGAGTCCGTTCGCTAATAACTCGGTTTGCCCGCAGCAGATCGCTGATGATGCCGAGGAGGAGGAATTGGACTGCGAAGACGAGCAGCACGGCACCGACGATTAGTGATTGGACGTGCCCCGTACCGCCGGATGCGAAGTAGTAGTAGAAGAAGCGTGCAAAGACGGCGAGTCCGGCTAATCCGGAGACCGCCGCCGGCCACAGGAACACCGGCAGCGGCTCGTGCATGGCGTAGATGCGAAGAATCGTCCCCACCGAACGCCACAAGTAGTGTGCGGTGGAGCGAAAGAGCCGCGACTCGCGCGTTTTCGGATTTGTCCTTACAGGAACGTGCGTCACTGCAAGATTGCTCTTGCCTGCCTGAATTATGGTCTCGAGCGTATAGGTGAAGCGCGAGACGACGTTCACACCAAGGGCTGCTTCGCGCGTATAGGCGCGAAAGCCAGACGTCGCATCTGGAATATCGGTGTCGGAGGCTTGGCGGACTGCCCACGAACCCCACGACTGAAGCAGCTTTTTCGTGCGGGAGAAGTCTTCAATCTCCTTCGGCACCCGATCGCCGACGACGACATCCGCTTCGCGAGCGACGATCGGGGCCACCAACGCCTGGATGTCATCGCCGCAGTATTGGTTGTCGGCGTCGGTGTTGACGATGACGTCGGCACCGAGCTTTAGCGCTGCGTCCAGACCCGCTTGAAACGCCACTGCCAGGCCCTTGTTCGACGAGAACCGCACGATGTGGTCGACCCCGCACTCCCGCGCGACTTCGGTGGTGCGATCCGATGATCCGTCGTCGATCACCAACCATTCGACCTCGCTGAATCCTTCGACCTCGCGCGGAAGGTCTGAGAGGGTTTGCGGAAGAACCGCCTCCTCGTTGAGGCATGGGATCTGGATGATTAGCTTCATCGACGCTCTGTCAGAGCGTTGGAGCCTAGCGCCGTTTCGTCGGGTCGGCCACGGTAGCCGTGGGCCACGGTCACCTCACGTTGCATTGTCGGGCGTGAAACGCGCTCGTCTCCCGACGGCGGTTTCGGAAGACGCCTTCGCGCCGCGCGATGTCTTCCGTCGAGGTGCCGTGCAGACCGCCGTCGGCGAACTCGATCACGCCGCGTCGAGGATCTCCTCCCGGCGGACCTGGGCGCTCTTTCGGTCTGCAACACCCGGTGTCACGGCGAGCAAGTTGGTAGTCGATCACTAGTTTCTCAAAATGCGTGCGCGGGGCTCGAGTAGCGTCCGGCGCGATGAACAGCCGACTCACGCCGCGTTCGCCGCGGCCCTCGTCCTCGGCGGGATCGCCGCGGGAACCTTCCTCTGGCGCACGCTCGCATGGCCCCCCGCGGCGAGCCCGGGCGCCTGGGCGTACGTCTCGTGGGGTGAGGCGCTCCTCCGCGGCGAGCGGCCCGCGTTCGACCTGACGTCGACGATTCCGAAGCCGCTCGCGACGGTGCTCGGCGCGCTCGCATCGCCTCTTCCGCCCGAACGGGCGATGGGCTTGGTCGTGGCGCTCGCGCTCGGGGTCCTGGTCGCTGCCCTCTTCGTCGCGGCGGCGAGATGTGCAAGCGCCGCGGCCGGTGTCTTCGCCGTCGTCGTTTTCGTCGCCGTCGGTCGACTCTCCGACGTCATCTCCTTCCAGCTCATCGACGCGGTGACGGCGGCGCTGATCGCCAATCGCGTTCGCACTGCGACGGCGCGGCCGCCTCGTCGCGCTCGTCCTCGCCGGCCTTCTCCGGCCGGAGGCGTGGGCGCTTGCAGGCCTCGGCGCGTTCGCGGAGTTCGGCGGGAGCGTCCGTCGGCGAGTTGTCACAGCGGCGATGTCGGCGCTCGCGGCACCGCTCCTCTGGCTCGCCTTCGACGCGGCGGCGACGGGAGATCCGCTGGCGACGACGCATCGGGCGGAGGCACTTCGCGGTCGCGGGCGATCCTGGGCCGACGTGCTCGAGGCGCTCGTCGACCGGATCTCGCCGCTCGGCTTCGCCCTCGGCGCGCTCGGAATTGCGGGATTCGTTCTCCACGCACGGGCGCGTGGGCGCGCTGGTGCTCTGCTTCCAGCGGCGACAATCGTCGTCTGGCCCGTCGTTCTCGTCGTCGAGGCGAATCGCGGCCTTCCGATTGCGTACCGCTACCTGCTGCCGGCGATCGTCGCTGTCGCGCTCGGCGTCGGCTTCCTCGTCGCGCGGCTCGTGCCGCGAGTGCTCCCCGCCTGGGCTGCCACCGCGCTCGCGGCTACGGGTGTCGTCGTCCTGACGCTCACCACGAGGTTCGACGCAGAGACCTCGGCGCTGCGCGTCCACAGGATCCTCGCCGCGGCGCCCGGCGTCGAGCGCACCCTCGACTGCGGAACGGTTGCCGTCGCAGGCCCTGATCGACCGTCGCGCGCCGACATGGGCGCTCTCTCCGCCGCGACCCGCCGCTCTCTCCGCAGCTTCGCGCTCGCGCCTCCCGCACCTGCGAGGGGCGGCGTACTACTCCTGGCCGGCGCTGAGTTTGAGCCCCCGCGGGATGGCGCGAACGACGTGTTCCGCTCGGACGTCTGGCCAAGTCGCCGGACTGCCCGGCGTAACATCGGGCCGTGGCGCTCGCTCGCCTCGTCGCGCCTGAATCACATGCGCTCGAGGTTGGAGATGTGGAGGAGGCGCTCGAGTTCTATCCGCGATGGGACGTGGCTCAGCATCACGGGGCGGGAGTGGAAAGGGAGACGCACTCGCCTCGCGAGGCGTACGGCGCCTTCCCGCGGTGGGTACCGAAGCGGCCTGACTCGACAGGGTCGCCCTGGGCGCTTGACTAGCATGAGGTCGCGATGGCTCGCCCGCGCCTCGTCGGCCTGAACCACATCGCCCTCGAGGTCGGCGACGTCGAGGAAGCGCTCGATTTCTACGGGCGCGTCTTCGACTTCGAGCTGCGCGGGCGCGCTTCGCGCATGGCCTTCATCGACATGGGCGACCAGTTCATCGCTCTAGCCGCTGGCCGTACGCAACCCCCGGACGCGCACCGCCACTTCGGTCTCGTCGTCGACGACAAGGAGGCGGCGCGGCGGGCGCTCCAGGAGGCCGGCGTCGAGGTACAGCCGCGTGGATCGCTCGACTTCCGCGACCCGTGGGGCAATCACGTGCAGGTCGTCCAGTACGACGAGATCCAATACACCAAAGCCGCCGAGGTTCTGCGGGGAATGAGCCTCGAGCGGCTGAAGAAGAGCGAGAAGGCCCTCGAGGAGCTGCGCGCCAAAGGCCTTGTTCCCGACTGACACGCCCTGAGATGGCTGATGCGCGCTACGACGTCATCGGGGTGGGATACACCGACACGCGCCGGGAGGATCCGCGCATCGCCGCGATGATTCACGCGGCGCTGGGCGAAGCGCAGACCGTCGTCAACGTCGGCGCCGGCGCGGGCTCCTATGAGCCGCGCGATCGGCAGGTCATCGCGATCGAGCCGAGCGAGGTGATGATCGCGCAACGCGACCCGAGTCTGCCGCCGGCGATCCACGGCAGCGCTTACCCGCTGCCCCTCGACGACCAAAGCGTGGACGCCGCGATGGCGATCCTGACGATTCACCATTGGGACGACGACAGGGAGCGAGGGGTGCGGGAGATGCGGCGCGTCGCGCGGGGCCCAGTCGTGATCCTCACCTTCGATCCGGTGGTCATCGCGCGCATGTGGCTCGTCGCTGACTACTTCCCGGAGCTTGCCGAGCTCGATCGCCGCACATGCCCGACGCCTTCGACCGTCGCGCGGTGGCTCGGTGGAGAGGTCGCGATCCAGGACGTGCCCATTGCCCGCGACACGCCCGACTGGATGTTCGGTTCCTTCTGGGCTCATCCCGAACGGGTGCTCGATGCTCGCGCACGCAAGTCCGTATCGGGCTTCGCCGGCATGCCGCCGGACGTCGTCGAGCGCGTCGTCAAGGCGGTCGAGCGCGACCTCGAGAACGGTACCTGGGACGAACGCCACGGTCATTTGCGCGAGCTCGATGAATACGACGCAGGTCTGCGCCTACTCGTGGCGCGCCCCGCCTAGCCGGGTGCAGGGCAGCAAGCTAACGAACCGGCTTTCCCCAGGTCGCTGCGTGCGGCCCGGGGAGAGCTCCTCGAGGGTCGCGTATCAGGCTAGACGCGGTGCCGCCGCCGGATTCCGAGCCCGAAGGTCAAGCTCCTCCCGCACATCGGTCCGGTGGACGAGCGCCGGGGTGACCACGAGCCGCGGCGTTCGGCTGATCCGAGGCGTATGGTGGAAGGGGGCCCGATCGCCCTTGCCGCAGGGGAAGCCGAGGCCTCCCCTAACGTCCTCGGCACGGTCGGGCCCCTTTAGAAGATCGTCCTAGCGCCGTCGTCCGTTACACGCAGCGCTTCGCCAAAAAAGATGAAGGAGGCGGCTGCGGCTTCCGCCTCCTTCGGGTCAGCAAGCGGCGTGATCTGCGGCCCACCACGCCTTCTTACGAGTTCTCACCCTAGTGCCGTACGGCGGAGGAAACATCCCCCATCAGAGCGAGTGAAGTGAAGAGATGAACCAACGCATGGGGGATGGGTCAAGCGGCCCCGCCTGACCGATGCTTAGGGGGCTGAGCTCCGATGCGGCGGGAGCTCGGTAGGTCGTCGGAGGGCGGCGCGAAAGGCGATCGCAGCCGCCCTTCCACGTTTCTTGCTGGAGCGACGGTGACAATCCTTCTGCGGCCACAAGAAGAAGGCCTGAGCACGGCTCTCGCCCTCTTCCTCACGAGGCAAGGCTGTCCGGCGACGGTTGTCGACTCGGAGACCGTCGCGGTCGAGCTGCCGCATGCGCTTCATGCGGAACAGGCGCGGATGGAGGTAGACCTCTACGTACGGCTCTGGCAGGCGCTTCACGGCGTTCGCGTCGAGGTCGTCGAGCGCTGACGGGGTCGAAAGCGGAGGCGTAGAAATGCGTTCCTCCGACCTCCTGTAAGAGTAAAAAACCCTGCAAATCGGCTCCGTCCGAGCCCGCCTCTACCCTCAGGACCCCCCGATTTACGGGGTCCCGAAGTAGATACTCTGGAGGTATGGAAATGGCGTCCGCTGCAGGCACGAAGACAGCTCCCGTCATCGCCGACGAGGCCCTGATCAACACCGTCGTCGAACCGGAGAGGCGTCTCGGCGTGGACCGCTATTTCACCATCCCAGGGCGCGACCCGTTCGCGGAGATCGAGTGGGAGATCCGCGACGCCTTCATCCCCGGCAAGGACAAGCCCGTCTTCGAGCAAAAAGGCGTGGAATTTCCGAAGTTCTGGTCGCAGACGGCGACCAACATCGTCGCGCAGAAGTACTTCCGCGGCCGCATGTCCTCGCCCGAGCGCGAGGCGAGCGTCAAGCAGATGATCGGCCGCGTCGTCGACACGATCGCCGGGTGGGGGCGAGAGGGCGGCTACTTCGCCGACGAGGCCGAGGCCGAGACCTTCGAGGCCGAGCTCAAGGCGATTCTCGTCAACCAGCTCGCCGCCTTCAACTCGCCGGTCTGGTTCAACGTCGGCTTCGAGGAGAAGCCCCAGTGCTCGGCCTGCTTCATCCTTTCGATCGAGGACTCGATGGAGTCGATCCTCGACTGGATCCGCCGCGAGGGGATCATCTTCCGCGGCGGCTCGGGCTCCGGCATCAACCTCTCCAAGCTCCGCTCCTCGCAGGAGCAGCTGACCAAGGGCGGCTATGCGTCCGGCCCGGTCAGCTTCATGCGCGGCGCCGACGCTTCCGCCGGCACGATCAAATCGGGCGGCAAGACGCGGCGAGCGGCCAAGATGGTCGTCCTCGACATTGACCATCCGGACGTCGAGGAATTCATCTGGTGCAAGGCCCACGAGGAGGAGAAGGCGCGCGTTCTCGAGGCGGCCGGCTACGACATGACGCTGAACTCGCCCGACTGGGCCTCGATTCAGTACCAGAACGCGAACAATTCGATCCGCGTCACCGACGCCTTCATGGAGGCGGTCGAGGCCGGCGACGACTGGAACCTGACCGCTCGCACCGACGGCACCGTCGTCAAGACTCTTCCCGCGCGCGACCTTCTTAAGCAGGCGGCCGAGGCGGCCTGGCGCTGCGCGGATCCGGGCGTCCAGTACGACACGACGATCAACAAGTGGCACACGAGCCCGAACTCGGGCCGCATCAACGCGTCGAACC
>DASQXE010000079.1:0-12784 GCA_035639875.1 Gaiellaceae bacterium | reverse complement strand
GTCGAGTTCTTCCTCTGGTCCGAGATCGAGCCCGTGTTGCTCTGCGAGCGCAAGGGCGAGAGCCGGCCCCGTGAGCAACCCGTCCGCGACCAGGATCTCGCCCAAGCGCCGGTCGGGTCGCCGTTCCTGCTTTGCGAGCGCCCGCTCGAGGTCGCCTTCGCCGAGAAATCCCTTCGCTACGAGAATCCTTCCGAGCGGGTGCCAAGCGCGATACCGCGCGTCGACCGCGGGTGCCGCGCGATGCTCTGATCCCGGTGGGACGGGCTCCCTCGCGTCGGTCGCGCGCAGCTCGACGCCGTGCTGCTGGGCGAGCGCTTGTGTCAACGCGAGGCTCGTGACGAGGCCCCTGCCGACCAGGATCTGGCCGAGCAGGCGACCAGTTCGCCGCTGCTCACCGAGCGCGACCTCGAGATCGGTTGTGCTCAGGAGGCCCTTGGCGACGAGGAGTAGCCCGAGCGGGCGCCATGGAAAGTCAGCCTGGTCCATCGGATCCCCTATCGGCATCCGACCTTGGCGAACTGAGGGCTTTCGCCTGAAATCAGCACGTGTCTGAGGCCGCCCGCGTGTCGTGGGGCGGGCTAAAGTGGGCCCGAACGGGGCGTTAGCTCAGCTGGGAGAGCGCCGGCTTTGCAAGCCGGAGGTCACGAGTTCGAATCTCGTACGCTCCACTTCGGGAAGTCCCTGGTAACCGGCGACTTCCCGCGCCGGCCTGCCTTCTTCTTGCTCGGAGCCGACGCCCGCTAGACGCCCAAACCTCCCGCCGCGGCGCCGAGCTTGGCGCGGGCGGCGTCCTCGGCATCGGGCACGAGGTGCGCGTAGTGCATCTCCAAGACGCGCACGGACGCGCCCCATGTATTGGGACAGCTCGTCGAGCCAGATGGCATCTACTCCGAGCGCGCGACCGGGCGACAAGAGCCTAGGTCCTCGTCTTCTAGCGCGGCAGCTGCTCCCAGAGACGTCTCAACTCCGGCAGGAGCAGTCCGGCGACGAGCACGGCCAAGACAAATGCGACGACCGACCCCCAGAGCACCGAGAGCGCGCTCAGCAGCACGCCGATGACGAGGACGACGGCGAAGAGCAGAACGATGCCCCCGACCAAGAAGGCGACCCACGCGACGTCTGTCCTCGCGATGACGGAGAAAGGACGCTCCACCACTAGGACTTCGACTTCCGCGTCGGCCATCTTCTTTTCCTTCAGCGAACGCTTACATCTCGAGACCGGGGCGACAAGAGCACGCATCGAGGGCACCGAGGAAGGCGTCAAGCGCGCGATCGCAGGAGTCCTTCAGGCGCGCGTTAGCACGAGCGCTAGCAAGCGATAGCGTCTGACGGCCGCGCCTACCGCGGTCGGGCAGACCTAGCCCCAGCCGCCGCCGCCACCACCGGTGCCCGTGCCCGAGCTCCCTGTGGTGGCCGGCGTTGTGGTCGTCCCGCCACCTGAAGAGCCGCTCGAACTATTGGAGCTGCACGCGGTGGCAACGGCGACGATCAGAACGGAGGCAACAACGAGCGCGGCGACGTAAGCAACGATTCTGAGCGATGCGCGATTCATATGGTTCCTTTCCAATTCCATACGGGCATGCGCCCCCACCGGTTTGTCCGAACCGACCTCGCGGATCGGCCGTATCTCCAAACGTGGCCCAACAGGCGTTTAGCCCGCAACGGGGTATGGCCAGCGCCGCGCGCGCTGCGGGCGCGCTGTTTGTGCTCACCGCGGGCGCAATTCACCTTTGGCTCTATTTCGACTACTTCCACGCCGTTCATGTGGTCGGAGTGCTCTTCCTCCTAAACGCCGCAGCGGCGGCTGCGGTTGCGATCGTGCTCCTCGCGAGCGACCATCCCATTTCTCTTTTGGCAGGTGTCGGCTATGCCGCCGGTACGATCGCCGCTTTCCTGATCAGCGTCTATCACGGCCTGTTCGGCTATGTCGAGGCACTCCGTGGTCCCTGGCAGGACGCGGCTGGGCTCCTCGAACTGGCGGTCGTCGTCATCCTTCTGCCACTGCTTATCGTGTCTGTTCAGCGGGATCGGCGTTCAACGCCTGAAGTCCCCGGTGCGCGGTCCCGTGGAGCCGGCTACTAGGTTCCGGCGCCGAACGGCGTCGTGACGGCCGTATAGAAGCCGAACGCCATCAGTCCAGAGGCGACGGCGGCGACTGCGACAGCGGAAGCGATTCCGCGTCGCTCGACCCGCTGGGCGTAGAGCGGGAAGACCACGAAGACGATGAATTGCGAGAGGAATAGCGCTGCGAGCGAGGGCTTCAGCAGGTAGGTATAGAACCGCTCCGGGTCGATGAGGCTGAGGGCGTCGGCAAGCAGGAAGGGGCCAGCGATCTTCAGCACCAGCGGCCTGAGACGGCCGCCGACGAAGGCGTGGAGGAGGCGGCTCAAGGCGACGTATTCGGCCACGATGAGCGCGGCGACGCTGACGGCGGATGCAACACCGATCACGACCGCGAGCGTCCGCCCCGAATACGCATTCGCAATCGCGAACCCGGGCAGCTCGCCGGCACGCAACTCCGCGGGGACACGCGCGAGAAGGAAGGCCGCAAACACGAAGTAAGCGACAACCCCTCCAAACGCGACGGCGAGCGAGACTCGAATCGCGGCGGCGCCATGCTTCGCTTCCCCACCCAGAAAGAGCGGCAGGCTTCCGCACACGAAGAGGAGGGCGACGTTAGCTGTGCCATGTGCGATGGTCGGCCCGGTCCCGTGCGACGCGAACGACGCGCTCGAGGCGCCGACCTGATCAAGCTCGACCGCTCCGAGGACGAGCATCAAGACGAGCTGTGCCGCCGCGGCCGCCGCGAAGAGGCTCAGGAGCACGCTCAATCGCAACAGGACGAGCCCCACGATCCCAATCGGGATCACAAGCTCGAGCCACCAGCGATGCGGGGCAAGGCCGGGGAAGACGACTGGGAGAACGTCGTAGACGATGAACGTCACCGTGTACGGGATATAGAGGAAGTAGCTGACCGTCCAGATCGCGGCCTGGACCTGTGCCGTCCGCCGGCCGGCTGCAGCGGCGACGAAGGCGGCGAGCCCGGCCGCCGAGGCTATCGTCTTCGAGTAGCGGAGCCAGACGGCGAGCGGGAAGGCAAAAAGCCCCGCCGCGAGCAACGCCGTCAACCCGGCGGATTCAATCGCTCCGCCGGCAGCGCTAGGGAAGTAGAGGGATACGAGCGCAAGCGGACCGCCGATCGAGGCGACGGCGAAGCCAACCAGTAGCGGCGTCGGGATCGTCCGCGGCAGCGCTTTCTCCCTCACGTGAACGTCGCCGATACATAGTCTTTCCGAAGCACGCGCCCGAGGTTACTGCGCAGGAGCCCATCTCCTGCGGCAGCCTTCGCGCAAACGGGCGCAGGAGCCCGAGCGACTTGCGGAGCGCCGACGGCGGGCGGACAATCGATGTGTGGCGTCGCGGAGGACGGGTGCGCTTGTACTCGTGACGGCCGTCGCGCTTCTCGCTCTCCCCGCCTGTTTCGGGGGTAGCCATGAGGAGAGCGCACCCTCAACGCCAGCGACAAGCTCGGCCGCGCACTCAGTGACGGTTCTGCCCGCCAAACTCAGCCGTCCGCTGCACTTCCCGCGAGTCGCAGGCAGCCGCTGTCCGGCCTCTCGCGGCCGCTACGTCGCTACGCCCGACTTCGGTTCCATGGCGATCGGTACCGGCCTCGTGCGGGTCGCGATCAACAACGCCGGCGACCCAAGCCACGGCTTCCACCCGGCTGGATTTCGTGGCTGGCTCGCGCTCAAGACTCACTTCTTCAGCTCGCCCTCCTATCAGGGGCCGTTCCTCGTCCGGGCGACGCGGCTGGACCACGCTGGGCCGATCAGGCTCGGCGCAACACCAACGGAAGCCGCTCCGCTCCTAGTACCACGGGGAGCCTACGCCGGGCCGGCCGGTTGGCGGGAGGTCCCCTATTTCACGTTCGTCAAAACTCCGGGCTGCTACGCCTGGCAGATAGACGGGTTGACCTTCAGCGAGATCGTCGTCGTGCGCATGCTGCCCAAGTACCAAGCCTGAGTTGCAGCCTCGTAGCGCGCCCAAGACGATTCTGGCTAAGTCGCCACGGCTTGCCCGGTCATCTGCGCGATGTAGCCGCGGACGTCGGCAGCGGGCTCGCTGTACGCATCTCCGAGCGCCGTCTCCACGCGCTCGACGTATTCCTTGGCCCAGTCCGGGAGCGCCTTGTCGGTGACGGCCAGAAACTCGAGCGTGCAAGCGAGCCGGATGTCAGCGATGGATGGCCTGTCGCCGCCGATGAAGGCGCGGTCGGCGAGGAAGAACTTCCGGTATGTCTCGAGGATCCGCGGGATTGCGTCCTCGGCCGACTTCCGCGCGATCTCCTTGGCCTCGTCCGAAGACTCCGACGTGGAGACCTCTCCCGGATAACCGGCGAAGGAGAGCCTGGGATACGTCGCTCGGGCGACGAGCGGGTAGAGGATGCTCATCGTGTAGAAGTTCGCGCTGTCCACCATCGCGCGCCGCTTCAGATCGGTGGGATAGAGATCGTCGCGTCCCTCGCGGCTCGCGAGGTACATCATCACCGCGCAGCTCTCCCAGAGCGCCCCTTTCGGCAGCTCGTTCGTCTCGATCGACGGCGTGAGGCCAGACGGCACCTTCGACAGATACTCGTCCTTTTGAGTCTTCCCCCAGACGTTCTCCTCCTCGACGGGGAGTCCCGCCGCTCGCACGAAGACGCGCACGGACATGTTGTTCACGCTCGGCGGCAGTATGTTCAGCTTCATAGCCATGACCGGCCCTCCACGTAGCTGTCGCGCGGAGCATATTCCCGTGCGGCGGTAGGCTCCAACGGTCCGATGGGCAAGCTCAAAGTGGAAATTTCCATGTCTCTCGACGGTTTTGTCGCCGGGCCAGACGCGTCCGTGGATGAGCCCCTGGGGAGGGGCGGCGAGGGCCTCCACGAGTGGATATTCGGACTCAGCTTCTGGCGCGAGATGCACGGGCAGTCCGGCGGCGATCGAAATGTCGACGACGACGTGCTCAGGGAGTCCTGGCAGAACCTTGGCGCGGTCCTCATGGGCCGGCGCATGTTCAGCGGCGGCGCGGGCGACTGGGACAGCGACCCCATGGCCAACGGCTGGTGGGGCGACGATCCACCCTACGACGTGCCGGTGTTCGTGCTCACGCACCATCCGCGCAAGCCGCTGGTCATGCAGGGTCGAGAAGCGTTTACGTTCGTGGCCGATGGGATCGAGGCGGCGCTCGAAGAAGCGCGGGCTGCGGCGGAGGAGAGAGACGTCCTCATCGCCGGCGGGGCGGACGTCGTCCAGCAGTACCTCGACGCACGCCTCCTCCAAGAGATCCAGATCCACCTCGTGCCGGTGCTGCTCGGCGGCGGCGTGCGTCTGTTCGAGGATGTGCGGGACCGGAAGCTCGAGCTCGACCGGGTGGTCGGGTCACCTGCCGTAACGCATCTTCGCTACCGCGTCTCTACGTAATCGCGCAGCGGGCCCCGAGCTCGACGAAGACGCGCTGCGGCGTGTCGCGTCCATCCACGTAGACATCCAGCGGAACGCAGTGAGGCTCGTTAGCCACGAGACCGCCCGACCAGAAGGTGACCGGTCCGCCCGCCGTGCTACCGGACGGCGCGCCGCGTGCACAGGCGATGAAGGTCACGCTCGGGTGCGCGACCTCGAGCGTGATCTCTCCCTGCGGCAGCGGCCCGTAGCCGAGCGCCGCGAATCCACGCGCCGCCGCTGCCACCTCGATCTTCACGGTATGGCCCGCCTTGACGAGGAGCGGGAACTTGTTTCCGTGGACGCGACGGACAACGCTCGGCGGCGTGAAAGTGCCGGCGTCGATCATCGCCAACGGGCCGACGACAAGATTTCTTCGACTGGTGTACTCGGCTCCGAAGCCGGCCTCGGAGCGCGTGTCACAATTCTCCGTCACCGTTTTCACCGCCACCGGTGCGGCCTCCTTGGGCGGAGACTTCGGGACAGGCACCGGGTTCGATTCGTTGCCGCGTGAAAGGAGCACGGCCGCGACAACCGCTAGCGCGACGACGCCGAGAGCGCAGGCAACCGTGAGCCACCGTTTCATCGGAGTTTCTACACCGGCGGAGGTGTTTGCGTTCCGCGCCGCGTCGCGCGTCGGAGCGAGTCGGCCAGGACGATCACCGCCGCGAGCGGTAAGAGCCACCAGGCCGGGACGCCTACAGCGACGAGGAGCGCCGATACGCCGAAGGCCACGGCGATCCCGAGCGCGGCGCGCCAGTCGTCTCCGACGATGAAGTTCCACCAGAAGCGGCCGAAGCGCCCGACGAGGGTCACAGCGCCTCCGCGGGAATCGGTGCGCGGCGCGCCCGCAAGACCCTGACGAGCACGAATGCCGAGAGAGAGACGAACGCGAGCACGCCCAAGAGGGCGAAATCATCGCCGGGCCACGAGACGCCCGTTCCTTCCGCGCCCCAGAAGATCCCGAACGTTGTCAGGAGGATGCCGACCGTGAACTTGATCGTGTTCTCGGGGATCCGCGTGAGTGGCGCGCGGAGAGCGGCGCCCGCGGCGACGACGAGCACGAGAGCGGTGCCGCCCGCAAGGGCGGCCAGCGGAAGATTCCGCTCGCTCGAGCCGAACGTGATGACGATGAACGCCACTTCGAGCCCTTCGAGAAGCACGCCCTTGAAGGACAAGGTGAACGCATACCAGTCGAGACCGGCCTCGCCCTCGACTCCCGACCGACGTGCCGCGTCGCTCTGGCGCCGAAACGCTTCTTCCTCGTCGTGGATTGCGACGTAGCCGCTCGCGCGGAGGATTGCTTTGCGCAGCCACTGCAGACCGAACGGCAGCAAGACCGCGCCCACAACAAGGCGAAGCGCGTCGATCGGCACGAGAACCAGGGCGGGTCCCAAGGCGGCCACGAGCGCTGCAAGCGCGAGAGCGGCCGCGCCGGCCCCGACGAGCGGCGAACGCCAGCCGCGCGCAGTTCCGAGCGCGAGGACGATCGTCAGCGCTTCGACGAACTCGACGCCGCTCGCGAGGAAGGCGGACAGAAAGAGTAGGACGCTGGTCACGCGGCTATAAGTCTCCCGCTTGCGAACTCCTCCAACACCGGCAAAGGCGCTCCTGCGCATCGACCGGGCGGTGGGTGACGGCGTTGCCGACGCGGTTGCGGCCCATCACCGCCGCCGCCTGGCGAAGATCGGGTGGGTGCGCGCTCTCGATCCTCCGGCAGCCGGCTGGGCCGAGGGCGAGCCGCCGCCTCGGCGCGGGAACAAGGTCGAGGTGCTCATCGACGGCGCCGAGGCCCTTCCGCGTATCGCGACCGAGCTCGAAAACGCACAGTCGCACGTTTACCTGACCGGTTGGTATGTGTCGCCGGACTTCCCGCTCACGCGCGACGAGGAGCCCGTCGTCCTGCGCAACCTTCTGTCGTCGCTCGCGCGGCGGGTCGACGTACGCCTTCTCCTCTGGGCCGGCGCCCCGCTTCCGCTCTTTCGGCCGTCGCGGCGCGACGTCCGCGAGGTCGCTCGGGAGCTCACGAAGGCGGGTGTTCGCTGCGCGCTCGACCGACTCGAGCGGCCGCTGCACTGCCATCACGAGAAGACGATCGTCATAGACGACCGCGTTGCGTTCGTCGGTGGGATCGACCTCACCGCCGAGGACGGCGACCGCTTCGACACGCACTCCCATCCCGCCCGCGTGCAGGTCGGCTGGCACGACGTGGCGACCTGTTTTCGTGGCCCGGCGGTCGCAGACGTCTCAGCTCACTTCCGGTTCCGCTGGAAGGAGGTGACGCAGGAGGAGCTTGCCGCTCCCGATTCATCCGAGGAAGCGGGCTCCGTGCAGGTGCAGATCGTGCGGACCATTCCGGAGAACGTTTACGAGACCTGCCCGCGCGGCGAGTTCCGCATCCTCGAGTCGTACGTCCGCGCACTGCGCGGCGCCGAGCGCCTGATCTACCTCGAGAACCAGTTCCTCTGGTCGCGCGAGATCGTGGAACTCCTCTGCGGCAAGCTCACCTCGCCCCCCACCGACGACTTTCGGCTGGTCGTCCTCCTGCCGGCCAAGCCCTACAGCGGTGGCGACGACACGCGCGGCGCGCTGGCGGAGCTCGTCGCGGCGGACGCCGACGCCGGCCGGTTCCTCGCCTGCACGCTTGCAGCACGCGCCCACGGCGTGCTCGACCCCGTGTACGTCCACGCCAAGGTCGGGATCATCGACGACCGCTGGCTCACGATCGGCTCGGCGAACCTCAACGAGCACTCGCTCTTCAACGACACGGAGATGAACGTGGTGACGCACGACGCAGAGCTCGCCCGGAGAACACGCGTCCGCCTCTGGGCGGAGCACCTCGAGTGTTCAGAGTCAGAGGCCGAGGGCGACGCGATCGAGCTCGTCGACAGGCGCTGGAAGCCGATCGCAGAGGAGCAGCTCGCGCGCCGGAGGGCGGGCGAGCTCCTCACGCACCGGCTCGTGCTGTTGCCGCACGTCTCGAGGCGCTCGGCCCGCCTTCTCGGCCCACTTCAGGGCCTCTTGGTGGACGGTTGAGCCGTCAGCTTCTCCGCCGCGTGCCGAAGCGCGTGGCGAGACCAGTGTCTTCGACGAGGAAAGCCCCTGCGAGGCACGCGAGGCCGATCGCAACGAGATCCGAGAAGTGGTCGTTGTTGAGCGCGGCGACGATGAAGAGGATCGTCGCGAGGAGCATGAGCAGCGCTCGAAGACCGAGTGTCATCCTGTGTCTCCCTTCGTGGGCGGGAGCGGCTTGAGTTCGACCGGCGCCGGGAATCTCCTCGCCCACCAATAGGCTTCTTCTCATGTCCACGCCAACACGGCGCTACCACGTCCCTTCGGCGATTCGCCGCTCGTCGCTCCGAATCGAGCCGGAGGAGGCTCGTCAGCTCATCGCCGAGGGTGCGCTGCTCATCGACGTGCGCCGGAACGAGGTCATAGACGCTCCCCTCGTCGAGGCGGTGCGCATCGCGCCGGACGAGATTCCGGGCCGTCTCGCCGAGCTTCCCCGTGACCGGCCGATCATCCTCGCCTGCACCTGACTGCGCGAGGCGACGAGCGTCCGTGTGGCGCACTGGCTGAAAGATCGAGGCTACGACGCGTATGCGGTGCGCGGCGGCGTCCTCGCTCTGCTCGGGCGACCGGTTCCGCAAGTCGCAGCTGTCGCCGAGCGACGATCGGCGTGGAAGGCGAGCTTCGCGGCCCTGCGCCACAGGCTCTTCCGGCGCTACTCGGCGGGCGTCCTCCTCTCCCTGACAGGAAATTGGATCGAGGCGGCCGCGTTCGGCTACGTCGTGCTTCTTCTCGGCGGTTCGGCGGCCACTCTCGGCCTGATCGGCTTCCTGAACACGATCCCGAACCTCGCGCTCGGCCTCCCGGCCGGAGTCCTCGCGGATCACTTCGACCGGCGGAAGCTCCTGCTCCTCTTCCAGACGGCGAACATGGGCGTCGCCGCCGCGCTCGCGATCCTCTGGGCTAGCGGCACGCTCTCCGTCTTCCTGATGGGCGCGCTCGCGCTCGTCGGCGGCAGCCTCGGGACGCTCAGCTTTCCGGCCTTCCAGGCGATGATCGCGTCGACAGTCCCCGAGCGGGACCTCGAGAGCGCCGTCGCGCTGAACAGCCTCGAGCTTCAGCTCGCGCGTTTCATCGGCCCGGCGATCGCCGGGTTCCTCCTTGCCGCGGCGGGCCCCGCGTGGGTCTTCGGCGCGAACGCGGTCAGCTTTCTGGCGGTGCTCGTCGCCGTCGCCTCTCTGCCCGCGGCGCGCGGCCGTATGAAGGGAGCGGCTCTCGCTGCCGGCCAGTCGATGCGCGAGGCGCTCGCCTACGTCTTCGGCCAACGGAGCATCGCGTCGCTCATGGTGCTCATGCTGTTCGCAGGGATGTTCGCCACGCCGCCGGTGGCGTTCATGATCCCCGGGCTCGTCCGCTTCCAGCTGCACAGAGGAGCGACGACGCTCGGGCTTCTCATCTCGCTCGTCGGCTTCGGCTCGGTCCTCGGCTCGCTCGCGCTCCTGTACCTCTCCAGGCGCGTGAACAAGGGCGAGCCGGCGCTCGCCGCCTATTTCCTGTGCGCGGCCGCGATCGCGGCGATCGGCGTCTCGAAATGGGTGTCGCTTTCGTTTGCGCTCGCGATCGTCGGCGGCTTGACCGGCGTCGTCTTCATCGGCCTCTCGACCGTGGTCGTTCAGGCGACGAGCTCCGACGAGATGAGAGCGCGCGCCATGGCGATCTGGGCGGCCTGCTTCGTCGGGGTACTGCCCGTCGGGGCCCTGATCACCGCGGGCCTCGCAGCCTGGTTGGGCGCGGGGGGAGCCGTTGCGGTCGACGGGGTGGTCACGTTCGCCGGCGGCCTCGCGGTCGTCGTCGCGCGCCCAGAGGTGCTCTGGCTCGGCTGCGCCGCGTTGCCCGAAGCGTGCGTGGCCGCTACGGACCCGTCCGCTGTGGCCTTCGAGGAGGAACGGGAACGCGTCCTGGCGGCCTGAGCTCGGGCTCTTCCTCCTCGGCCGGCGGCCCGGGCAGGTCGAGCCGGCACAGGCCTCCGTCCATCGTCGCCTCCACCTCGGCCTGTTCGCGTTGTTCGGCGTCGGTTGCCATCGACTCGTGAGCCATACCGTGCGATCCTGGCGCTAAACCCGTGAACTTCGAGAAGGAAGTCGACAAGCTGTACGCGCTCCCGCCGGCCGAATTCACCGCCGCGCGCGACGATCTCGCCAAGACGCTCCGCGGCGAAGGGGAGCGGGCACTCTCGGCCAGGGCGAAAGAGCTGCGCAAGCCGACGGCGGCCGCCTCCGTCGTCAATCGGCTCGCGCGCAGCGAGCGCATGAACGTCCGGGCACTGCTGACCGCGGGCGAGCGCCTGCGCTCGGCCCAGGCGAAGCTCCTACAAGGCGGCCGACCCGACACGGTGCACAAGGCGGCGGCGGACGAGCGGAAGGCGATCGAGGCCCTTTTGACCGCGGCTCGGCGCGAGGGGGCGGGGGAGGCGACCCTGCGGCGGGTGGAGGAGACGCTACGTGCCGCCGCCAGAGACGCGGAGGCGGCCGAGCTGGTCCGGCAGGGCAGGCTCACGCACGAGCTCCAGCCCGTCGGCTTCGGCTTCACGGCGGAACAGCTGCGCCCGCGCAAGCGTTCGAATAGGTGAACACACATGACCAAGGAGAACTCTTTGGAGAAGGCAACGTTCGGAGCAGGTTGTTTCTGGGGCGTCGAGGCGGCGTTCCGCCAGATCCCGGGTGTCGTCGCAACGCGTGTCGGCTACACGGGTGGACACGTTCCCAATCCCACGTACGAGCTGGTCTGCGGCCACGGCACCGGGCACGCGGAGGCCGTCGAGGTCACGTTCGATCCGGAGCGCGTCTCGTACGACGAGCTGCTGAACGTCTTCTGGACGAAGCACAACCCGACCACGAAGAATCGGCAGGGCCTCGACATCGGCTCGCAGTACCGCTCGGCGATCTTCTTCCATTCGCCCGGGCAGCAGCAGGCGGCCGAGCAGACGAAGGAGGAGCAGCAGGCCAAGCTCCACTGGCCGAAGAAGATCGTGACCGAGATCGTGCCTGCGTCCGAGTTCTACGAGGCCGAGGACTACCACCAGCAGTACCTCGAGAAGCGCGGCCGGGCGAGCTGCACCGTCGAGCTCGCCGAGGCTCGTAGCGCCTAGCTCGACTCGGGCGACCTCCGCGGTTTAGCAAGCCGGGGCCGCGGCTACGGAATGGCGGGTGCCGGCCCCTCCCCCGGGCGAGATGTGGAACTCTGCCGCGGTGGCGAGGGGCATGCGTCCCCGGCTGCTCGTGCTTGCGCTCGGCGCCGCCTTCCTGCTGGCGGGCTGCGGGTCCGAGCAATCGACCTTGTCGCCGGCGAGCCACCCGGCCCACGAGATCGAACGCTTGTGGTGGTTCATGATGGCGGGAGCCTGGGTGGTGTTCGGGGGCGCGCTTGCGTTTCTCGTGATCGCGTGGCTTCGGCGTAGCGCTCCCGGGTGGCCGCTCATCGGCGAGCGGGAGGGGTTCAACGTCGGGCTCGTGGTCTTTTTCGGGATGGGAGTCCCGGTCGTCGTCCTGACCGTCCTCTTCGCGTTCGCCAACTTCCACGTCATGGCCGCGACGAGGGCGCCGGCCCAGGGTTCGACCGCTCTGACCGTCGAGGTCGTCGGCCACCAGTGGTGGTGGGAGGTGCGTTATCCGCGCAGCGGAGCGGTCACCGCCAACGAGATTCACATCCCGGCGAAGACGCGCGTTGCCCTCGAGGTGAAGACGGCCGACGTCATCCATAGCTTCTGGATTCCCGAGCTCAACCGGAAGATCGACATGATTCCCGGCCGCACGAGCCGCATCCTCCTCTACGCCGACAAGCCCGGCGTCTACCGCGGCCAGTGCTCGGAGTTCTGCGGTCTCCAACACGCGCACATGGGGCTCGAAGTGGTCGCCGACCCGCCGCAACGCTTCCAGAGCTGGCTGGCCAACATGGCCGGGCCCGCGCGCTCGCCGTCCGGCTCGCGGGCGATGAGCGGCCGGAACGTCTTTCTCTCCCAGCCGTGCGCCGGCTGTCACACGATCCGCGGGACGGATGCCGCCGGGCGCCTCGGCCCCGACCTCACCCACCTCGCGGACCGCTCCACCATCGCGGCCCTCACCGTGCCCAACGATCGGGCTCATCTCGCCGAGTGGATCGTGGATCCGCAGCACCTGAAGCCGGGCAACAAGATGCCGGCCCTCAACCTCTCGAACGCGCAGCTCGACGACCTACTCGCCTACCTGGAGTCGCTGAAGTAGTGACCGTCGTCTCGGAACCGGCGGTTCGGCGGG